>DATJXL010000252.1:0-66466 GCA_035500135.1 Kofleriaceae bacterium
CGGGGCGTCTTCCTGGCCGACTCGGCGCCTTGGCGGTAAATCCGGACGCTCAGGCGCGGCACGACTTCGCGAGCTCGCCCGCGATCTCGTCCGCCCAGCCCTTGATGCGCGATTCGTCGAGGCCCTCGATCATCACGCGCGCCTTGCTCTCGGTCCCGCTGTAGCGGACGAGCACGCGGCCGTCGTCGCCGAGCTCGCGCTCGACGTTCGCGATCAGCTGCTGCACGCCGGGCAGCTCGTCGAGCGGGATCTTGCGATCGACCGGCGTGTTGACCAGCACCTGCGGTGTGCGCGTCATGACGCCGGCGAGCTCGGACAGCGGCCGGTCCTCGCGCACCATGATCGCGAGCACGCGCAGCGCCGCGACGATGCCGTCGCCGGTCGTCGCGTGGTCGAGGAACACGACGTGGCCCGATTGCTCGCCGCCGAGGTTGTAGCCGCCGCGCCGCATCTCGTCGACGACGTAGCGGTCGCCGACCTGCGTGCGCACGACCTTGCCGCCGGCCGAGCGGATCGCGCGCTCGAGGCCGATGTTGCTCATCACGGTGGCGACCAGCGTCTGCTTCGCGAGCCGGCCCTCCTTGAGCATCCGCGTCGCGCACAGCGCCATCACGGCGTCTCCGTCGACGACGTGGCCGTGCTCGTCGCACATCACGAGGCGATCGGCGTCGCCGTCGAACGCGATGCCGAGGTGCGCGTCGTGCAGCCGCACGGTCTCGCACATCGTCTCCGGGTGCAGCGCGCCCGCGCGCGCGTTGATGTTCTTGCCGTTCGGGTGGGTGTGGATCGCGAACACCTTCGCGCCCAGCTCCTCGAACACGGCCGGGCCGACGCGGTAGGCCGCGCCGTGCGCGCCGTCGACGACGATGCGCAGGCCGTCGAGCGTGAGCTCGCTCGGGAACACCGACTTGCAGTACACGACGTAGCGGCCGCGCGAGTCCTCGAGCTTGCGCTCGTAGCCGACATCGGCCGGCGCCGCGCGCTGCGCGTCGAGCTCGGGCGACTGCATGAGCGCCTCGATCTCGGCCTCGACCTCGTCGGGCAGCTTGTAGCCGTCGCGCGCGAACACCTTGATCCCGTTGTCCTCGAACGGGTTGTGCGACGCCGAGATCACGACCCCGGCATCGCAGCGCATCGACGACGTGATGAACGCGATGCCCGGCGTCGGCAGCGGCCCGAGCAGCCACACGTCGGCGCCCATCGCGACGATGCCGGCCGCGAGCGCGCTCTCGAACATGTATCCGGATAGCCGCGTGTCCTTGCCGATCGCGACGCGAGCGTGCCGGCCCGGCTGGCGCAGCCGCGCGGCGATCGCCATGCCGAGGCGCATCACGGTCGCGCTCGTCATCGGCTCGGTGTTCGCCACCCCGCGCATGCCGTCGGTGCCGAAGAGCTTTCGCGTCACCGGCCGTAGTTAGCACGAACCAGGCCTGAAGCCTTAGGGCCCGCGAACCGATAACTCGGTCGTTCTCGCCGCGCCGGTTCTCGCCGCGCCTCGCCAGCACGGCGTCTCGACCGCGATCATCGATCGACTTATCGGTTCGCGGGCCCTTACTTGACCGGCGTCGCTCGCACGCGCTCCGGCGACACCTTCACGCCGATGCCGGGCGGGACGCCCTCGAGCGCGACGTCGACGTCGTGCGGCTTGCCGTCGGGGCCGACCTTCACGATCGGCACGATCCGCGCCTTGGCCTTCTCGACCGCGAGCAACGCGCCGGTGAGCGTGACGTCGATCTGCGCCGGCTCGACCTGCCACTTCGCGGGGTCGCCGCCACCTTCGCCGCGCAGCTGTACGACCAACCCCGGCATCCGGCGCGTGACCAGCTCCTCGTCGATCGTCACGCGCGCGACGACGGGCGCCGGCGACATGACCTCGACGCCGTACGGCGCGTCGACCTCGGTCTCGGCGCTGAAGCTCTCGGCGCGGCCTTCGACCGAGATCGGCCGCGTGTGGACGATCGCGAGCGCCGCGAGCGTGGTCTCGGCGCCCCGCACCTTGATCGTCGCCGGCGCGGTCTTCGCGTCCGACATCACGTAGCCGTGCTGCGGCCGGCCGACCACCTGCGGGTTGACCTCGACGATCTTCTCGACGCGATCGTCGAACTGCACGCGCGTCGAGTGGGGGGTCCAGTCGGAGATCGTGAGGCCCGGCGGCAGATGGATCATCTCGGGGGTGACGCGGATCGGCGTCTCGCCCGATGCGGCGCGGCGAAGATCGAGGTGGATGCGATCGAGCTCGCGCTCGTCGAACCGGCTCAGGCGGCGCCACGGCCCCTTGATCACGACCTGGACCTCGTCGAGGCGCGGCGACACCAGCACCTTGTCGTCGGGCAGCGTGTACGACACGCCGACGCGCGCCGTGATCTCGCGATCGCGATCGGTGTTGACGAGCAGGAACACGGTGATCGCGAGCACCATCGACAGGAACTTCAACCCGACGTTCTCGAACAGTGCACCGTGGATCCAGCGCCGGATCGCACCGCGCTGCGGCTCGTCGTCGCGGATCGGCGGCGGCACGACCGGCGGTTGCTTGCTCGCGCGCGCCGGTGCGCGCCCGAGCGTTCCGATCGACTCCGAGCGCGGACGCATCAGCCGCTCGCCCCCGCCGCCGGCGCGCTCTGCGCGCCGCCGGCGGTATCGATCACGCGGGGAGCCTCGGCCTCGCCGCGCGGTTCGGCCACGCTGGCGATCGCCTTGCCGACCTCGGCTGCGGCCTGCGCCTCTTCGGCCATGTTGTCGGCGCGGCCCGCGAACAGGCCGACCAGCGCGCGCCGCAGCATCACCGGCTCGAGGTCGCGCGCGATCGAGCCCTTGAAGCACAGCGAGATCTCGCCGCGCTCCTCGCTGACGACGACCACGACGGCATCGGTGTCCTCGGTGATGCCGAGCGCCGCGCGATGGCGCGTGCCGAACTCGGGGCCGAGGTCGGTCGCGCGCGACAGTGGCAATAGCGCGCGCGCGAGCTCGAGGCGATGCGCCTTGTTGATCACGACCGCGCCGTCGTGGAGCTCGTTGTCCTTCGCGGGCACGAACAGCGCGACCAGCAGCTGGCGGGACAGCGCGGCGTCGATCCGCGTCGCGTCGTCGACCAGCTCGGCGAGCGCGGCGTCGCGCTCGAACACGACGATCGCGCCCATGTGCGCGCGGGCGAGCTGCGCGCACGCCGCGACCACTTCGTCGACGACGTGGCTCGCCTCCTGGCGCCGCCCGAACGGCAAGATGCCCTGGCCGATCCGGCCGAGCGCGCGCCGGATGTCGGACTGGAACACCACGATGATCAGGATCAAGAAGTTGCGAATGAAGTTGTCGAGCAGCCACGACACGGTGGTCAGCTCGACGCGCTCGGCGACGAAGAACGCGGCGCCGATGAGCACGATGCCAACGACCATCTGCGCGGCGCGCGTGCCGCGGATCGTGAGCAGCACGCGATAGATCAGGTAGTAGACCAGCGCGATGTCGATCATCGTGGTGATGACCGATTCGGCGGTGAGGCCGTCGAGGAAGCGCTGGAAGGTCGCGGTCATGACTGGCTGGACCCGCGGCGCCGAAAGCTTTGGGTCCTACAATTTGGTGTACGCGATCAGCCCCGCACGGAGCAAGGCAACGTTGTGGACCCGCAGCACGTTTGCGCCGGACCGAGCGGCGGCGAGACACGCGTCGACCGTCGCGTGGTCGAGGTCGGCCTCGCTCGGCTCGGCCGAGCCGCGGCTTTCGATCAGGCGCCGGCGCAGGTAACGCTTCCGGCTCGGCCCGACCACGACCGGCCGGCCGAGCTGACGGCCGAGGTCACCGGCGTGGCGGATGAGGTCTTCGTTGGTCGCCGGGTCGGCTCCCTTACCGAATCCGATGCCGGGGTCGACCCAGACGTCGCCGGTGCGTGCGCCCAGCGCCGCGATCCGCTCCGCGAGCTCGGCCGCGACCTCCTGCCATCCGACCGGCCGCGACTCGTCGCGGAACACCTCGGCGAGCGTTCGGCCGCGCAAGTGCCCGCAGATGTAGGTGACTCCCTCGATCGCGTCGCGCATCGCGGGGTCGAACAGCCCGCCCGACACGTCGTTGACGATCGCGGCGCCGGCGCGCACCGCCGCCCGCGCGACCTCGGCCTTGGTCGTGTCGATCGACACTCGACCGTGGCGCGCCAGCGCGGTGACGACCGGGAGCACGCGCGCGAGCTCCTCGTCCGCGGTGACCGGTCGCGCCCGCGGATTGGTCGCCTCGCCGCCTACATCGAGGATGTCCGCCCCATCGCGCAACAGCTGCATGCCGTGCTCGATCGCGGCGGCGGGATCGGGGTAGCCATCGCTGAACGAGTCGGGCGTGACGTTGACCACGCCCATGACGAGCAATCCGCTCACGCGTTCTTGCCGTGCTCGGTGCGCGGCCGGCCCGCGAGGCGCCGGGAAGGAATCCACGCCGGAGCGTACGAGCGTACGTGAGGACGTGGAAGGGGCCCGGCAACGACGCGGGCCGCGCCGCGCAGCGAGCACCCGCGCTTCGGCACGGCGTTACGCTGGCTCTGGCGACTTGATCGGCGGCAGGATGCTCGGGCGCTTGCTGCGCTCGCCTTCGTCACCCTGCGCGGCGGCCTCGGCCTTCGCCTTGCGGGCGGCGGCCGCGACCGGGCGCTCGAGCTTGCCGCCGCGCAGCAGCGTGTCGATGTCGTCGCCATCGAGCGTCTCGTACTCGAGCAGCGCCTCGCCGATCTGCTCGAGCTCCTTGCGGTGCTCGGTCAACAGCGCGACGGCCCGCTCGTGCTGGCTCGTGACGATGCGGCGGATCTCGGCGTCGATGCGGCGCGAGGTGTCCTCGCTGACCGTGTCGCCGCTCGAGAAGTCGCGGCCGAGGAACACCTCGTGCTTGCCGCCCGAGTAGTTGAGCGGGCCGAACTCGTCGCTCATGCCCCACTCGGTGACCATCGAGCGAGCGAGCTCGGTCGCGCGCTCGATGTCGTTGCCGGCGCCGGTCGTCTTCTGGCCGAACACGATCTCCTCGGCGACGCGGCCACCCATCAAGATCGCGATCTGGTTGAGCGCGAACTCGCGGGTCATGTTCAAGCGGTCTTCGGGCGGCAGCTGCTGCGTGAGGCCGAGCGCGCGGCCGCGCGGGATGATCGTGACCTTGTGCACCGGGTCGGCCTCGACGCCGACGAACCTCGCGACCAGCGCGTGGCCGGCCTCGTGGATCGCGGTCGTGCGCTTCTCCTTCTCGGAGATGATCATCGAGCGCCGCTCGGCGCCCATCAGGACCTTGTCCTTGGCCTCTTCGAAGTCCTCGGCCTCGACCTTGTCCTTGTCGCGACGCGCCGCGATCAGCGCGGCCTCGTTGACGAGGAACTCGAGGTCGGCGCCCGAGAACCCGGGCGTGCCGCGCGCGACGACCTCGAGGTCGACGCCGCCCGGCCGGTCCTTGTCGGACAGCGGGACCTTGCGGGTGTGGACCTGCAGGATGCCGATGCGGCCGCGCAGATCCGGCCGCGGTACGACGATGCGGCGGTCGAAGCGGCCCGGACGCAGGAGCGCCGGGTCGAGCACGTCGGGGCGGTTGGTCGCGGCGATGATGATGACGCCGTCGTTGCTCTCGAAGCCGTCCATCTCGACGAGCAGCTGGTTGAGCGTCTGCTCGCGCTCGTCGTGACCGCCGCCGAGGCCGGCGCCGCGATGGCGGCCGACCGCGTCGATCTCGTCGATGAAGATGATGCACGGCGCGTTCTTCTTGCCCTGCTCGAACAGGTCGCGGACGCGGCTCGCACCGACGCCGACGAACATCTCGACGAAGTCCGAGCCGCTGATCGAGAAGAACGGCACGCCCGCCTCGCCCGCGATCGCGCGCGCGAGCAGCGTCTTGCCGGTGCCCGGCGGGCCCATCATCAGGACGCCCTTCGGGATGCGGCCGCCGAGGCGCGTGAACTTCTTCGGGTCCTTCAGGAACGCGATGATCTCCTCGACCTCGTCCTTGGCCTCTTCGACGCCGGCGACGTCCTTGAACGTCACGCGGTTCTGGTGATCGGTGAGCAGCTTCGCCTTCGACTTGCCGAAGCTCATCGCCTTGCCGCCGCCCGACTGGAGCTGGCGCATGAACAGGAAGAAGATGCCGACCAGGAGCAGCATCGGCAGCCACCACACCAGCACCTGCGGCCAGATCGACGACTCGTCCTTGGACTTGACCTCGTACTTGAGGCCGGCCTCGTAGATTTCCTTCGTGATCGTGCCGGGGAACTCGGCGTACGCGACCTCGACGCCGGTCGGGCGCTTGATCGTGTAGCGCGCGTCCTCGTGACCGCGCGGCTCGATCTCGATCTTCTCGATGTCCTTGCGCTTGTCGGGGCTCTGGATCTCCTGCCGGAACGTCGTGACGTCGATCGGCGTGGTCTTCGACGAGCTGTCCGTGAACATCGAGTAGATGCTCACGAACATGAGGATCAGGATCGCCCAGATCAGGATGGTCTTGTGAGATTGGCGCAAAGGACGTCCGGTCGGCGAGGAGGGTTGCGCCTCCTAGCATGCGGCCTCCCGTGGCCGTTGCAAAGTCTAATGTTGTCAAAACCTCCCGGCCATTCGGGGGGGACGCTCGTCGTACGCATCGCCGATGAATTCAGCCCACACGATCGCCCGATCGCGCGTGCGCACGAGGACGCGCGCGGCGGCCCGCTGGTCGCGCGGGATCTTCGCGTCCACGTAGAGGTCGGAGAGCTTGCGCGAGCGGCCCTTGAGGCGCGCCGGGCGCATGCGATCGCCGGGTCGGTGATGGCGGAGCTCGTAGCCGGCGGGGACGAGAAGATCGGACTTCGAGCTCGGGGGTTCGCGCTGGGGCTGGAGAAGATCGTAGGAGCGAACGAGCGTGACGCCGGGGAGATCGAGCGCGACCTCGCCGCGAGCGGGCGCGGTCACGAGCGCATCGAGCGCGTCGAGGTGCGTCGCGTCGTAGCCGAGCCCGAGCGCGAGCGCGAGCGCGCGCTTGCGGATCGCCGCTGGCTGCGCCGCGAGCATGCGGCAATCGATCGGAAAGTGCGCGAACGGTGTCGCGAGCGCGTCGATCACCTCGGTCCACTCGCGTGCGGACGCCGCGAGGCGGACGAGCGCGTCGTCGAGTGCGGGGTTCTCGCTGCGCAGCGCCGGCACGTAGCGGCCGCGGATGCGCACGCGGAAGTAGCGATCGTCGGCGTTCATCGGATCGGCATGGACCGACAAGCGATGCGCGCGCACGTAGGCTTCGATCGCGTCGCGCGGGACATCGAGCAGCGGGCGCACGAAGCGGCCGCGCCGCGCCGGAATCCCGGCGAGCCCGGCCGGCCCGGTGCCGCGCACGACGCGCATCAGCACGGTCTCGGCTTGATCGCGCGCGGTGTGGCCGAGCATCACGCACGCGAGGCCGAGCTCGTCGGCGATCGCGTCGAGCGCGGACAGCCGCGCCGCGCGTGCGCCGGCTTCGCTGCGATCGCACGTCACGCGGCGCACGACCGCCGCCGCGCCCTGCCCGCGCGCCCACGCGGCGACGTCGGCGGCGACGCGCGCGCTGCCGGCGTGCAGGCCGTGATCGATCGACACGATCACGACATGGCTCGCACCGGCGGCGGCGATCGCGGCATCGGCGAGCGCGAGCGAGTCCGGCCCGCCCGAGCACGCGACGCCGTACAGGCCGGGCCCGATGCGCTCGAGCCAGCCCGCGACCGCCGCGCGAACCGTGCTAGCCATAGGCCCACCTTACATGAGCGACGAGCTTCCACCCACCGGCCATCTCGCGCGGCTGCGCGCCCAGCTCGCCGGCCCGCGCGGGTATCGCCGCATCGACGCGCTGCTGTCGGCCGACGATGCCGCCGCCGCGATCGCGCAGCTCGCGCCGAACGAGATCTACGAGCTCGTGCACGAGGTCGGCTGGGAAGACGCACAGGACCTGATCGCGCTCGCGACGCCGGTGCAGCTGCAGGGGTGCATGGATCTCGACGGCTGGCACCAGGACCAGCTCGACGTCGCCGGGCTGCGGCCATGGCTCGGCGCCCTGCTCGAGGCCGGCTTCGAGAAGCTCGGCCAGGTCTGGGCCGGGCTCGACACCGAGCTGCGCGCGCTGCTAGTGCAGCGCGAGGTCAAGGTCTACGACACGTCGCTCGGCGAAGGCCCGGACGACGACAACGACGAGCCGATCTACACCACGCCCGACCGGTTCTTCTTGCTCGAGCTGCGCGGCGACGACGAGACGCAACGCCTGGTGCAGACCCTGATCGAAGAGCTGTATCGCGCCGATCCGGATCTCGCGCGCCACGCGATCATGGCGGCGCGCAGCGAGCCGCCAGCCGAGCTCGAGGAGATGGCGTATCGCTGGCGAGCCGGACGGCTCGCGGATCTCGGCTACGTCGACTTCTACGACGCACTCGATCTGTTCAAGCCGCTCGCGGCCGACCAGGTCCACGTCGGCGAAGGCACGCAGGATCGCGCGCCGGACGGCGACGAGGTGCGGCTGCCGCTCGCGGTCGCCGAGGAAGTCGTCGGCCGCAGTTTCCTCGCGCGCGCGATGGCCGCGATCGACAGCCCGGCCGAGGCCGAGCGGCTCGAGCGCGCGCTCGTCTTGCTCGTCAACAAGGTGCTGGCCGCCGCGCGCGCGAAGCCGGGGCAAGCGGACGTCGTGCGCCGCGGCGCACACTACGCGACCGCGACGCTCTCGCTCGGGCTCGAGACGGTGGCGCGCGGCGACCTCGAGCGCGCGCGCGCCGCGCTCGCGTCGGTCGCGCTCGTGCGGCTGTTCCGCGTCGGCTACACGGTCGGCCGCCAGCTCGGCAAGGTCGCGAGCGCGCTCGCGACGCGCGCGGCCACCGCCGGCTCGCCCGCGAAGGAGCTGGTCGCGGCGCTGACGTCGCCGCGGCCGCTGTTCGCACGCGCCGCCGACGATGTCCCGGATGGCGGAGCGCCATCGGCGGGACGGACGACGCCCGGCGTGCGCCCGCTCGAGTCGCAGGCCGACCTGCGCCGCGCCGGCGAGATCCTCGCGGCGCTCACGATCCGCGTCGCGCTCGTCGAAGGGCTCGGCGTCGATGTCGTCGCGATGGGCCAGTTGCCCGAGCCGCGCCCCGAGCTCGACGATCACGTGCGCACCGCCCTCGCGCGTGCCGTCATCGGCGGCGAGCTCCGCGGCGAGGCGCTCACGGCGACGGAGCTCGCGGATCTGCGTCGGCGCGGCTTCGCGAGCGGCAAGCTCACGGCGGACGCGCGCCGGGCTGGCCACGACGCGATCCGCGCGCGGCTCGGCGCGGGTCAGCTCGCGGTATCTGGCCCGGTGCTCGTGCGCCTGGTCGACGGCTGGCTCGACGATCTCGAGCGCATCCTCGGGAGCGTGACCGATGCCGAGATCGATCCGCGGTTCGTCGAGGGCGTGATCGTCGAGGTCCGGAGGAGCTAGGAATCATGAACGGCGAAAGGAACAAGGAGCAAGGAACAAGGAACAAGGAGCCGGGGAACGTTCGGAGCTCCTTGTGCCTCGTGCCTCGTGCCTTGTTCCCCTCGCCATTCATGGTTCGCGCTCGTTCGTGCTAACGAATCGGGGTGACCGACGGCAGTCCTCCGCCCTATCGCTCCGGCATGGTCAGCGGCATCGGCGTGACCCTCCTGGCGGCGCTCGCGCTCGGGGTCATCGATATCGTGCACGCGGGCGGCGGCGCCGCGACCGCGCCCGCGCTGCTCGGGCTGTGGGCGCTCGTCGCGCTGCCGGTCGCGATCGGCGCCGGGTTCGTGCTCGGCGCCGGCAACGCGACGTGGGGCGCGGGCTGGGCGCGCGGCGTGTTCCGCAAGCTCCGCGAGGATCGCGAGCTCGACCGCTCGATCGCGGCGATCCTGATCGCGGCCGCGATCCTGCTCGGCGTGGTCGCGTTCGGCATCGGCAAGCTCGCGCTCAAGCTGGTCGGCGACGCCCAGCGCAAGGAGGTCGGCGCGAGCCTGCTCGGCGTGGTCGTCGTCGCCGCGCTGCCGGTGCTCGCGCTCGGCGCGCTGCCGCTGTATCGCGCCGCGCGCCGCGTGACCGCGGTCATCCCGGCGATCGGCCCGTTGTCGCGCGTGCTGATCCTCGTCGTCGGCGCGGCCGCGGCGACCGCCGCCGCCGGCGCGTTCATCATCGTGCGCAAGCTCGATTACCAGGCGCTCAACCTCGGCTCGTTCATCGCGCTCGCGCTGTTGCCGGTGATCGCGCTCGCGATCGCGCTCGTCGCGTACGGCCCGGCCGCCGGGCTGCGCGAGCGCATCCCGGCGCGCGGCGCGATCGTCGCGGTCGGCCTGATGGTCGCCGTGGTCTTGCCGGTCGTCGGGCTGCGCGGCACCCCGAGCAATGCGGTGAAGGCGGCGGTGGTCGACCGCAGCTACCTCGGCTCGCTCGCGATCCCGCAGCTGCGCAAGCTCAGCGACCACGATCACGATGGCTACTCCGCGTTCTTCGGCGGCCCCGATTGCAACGACAACGATCCGAACATCCATCCCGGTGCGAAGGAGATCCCCGACAACGGGATCGACGAGAACTGCGACGGCTTCGACGCGCACGCGACACCCGACCCGGTCGTTCACGACGACGCGCCGGCGACCCAGCTCTCCGGCGGCGACAACGTGATCGTCATCTTCATCGACACGCTGCGCTTCGATCGGCTCGGCTTCGCCGGCTACCAGCGCGACGGCGCGTCGCTGACGCCGCGCCTCGACGCGTTCGCGAAGCAGGCGGTCGTGTTCCGGCACGCGTACTCGCAGGCGCCGAACACGCCGCGCTCGGTGCCGTCGTTCTGGACGTCGCGCTACCCGTCGCAGCTCGCGGTCGACAAGCAGTTCAAGGACTACGCGACGATCCTCGACGACAACGACACGCTGTTCGAGGTCCTGCGCGGCGCCGGGCTGCACACCATCGGCGAGACCTCGCACTTCTACTTCTGCGACGATCGCTGCGAGGACGTCAAGAACACCGACGGCGCGCCGATGCGCACGAACATCATCCAGGGCGCCGACGAGTGGGACAACGCGGGCGCGCTGCCGATTCCGGGCTCGAACCACGACACCGCCGGGCCGCGCATCGCCGACAAGACGCTCAAGAAGCTCGGCGAGCTCGCCGGCGGCAAGCAGAGGTTCGCGATGCTCGTCCACCTGTTCGAGCCGCACTCGACGTACATGGAGCACCCCGGCCACACGTACAAGGAGCACGGCACCGCGGCGCTGATCGAGAAGTACGACTACGAGATCGCGTTCGACGACGCGATCGTCGGCCGGATCCTCGACGAGCTCGACCAGGACGGGCTCGCCGCGCACACGACCGTCGTCGTGATGGCGGATCACGGCGAGGCGTTCGGCGTCCATCCCGGCGAGTCGGGCTTCTTCCACGGCATGACGCTCTACGACGAGCTCCTGCACGTGCCGCTGATGTTCCGCGTGCCCGGCCAGGCGCCGTGCATGCGCGACGACGTCGTGCAGCTCGTCGATCTCGCGCCGACGATCGCGGCCTTGTTCGGCGCGAAGCCGGCGCCGACATGGGTCGGGCGCAGCCTCGTGCCCGCGCTCGCGTGCGGCACGCTCCCGGCGCAGCCGGCGTTCGCGGAGATGCTGCCGGCGCCGGAGTGGAACCACGACGCGAAGTCGATGATCACCGCGAACGGCAAGCGCCACCTGTTCTACAAGCGCAGCGAGAACAGCTACGAGCTGTACGACCTCGAGCACGATCCCGAGGAGCGCAAGAACATCGCCGACTCGGATCCGGAGGCGAAACAGCTCGAGCAGGCGCTCGCGAGCTGGGTCGACGGGCGGCTCGCGAACGGCGGCGGGAAGTAGGCGCCGCGTGCCCGAGTATCGCAACCCGACGCCGACGGTCGATTGCCTGATCGAGCTCGCGGGCCGGCCCGGCACGCTCGTGTTCGTCGAGCGCAAGCACGAGCCGCACGGGTTCGCGCTGCCCGGCGGCTTCGTCGACGAAGGCGAATGGCTCGCCGATGCGGCCGCGCGCGAGGCGAAGGAAGAGACCGGCCTCGACGTCGAGCTCGTCGAGCTGTTCCACGTCTACTCGGATCCGGCGCGCGATCCGCGCTCGCACACGGTATCGACCGTGTTCGTCGTGCGCGCGACCGGCACGCCAGTCGGCGGCGACGACGCCGCGCGCTGCCTCGTCGCGCCCGCCGACGCGCCGCCGCAGCCGCTCGTGTTCGATCACGCGCGCATCGTCGCGGATTACGTGGAGTACAAACGGTCCGGGCGCCGGCCGCCGGCACGCCGCTGAGCTACTTCGGCGGATCCTTCGCGTGGCACGCCGCGATCGCGCGGCCCGATTGCTTCGCCGCGACCTGACGCTGCGCCTCGCACAACGACGCGCTCGGCGCGCAATGAGGCTCCTTGCCGAGGTCGAAGCAATGCGCGGACGCCGCGCGATGGCACGGCGACAGGTCGGTGTAGCGCTCGAGCAGCTTCGAGCGGAACGACTCGCACTGCGCCGGGTCGGGCTTGCACGTGCCGATGTCGTTGCGCTGCGACTCCGTGCAGCTCCACGCCGGCGCGCTCGGATCGTCGAAGTCGACCGCGTCGACCGCGCCGTTCGAACGCGTCGCGCGCACCTGCTGCGGCGCGACGACCGCTCCGGTCGCGCGCTTCACGTCGCAAGCGCCGATCGCACTCGAGCCTGCACGCTCGGCCGCGGCGTCGTGCATCGTCGCGCAGATGTCGTTGTTCGGCGCGCAATGCGGCTCGCCGCCGACCGTGAAGCAGCTCGCGCTGGCGGCCGCCGCGCACGGTAGTAGATCGTGCACGCTGCCGAGCATCTGATCGCGAAACGCTTCGCACGCGTCGAGCTTGGGCTTGCACGTTCCGATCTTCGCGAACCGCGACTGCGTGCAGTACCAGGCTTCGGGACCCGGGGGCGCCTTCGCAGCGGGCGCGGCCGGCGGCGCCGGCGGCGGTGGCGCGGGCTTCACGGGCTCGGCGTGCGCCGGCTCGGCGCGCACCGTCGCTTTCAGACTCGGAATCTCGACGACCTTCGCGTCTTTCTCGTTCGCGACCGTGATCGTCGTCGACCACACCGGCATGCCGGGCGCGCGCGCCGTGATCTTGTAGGTGCCGCCGTCGATAGGCAGCGCCTGGTTCCACGCGGCCGGATCGATCACCGCGTCGTCGCGGCGGAGCTCGAGGCCCTCGGCGCGGCTGGTCTTGCCGACGCGCAGCTCGAGCGTCGACAGCCGCGCCTCGAGCTTGTCGGCGTGGTCGACCGCCACCTGATGAAGCTGGCGGCCGGCATCGTCGGTCGCGCTCCGCGTCTCGCGCTCGGCGTCGAGGAACAGGCCCCACGCGGTCGCGAGCTGCTCGTTGCGCTCGCGACAGTTGGCCTGGTTGAGCAGCGTCGACACCGTCGGCTCGAGCTTCTGGCTCGCGTCGAATGCCGAGCACGCCTCCACGACCTTGCCTTGCTTGAGCAAGCGCTTGCCGTTGCGAAACAGCACCTCGGCCTCGGCGGCCGATTGGGCGCGCGCGCTCGGAGCTGCGAGCGCGAGCGCGAGGACGACGACAACAACGTGTGTACTCATCGCGTGACCGGTATGCCGTTTTCGTCGAGCTGGACCGGTTGGTGCGACGCCGGCATCGTCGGTTTCTTCGCGGTCGCGTCCTGCGGCACCGCGGCGGGTTGCTTCGGCTTGGCGTGTGCGACGCTCGGCGCGGCCGGCGGCGCCGGCGCATGCTTCGGCGCTGCCGCGACCCAACGCGCGCCGTGCACGGCCGCCGTGACGTCGCGCCCGAGCTCCCACGAACCGACGTCGTCGGCCGTGCCGAACTGCCCGTCGGGCCCGGCCGACACGATGCCGACGATCTGATCGCTCGGCTGGTCGGTGCACGACATCTTCATCGCGTGGCCCCACGCGTCGTTGCCGTCCACGCCGAGTGCGGCGATGTCCGGGCATCCGGCACCGGCGTGCTGCTGCGACCACGTGACGAACGCGGCGAGCACCGCCTTCATCTTCGCGGCGAGCGCCGCGCTCGGGTCCGGCTTTGCAGGGGCCGGCTCGACTGCCGGCACCGGTGCGGGCGCGGGAGGCGGCACCGGCGCCGCGACCGTGGCCGATGGCGCCCGGTTGTCGTCACCGCCCGAGGCGACGACCGCGACCGCGACGATCGCGCCGATCACGACGCCCCCCGCCGCGGCAAACGGCCAGCGCGAGCGGCGGCTCGTCGCGGCCGAGCGCTCGCCCGCCATCGCGGACAGCGTGGTCGGCGTGGCGGCGACGACCGAGTATGCCGGCTGTGTTTCCATCGCCGGCGCAGACATCCGCGCCATCGACACGCGACCGGCGAGCCCGCCCAGTGCAGCCGCCAGCTCGCCCGCCGAGGCGAACCGCTGCGCGGGATCCTTGGCGAGGCAGCGCAGCACGAGCTCGTCGACGTCGCGCGGGATCCCGGCGCGGCGCGCGCTCGGCGGTTTCGGCGGCTCGCGCAGGTGCATCGCGATCACCTCGCCGGCGCCCTCGGCGTAGAACGGCGGAAACCCGGTGACGAGCGCGTGCAGCACGCAGCCGAGCGCGTAAACGTCGGCGCGCTGATCGACCTGGCCGGCGCCGCGGCACTGCTCGGGCGCCATGTACGTCGGCGTGCCCATCACCGCCGACGTCTGGGTCTTCACGGTCGTGTCGCCGACGAGCTTCGCGATGCCGAAGTCGAGGATCTTCGCGCGCTCGCCGCCCGCGACCTCCTGATCGCGCACGACGAAGATGTTTTCGGGCTTGAGATCGCGATGGACGATGCCGCGCGCGTGCGCGGCGGCGAGCGAGGTCGCGACCTGGCGCATGAGGCGCAGCGCGTCCTCGACCGCGAGCGGTCCGCGGCGCGCGAGCCGCTTGTCGAGCGGTTCGCCCTCGAGCAGCTCCATCACGATGTACGCGCTGCCATCGGTGTGATGCCCGAAGTCGAAGATCTGGACGATGCCCGGATCCGAGATCGCGGTCGCCGCGCGCGCTTCGTTGAAGAAGCGCGTCACGATCGCGGCGTTCGCCGAGAACTCGGGGTGCAGCACCTTGACCGCGGCGCGGCGCCCCAGCATCGAGTGCTCCGCGAGCCACACCGAGCCCATCCCGCCGTCCCCGATCTGCTGCAGCACGCGGTACGCCCCGACCTGAGTGCCGACCACCATCCCGGTAGTTGTATCACGGCGGTCGCAGCGCCTGGACCGCGGCCAGACCGTCGACGCCACCGGCGAGGAGCGCGAGCTCGGACGCGACCGCCGCGCGCCGCGGATCACCCGGCGAGGTCGCGGCGTAGATCGCGGCGCGCGATGCCACGTCGTCGACGTGACCGCGCGATACGACCCACAGCTGCGCGACGGTTGCAGCCGTCGGATGCGCTTCGTGAGCCGCGAGTGCCGCCGCGAGATCATCCGGCACGTGCGGCGCGCGCACGGCGAGCTCGTCGGCCTGTGCGGTGCGGCCGAGCGCGCGACTCGCGGCGGTCGCGATCGCGAGCGCGCGCGGCAGATCCTCGCGCCCGGCAAGCTCGAGGGCCGAGTGCGCCGCCGCGAGCGCGTCGGGATACCGCCCGCTGTCGAGCAGCGCGCGCGCGACGCCGATCCACACGATCGCGGGATCGCCCCACGCGGCGGCCGCTCGCGTCGCGAACACCGCGGCGGCGGGGCCATCGCCCATGCGCGCGCAGGCCTCGGCGAGCCCGCGCACGAACTCGGGCTCGGGCGATGCGTCGACCGCGGCTTGCCAGTTGGCGCGCGCGCGCGCCGGATCGGCGAGCGCGTCGAACAGCGCGCCGATCTGCGCGTGCGCGACCGCGGGATCCCACGACGTGCCGACGAACTCGCGGCCGAGCCGCTCGGCGATCGCCGGATCGCGCGCGAACGCACGCACGATCGCGACGAATGCATCGCCGCCGATGGCGCCGTGCACGCGCGCGTACACGTAGTTCACGGCCGCGGCCTCGAGGGGGCCGCGAGCGAGTAGCCGGCCGCGTCGTTGCGGCGGCGAGCACGCGCTCGGCGCTTCGAAGCAGCGCTCGTGACCGGCGAGCTCGTCGGACGATGGCGGCGGCGCATCGACCGGCAGCCACCAGCCGAGCGCGGCGAGGTACGCGTCTTCGAGCTTGCCGTCGCGCGGTGCGGGCGTCCCGCTGTGCCAGGCGACGAGCTGCTCGTACGCCTCGCGCCGCGCGCCGTGCGCCCACAGCCACACGCCGAACGCGCCATGCTGTGCGGGCGTGGTCGCCGGATGAGACTGCGCGAGCAGCTCGCGCCCGCGCGCGCGCATCTCGGCATCGACGTGACGCAGCTCCGCGAGCGCGACCGCCTCGCGCGCGAGCTCGAACTTGTAGTCCTGGATCGGCGCGCCGAGCTCGCGCGCGTGCTCGAGATCGACGAGCGCGTGCGGCGATCCGCGGCGCAGCTCCTCCTCGGCCCGCCCGAGCAAGAGCTGCATGTAGCGATGGCGATCGTCGCCGTGCCAGCGCGTGCCGAACGGGCCGCCGAGCGCGCGCACGGCCTCGAGCTGCTCGAGCGCCTCGCCCGGCCGCGAGTTGCGATACGCGAGCTCGGCGAGCGCGAGCCGGGCCTGGATGGCTTTCGGATCGGCGAGGATGCGGATCTCGAGATCGCGGCGGGCCTCGACCGCGCCGCGCTTCGCGACCAGCGCGTCGACGTCGATCGGCGCCGGCGCGCGGATCCCGCACGCCGCACACGCGATCACCAGCGCCCATCTAGACACGCGTGCGCCTGTCGATGCGCTCGCGCTCGAAGCCGAGCACGCGCGCGAGCTGGCCGCGCGGCGGATTGGGGCCGAGCTCGCGATGCAGGCGATCCGCGATCACCTCGGCGGCGACGTATGACGCCTGCGCGCCCGGATCGTGCCACAGCGCCCACGGCGGCACCGCGCCGACCGGCGCGCGCACGGTCGGCAGCGCGCGCTCGATCCAGTCGAGCGCGGTCGCGATCGCGGCGCGCCGGCGCCGCGCCGGCAGCGCGAGCTCGCTCGACCACCGCGCGGGCAGCCAGCTCTTCGGCGGCTCGGCCAGCCGCGCGATGTACGACGCGACGGCCTCGTCGAGCACGCGCGGCACGCCCGCCGGCAGCACGAGCGCGGCCGCGGCGTGCCCGAGCTCGTGTAGCACGGCGAACCGCGCGGCCGGCGTGCCGAGATCGTTCGGCACGACGACGATCACCTCGACGCGCGGCTCGATCACGAACGTGCGCGGCCGCGCATCGGCGGTGCGCGCGCGATCGACGCGTACCGTGCCGGCGAGCCCGAGCCGCGCCGCGATCGCCTGCCACGCGTCGTCGATCGCGGTCGGCTCGAGCGTGCCGTCGCGATCTTGCCAGCGCTCGACCGGCGGTCCGGGCTCGGGCGGATCGCTCTCGCCGACCGTCTCGATCCCGTGCAGGCGGTGCAGGAGCGCGATCGCGGTCGCGCCGAACCGCGCGGTCGCGACCGCGTCGCGCGCCGCGGCGAGCGCGGCGAGCCCGTCCCAGCTCGGCGCCGCGCCGCGCGCCCGCGCCACGGCCGGATCGCTCTCGAGCGCGAGCGGCACGGCGAGCCGCAGCAGCGCCAGCCCGCGCTCGGCGAGCACGTCGTGGCGGCACGCGCGCCGCGCGGTCTCGATCGTCGACGCGAGGCGCGCGACGAGCGGCGCGGCCGGCGGCGGGCGGCCGTCGGCGTGCGCGCGCGCGAACGCGCGCATGTGCGCGGGCAGCTCGGCCGCGAGCTCGCCCTCGACCAGGTCGAGCGCGACCTCGACGTCGAGCACGTCGCACGGGGCCTCGCCCATCAGACTCTCGGCGCGCGCGGCGGCTGGATGCCGAGGCGCGCGAGCTCGGCGATCACGAGCTTCAAGTCGGCCCACGCGTCGCGCTTGCGATCGGGCTCGCGCAACAGGTACGCGGGGTGAAAGGTCGGCATGATGCGCGCGCCGAGCCGGTCGTGAAACTTGCCGCGCAGCGCGCTGATCGGCGCATCGGTGCCGAGCAGCTGATTCGACGCCGGCCGGCCGAGCGCGACGATCACGCGCGGCGCGATCGCCTCGAGCTGCGCGCGCAAGAACGGCATGCACGCCGCGAGCTCGTCGGGCTGCGGGTTGCGGTTGGCGGGCGGCCGGCATTTCGTCGTGTTCGCGATGTACACGCTCTGCCGCGTCCATCCCATCGCCTCGATCATCTTGTCGAGCAGCTCGCCGGCCGGGCCGACGAACGGCTCGCCGCGCTTGTCCTCTTGCTCGCCCGGCGCCTCGCCGACGAACACGAGCGGCGCGTCCTCGGCGCCGACCCCGAACACGATCGAGCGCCGCGTCGAGTGGAGCTTGCAGCGCGTGCACTCGCCGAGGTCGGCGCGCACCTGCGCGAGCGTGCGCCGCGGCCCGGCCGGGACCTCCGGCTCGGCATCCGCGCATTCCGGCCGGCGCGACGGCCCGCCGGGCGCCGCCCACGTGCCGGCTGCGGCGTGGCGCACGAGCTGGGCGCGGAGCTGGCGGGCGAGCGTCGCGACTTCGTCCACGTCGGGCACGGCGGGCATGCTATCAGGCAGGTATGCCATCGCGCGCGGCCGTGACTGTCTTGTTCGCGCTTGCGGCATGCAGCCGCGGTCCGAAGCTCCCCGATGGCGATGTCGTCGCCGAGATCGCGCAGGCCAAGCCGGTCGGCGAGCGTGCGCTCGATCCGGCGGCCGTGCACGGCAAGCCCGCGCTGGTCCTGTTCGTGTCGCCGACCTGCCCGTATTGCCTCGCGACGCTGCCGCGCGCGCTCGCCTCGGCCGACGCTCACGGCGCGACGCTCGTCGCGGTGTTCACCGCCGGCAAGCCGGAGAACGCGCGCGGCGTGCTCGAGCACGCGCACTACCACGGCACCGCGCTCGTCGACGACGGCGCGCTCGTGCGCCGCTACCACATCACGCACGTGCCGCTCGCCTACGTGCTCGATCGCGATGGCACCGCGCGCGACGCGTTCGAAGGCGAGCAAGACCAGTCGACGTTCGACGACGCGCTCGCGAAGCTGTAGCGGCGGAGCTACTGCTCGGGCTGCTGCATCGTGCCGCCGGCGTCGGCCGGCGCGCTGCCCGCGAACGACAGGTACGCGTAGTACAGGCCGTCGGCCTCGGTCGCCGAGCGGTACGTGCCTTCCTTCGCGTCCTTCGCGTTCTTGAACGTGACGCGGACCTCGATGCCGGCCGGGTGCGCGTTCTTGCCGCCCGCGGCGCCGACCCGGCGCGCGCTGATCCGCGCGATCGGCGTCTCGAAGAACCGCGCGTCGATCGGCCGCCACGTGTTCTGGCCCAGGCGCGACAACCCCGCCAGATAGACGAGCAGCACGCCGCCTTCGACGTGCTGCGTGACGTCGAACGGCGCGACCGACTGGAAGAACACCTCGGCGCCGCCGTCCTTGGCCCCGGAGACTGTGCCGCCCGGCTGAAAGCCGATCCACGACAGCGTGCCCTTCGGCGGCGGCCTGGTCGGCTTCTTCGACGGCTCGGCGCGTCGCGGCTGGCCCGGTGTGACTCCGCCGTACTCGCCTTCGTTGTGCGTCGCGTCGGGCAGGACCGCCGCCGCATCGGGCGATTCCGGATCGGCCGGCAAGTACTGGTGGCCGCTCGACGAAGATCCCGACGGCGTCGTCGCCGGCTTCGTCGTGGTGCCGGTGTGCTTGTGGGGGCGCTGCGCGAACGCCGGATGCGCGAGTAGTGCGAGGACGAGGAGCGCGCGGCCCATGCCCCGATCGTAGGGGCTGTGGGCGTCGCGCGCAAATAACCACCTGCGCTTCCTCAGATCCGATGGCGGCGTTCGAGCGCATGGGCAACGCGGCGCTTACGCGCGCCCTAGCGAGCTCGGGCACCGGGCCGGGCCGGGTCGGCGAGCGCGATCGCGTCGGTGGGCGCGCCGAGCCAGCGCGTCCGCGCTTCGCCGACCAGGAACAGCGAGCCGGCGACGAGCACGGGGCCGCCGAGCTCGCGTGCGCGCGCGACCGCGGCTTCGAGATCGCGCGCGGTCTCGACCGGCGCCGACGTCGCGGCGCGAAACGCATCGGCGAGCGGCTCGGGCGCGAGCGTGCGGTCCTGCTGGTAGCGAGTCGCGACCACCGCGCGCACCTCGGGCGCGAGTGCCTCCGCGATCGCGCGCGCGTCCTTGTCGGCCGAGACCGCGACGACCAGCACCGGTCGCATGCCGAGCTCGCGCAGCGTGGCGGCGAGCGCGCGCGCGCCGTGCGGGTTGTGCGCGCCGTCGAGCACGAGATCACCGGCGCGCTCGAACCGGCCCGGATGTGACACGCGCGCGAGCGCCGCCGGCTCGACGCGCAGGCCGAGCGCCTCGATCGCGGCGACGGCGGCGGCCGCGTTGCGTCGCTGGTGCGCGCCCGCGAGCGCGAGATCGGGAACGCGCGCGATCGCGTCGTCGTCGACGGTCGTCAGGCGCGCCACGCCGGCGGCACGTGCGTGCTCGACGAGCACCGGCACGGCGGCCGGCTCGCCCGACGCGCCGATCACCGCCGCGCGCCCGCGCTTGAAGATGCCGGCCTTCTCGAACGCGATCGCCTCGAGCGTGCCGCCGAGGATCGCCTCGTGGTCGAGCGCGACGCCGGTCACGACCGCGACCGGCGCGTCGACGACGTTGGTCGCATCGAGCCGACCGCCGAGCCCGACCTCGAGCACGGTGATGTCGACCCCCGCGCGCGCGATCACCGCCATCGCGATCGCCGTGATCTGCTCGAAGAACGTCAGCCCGGGATCGACCTCGCGCGCCGCGTCGACCAGCGCGTCCTCGCTCGCGAGCTCGCCGTCGATCGTCACGCGCTCGCGCAACGTCGACAGGTGCGGCGACGTGTACGTCGCGACGCGCGCACCGCCGCCGCGCGCGAGCGCCGCGATCATCGCGACCGTCGAGCCCTTGCCGTTCGTGCCGCCGACATGCACGACCTGGCCGAGCCGCCGATCGGGCGCGCCGATGCGGTCGAGCGCGCCGCGCATGCGATCGAGCCCGAGCACCATGCCGAACCGGCGCGCGGCGTAGAGGCGAGCGCAGAGCTCGTCGTAACGGCTCATCTCCGGCGCAGTCATGCGCCCTCAATCCGACGTGGGCGTCTCTTCGACCTGCTCGCCCTCGTCGCCGATCTTGCCGGTGCGCGCCTCGGGGCGGTGCCCGTGCTCGAACCAGCGTAGCGCGCGCTCGAGCGTCGCCTTGAGGTCCTTGCGCTCCACGACCATGTCGACCATGCCGTGCTCCAGCAAGAACTCGGAGCGCTGGAAGCCCGGCGGCAGCTGCTGGCGGATCGTCTGCTCGATCACGCGCGGGCCGGCGAAGCCGATCAGCGCGTCGGGCTCGGCGAGGATCAGGTCGCCGAGCATCGCGACCGATGCCGCGACGCCGCCGGTGGTCGGATGCAAGAGCACCGCGATGTACGGCACGCGGGCCTCGCGCAGCCGCGACCGCGCCGCGCTGGTCTTCGCCATCTGCATGAGCGACAGCACGCCTTCTTGCATGCGCGCGCCGCCCGAAGCCGAGAACAGGATCGCCGGCCGATGGTGTGCGACCGCTCGCTCGAACTGGCGCGTGATCTTCTCGCCCACGACCGACCCCATCGATCCGCCCATGAACTCGAACACGAAGAACCCGGCCTCGACCGGGATGCCGCCGATCGCGGCCGTGCCGGCGCGGTACGCGTCCCCGGCGCCGACCTTGCGAGTGGTGCCCTTGACCTGGTCGGCGTAGCGCTTGCCGTCGACCCGGAAGCCGAGCGGGTCGCCGCTCTCGAGCGAGCGATCGTGCTCCTGCCAGGTGCCGGGATCGCAGATCATGTGAATCCGGCCCTCGGTCGGCATCCGGAAGTGGTGCTGACAGCTCGCGCACACCTTGAGGTTGGCATCGAGGTCGGCCTCGTACAGGGTCGTGCTGCAGCGCTCGCACTTCGTCCAGATCCCTTTAGGGACTGACTTTTTGGGCTGTTCGGCGAGCCCTTGCGTGCGCGACCACCAGGCCATGGCGCGTGCTCTTAGCACAGTTCCTGGCGCGAGCGGATCTCCAAAGACCTCGGATCCTTGAATTCTTGGAGACTTTCGCTCGCGGAGCTAGGCTAAAGCTGCTAGGAAGCATGGGGGAAAGTCGGCCAGGCGGCGTAGATACCTCGCTAGAGAGGTCGCGATGTCTGTTTCTGTCCTTGTCGTAAACGAAATCAGTACGGAGCGCGAGGAGATCGCCCGCGCTCTCGAAGCCGAGGGCTTCACGGTCGTCCACGCGGCTTCGGCCGCCGAGGCGGTTCGCGAGATCTGGGGCGGCTCGTTCATCGTCGCGGTGATCTCGACGCTCTTGACCGGCACCACGGCCACCGCGCTGCAGCAACAGCTCGGCCAGATGGCGCCCGAGCTCGAGACGCTCGTGCACGGCAAGAACGACGAGCTGCCGCAGCTGGTCCGCAAGGTCATGGCGATCCGCGACGGCGAAGCTGCAGCCTGACAGCAGGCGCTGGCTGCGCGAGATCACGTGATCCGGAATCGTACTGGTACGTGATCAGGAATCGTAGCGGTCCTTGAGGCTCAGGAACTCGAGGAACTCCATGAGCCGGCCGACCTCGGGGACGATGAAGCCGTCGCCTTCGATGCCGGCGTCCTCGGCGAGCATGAGCAGGCGCGCGCTGCGCAGGCGATCGACGACCTCGATCACCTCGTGCACGGGCAGGCCGGCGCGCACCGCGATGTCCTCGACGCGCTTGGGCACGAGGATCGCGGTGCCCGGCATCGGCGTCGTGCCGGCGAGCGCGAGCTGCTCCTCGGCCATGTGGCGCAGGCACTGCACGACGCGATGGTTCGGCGTCGGTAGCAGCAGCAGCTCGACCTGCTGGTTCGCGCTCTCGAGGCGGAGCGCGAGCGTCTTGATGATGCGCAGCGCGATCTCCGGCCGCGCCCGCAGCATCGCCTCGAACGTCTTGCCCTCGATCACCATGAGGCGCGCGTCGCTGCGCACGACCGCGGTCGCCGAGCGCGGCCGGCCGTTCAGGATCGCCATCTCGCCGAGGAACTCGCCGGCGGTGAGCACCGCGAGCACGCGCGGCGTCTCGCCGACCGTGCGCCGGATCTCGACCTCGCCCGACTGCACGACGTACATGTAATCGCCGGGCTGGCCCTCCTCGAACAGCACGGTGCCCGCCTTGAAGTCGCGCGCGAACCGCTCCAGCCCGTCGATCGCCTGAGCCACGGGCCCATCATCTCATAGTCGCGTGCCGCAGGATGTGCAGCAGCGCGCGGCTGCCGAGGCGCGCGTCGTGGTGCGCGCCGCCCGGCAGCGCGACCTCGTCGCACGACAGCCCGAGCTTGTTCGCGCGCACCAGCATCTCGACGTCCCAGCCGGTGCCGCGGTCGCGCATGCCGAGCGCGACGAGCGCGGGAAACTCGAGCGCGCGCACCGGGCCGATGCCGCTCCAGCGGTGGCGGTACACGGTGTCGATCAGCGCGGTCGCCACCTTCTCGCCGACGCCCTGCCGGCCTTGCTGCACGCCGAGCACGAGCTCGACGCCGCGCTCGACGATCGGCGCGACCAGCGCGAGCACCGCACCCGCGGCGGCCGAGCGATCGCCCGGCACGAAGACGACGACCTCGGGCGCGCGCGGCAGCGCCTGGAAGTGCGCTTGCGCGCGCTGGCACGCCGCGCCGTAGCCGCCGCCGGGCTCGCGCAAGACGAGCGCGCCGGCATCGCGCGCGATCTCGGCGGTGCGATCGCGCGACGCGCGATCGACGACGACGATCGATCGCACGTCGCGGTGCGGGAGCTCTGCCAGGAGCTGCCGCAGGCTCGCCTCGTGATTGCGAGCCGGGACCACGACATCGATCACAGGCCTCGCCATCAGTGCGCAGCATATGATACCGAGTCTCATGCGTCTCGCGATCCTCGCGCTCGCCGTCGGGACAATCGGTTGCAGCTCGCAGTACTTCCCGCGCGCGCCGAACCACGTGACGATGACGATGCAGGACGGCAAGCTCGTTTACGTGCGGGACGGCCGCACCTTCGAGCCCGGCCTCGGCGGCGGGCTCGTCGAGGCCGTGCAAGGCAACGGCGCGGCGGTCGCGGCGGCCGAGGAGTTCCGCAGCCGGCAGATCACCGGGCTCGCGGCGACATTGCTCGGCACGGCCGGTTTCGTCGGCGGCTTCGCCTGGACGGGCGCGTACCTCGGTGCGGACAGCAACCGCCCCTCCAGCGACTACACCGCACCCGGCCTGCTCGTAGTCGCCGGCTTGGTCGCGATGATCGTCGGCGCGAGCTACATCGCGACCGCGCAACCGTACCAGTGGGACGCGATCAACCTGTTCAACGACGGCGCGGGCGGCAACTACGGTCCGCCGCTGCAGCGCCCGCCGACATTCACGCCACCACCGCCGCCGCCGGGGTACGGTCCCAGCGCTTCGCTGCGGATGCGCTCGCAATGACCCTCACGTACAAGGATGCCGGCGTCGACATCGATGCCGGCGACGCGCTCGTCGAGCGCATCAAGCCGCTCGCGCGCTCGACGAACCGGCCCGAGGTGCTCGGCGGCATCGGCGGGTTCGCCGCGCTGTGCAAGATCCCCTCGACGTACCGCGAGCCGATCCTCGTCTCGGGCACCGACGGGGTCGGCACCAAGCTCAAGACCGCGTTCGCGGCGCACAGGCACGACACGATCGGCATCGATCTCGTCGCGATGTGCGTCAACGACGTGCTCGTCACCGGCGCCGAGCCGCTGTTCTTCCTCGACTACTTCGCGACCGGCGCGCTCGACGTCGAGACCGGCGCGGCCGTGATCGCCGGCATCGCCGACGGCTGCCGCCAGGCCCGGTGCGCGCTGGTCGGCGGCGAGACCGCCGAGCTGCCCGGCCTCTATCACGGCAGCGACTACGACCTCGCGGGATTCTGCGTCGGCGTCGTCGAGCGCGCGCAGATCCGGCCGCGCCGCGACCTCGTGGCCGGCGATGTCGTGATCGGCCTGCCGTCGGCGGGCCTGCACTCGAACGGCCACTCGCTCGCGCGCAAGGTCGTGCTCGAGGTGCTCGCGCTGCCGCTCGACGCCCGGCCCGACGTGCTCGGCGGCGCGACCGTCGCCGACGAGCTGTTGCGCCCGACCATCATCTACGCCGACGCGTTTCGTCGCCTGAACGAGAGCGCGACGCCGTGGAAGGCGGCCGCGCACATCACCGGCGGCGGCCTGGTCGAGAACCCGCCGCGCATCTTCGCGGACGACGCGCTCGCGGTCGAGCTCGACCCGCGCACGTGGCAGGTGCCGGCGATCTTCCAGCTGATCGCGAGCGCGGGCGTCGATGGCGCCGAGATGCGCCGCACGTTCAACATGGGCCTCGGCATGCTGATCGTGGTGCCGGCCGACGCCGCGGCGCGCGCGGTCGCGCTGCTCGCGGGCTCGCAGGCGCGCGTGGTCGGGCGGCTCGTGCCGCGCGCGGGCGGCGAGCCCTCGCGGATGACTTCGTGAACGTAGGCGTGCTCGTCTCGGGGAGCGGGACGAACCTGCAGGCGCTGCTCGACGCCGAGGCCCGCGGCGAGCTCGCGCCGGCGCGGATCGCGATCGTGATCTCGAACAAGCCCGGAGTGGCCGCGCTCGGCCGCGCCGAGCGCGCCGGCAAGCCGGCGGTCGTCGTCGATCACAAGGCATTCGCCGACCGCGCGAGCTTCGAGGATCGGCTGCTCGCCGAGCTCGGCGCGCGCGGCGTCGAGGCGGTCGTGCTCGCCGGCTTCATGCGCGTGCTCACGCCGCACTTCGTCGAGCGCTTCCCGCTGCGCATCGTCAACACGCACCCGTCGCTGTTGCCCGCGTTTCCCGGCGTCGACGCGGCGGCGCAGGCGCTCGCGCACGGCGCGAAGCTGACCGGCTGCACCGTGCACTTCGTCGACGGCACGCTCGACGGCGGGCCGATCATCGCGCAGGCGTGCGTCGCGATCGAGCCCGGCGACGACGCCCACGCGCTGCAGGCGCGGATCCAGCGCGAAGAACATCGCCTGTTGCCGCGCGTCGTCCAGCGCTTGGCGGCGGGCAAGCTGTCGTGCCAAGGTCGACAGGTGGTGGACCTTGCCTAAGAGGGCATCTCGAAATCCCCCGCGGGCTGCGAGCGTCGCGCTGCGGGCGGATCGCTACGGGCGTGCGCCGCGCTGCGCCGCGCATCGCTTGCTCTCGCCTCACGCGGGATTTCGAGATGCCCTCTAATACCTACGACCTGGTCGTGCTCGGCGACGATCTCGCCGCGCTCGCGTGCGCGACCTTGTGCGCGCGCCGCGGCATGCGCACGCTCGTGCTCGGCGACGATCGGCCGGCCCGCTACCAGCTCGGCCCGCACAAGCTGCCGGTCGAGCCCGCGATGTGGCCGGTCCACGCCGGCTCGCCGGGCGAGCGCGTGCTCAAGGAGCTGCACGCCGAGCTCGCGCTCCGCCGCAAGCTGCGCGAGCCGCGCATCGCAGCGCAGCTGGTCGCGCCCGATCTGCGCGTCGATCTCGGCCCCGATCGGCTCGCCGGCGAGCTCGCCCGCGAATTGCCGCAGACCGGCGAGGCGTGGCACGCGAGCTGGAAGCAAGCGACCGAGCTGGCGCGGCTGTGCGACCCGCTGCTCGCGAGCGAGCACGCGTTCCCGCCGGTCGGATTCTTCGAGAAGCGCGAGGTCACGCGCCTCGCCGAAGCGGCCGCGTCGGCGACGTCGGCGTGGTGGAGCGAGACCGAGCAAGCGCCGTACGCGAAGTGGGCGCGCCATCTCGCCGCGATCGCGCTGCGCCATCCCGCGCCGCCGCCGGCCGCGATCGCGCGCGCGCTCGACGCCTGGCACGCCGGCCCGCCCGCGCTGCGCGGAGACGGCGACGCGATCCGCGAGCTGCTCGTCGAGAAGCTCACGACCGCCGGCGGCGAGCTCCGCGCCGGCAAGGTCACCGACGCGAGCGTGTCGTGGGGCAAGGTCTCGGCGATCACGCTCGCGAACGGCGACGAGATCGGCGCCGGCCAGGTCGTCGCGTCGATCCCGCCGCGCGAGCTCGCCGAGCTGCTCGGCAAGAAGGCGCCGAAGCGCCTGTCCGAGCTCGCCGAGACGATCGAGCTCGTCGGCTACCGCTACACGCTCAACGTCGTGCTCGACGAGGCCGGCATCCCCGAGCACATGGCGCCGACCGTCGCCGTGCTCGCGAACCCCGACGGCGAGCCGATCGGCGACGCCGCGTTCTCGATCCACCTCGGCGAGACCGACGATTCCGGCCGCGTCGTCGCGACGGTCGCGGCGATCGTCGGCGCCGATGCCGCGGTCGACGTCGACCGGCTCGCCGCGCGCTGCGCCGCGCTGCGCACCGGGCTGTGGCGCCGGCTCGGCGAGGTGATGCCGTTCTTCGAGAAGCACCTGGTGCTCGCGCACTCGCCGTTCGAGGCGACGCCGCCGCAGGTGCCGGGCGGGCGCGGCAGCTACGACGTGCCGCGCCACCTGCCGGTCGCGATGTCGCCGGTGTGGGTCGGCACGATGGAGGGAACGGCCGGGCTCGGCGCCCTGCCCTACACGACCGGGCTCAAGAACCTGACGTTGACCGGCGACACCATGCTGCCCGCGCTCGGCACCGAGGGCGCGCTCGCGGCGGGCTGGAGCGCGGCGAAGGTCGCGTGCGCGCTGGCCGGGAAGAAGAAGGATTATCTGCGCGACGAAGTGGTCGGCGCGGCGTAGGAAGATTGCCGCCAAGACGCCACGCAGAGCGCCAAGACGCCAGGAGCGTGGATCGGGCCCGATCGTGTTCTTCCGCGCCTTGGCGTCTTCGGCGCCTTTGCGGTAATTCCGTTCTTTAGAGGCGCGGCAGGCCGAGCCCATCGGCGGCCGCGTCGTCGGGCGCGACCAGCACGCACGGCGCATCGCCGGGCTCGCCGCCGCGGCGCATCGGCACGGCACCGAACGCACGCGCCTCGAGCGCGAGCTCGTGGACGTCGGCGTGCGGGTGCGCGGCGAGGATGGCGCCGCCGACGGTCGGCAGGCAGCGCTCGGCGACCACGCCGAGCGGCTCGTCGGCGGACGCGACCACGACGCACGGCCCGAGCAGCGCGACCTGCCCGGGGCTGCCGACGAGCGTGCCGGTGCGCGGCGCGAGCTCGTCGAGCGCGCGCAGGATCGCCGGCGCGAGCCGCACGCGCGAATCGCGATAGACGGCGACGCCGCGCTCGGCGAGCACGCCGCGGCCGAGCGCGTCGTCCCAGCGCCGGCCGAGCACGCGGGCGACGTCGAACGGCGCCGCACCGGCCTCGCCGGCGAGATGCGCGCCGTAGAGCAGCACGAGCGCGGGCCGCAGCGCGCTGGGGAGATCGAAGCGCAGCGCGAGGTCGTCGATCGCGCGCGCGACCGGCGCGTCGCGATCGACCGAGCCGGCGGCGACCGCGCGCGCCCACAGCGTGGCGTCGTCGCGCCAGGTCGGGCGCTGCTCGGGCCAGTCGACCACGGCCGGAGCGACCGGGACGGGAACCGGAGTCGGGATGCGCGGGCGAGGACCGGAGCGTTCGCGCCATTCGGCGACCTTGGCGCCGACCGACCCGGACGCGGCTGCGGCAGCGGGTGCGGCACCGGCTGCGGCTGCGGGTGCGGCAGCGGCAGCGGGTGCGGCAGCGGCTGCGGCTGCGGCTGCGGGAACGGCGACGGGATCCGGATCGTCGTAGAGCGACGATCGTTTTCGCGACTCGGCCTCGTCGCCCTCACGTTCGGGACGCCGCGGCGGCGGCGGGCCATCGCGATCGAGCGATACGAGCGCGATCGGATGGTTCGCCTGCGCGGCGAGCACGCCGACGACACGGCCGACGACGAGCGCGGCGGTCTCGGCGCGCTCGATGCCCTCGAGGCCGATCACGCGAAGGCCGCTGCGGCCGTCGAGGTCGACGACGAAGACGCGGCCGGTGTCGGCGCCGATGCAGGCGACGAAGTCGCTGCGCGGATGCGACGCGACGTGCGCGATCGGCTCGGGCAGCTCGTGCAGCTTGGGCTGGCCGCGGTTGACCAGCGGCGAGACCTCGAGACGCGTCGGATCGGCTTGCGTCGTCCACCACACGACGCGATCGCTGCCGCCGACCGCGGTGATCGCGCCGGCGCGGGCCAGCTTGATGCGCCGCTTCGGCATCCGGCTCTGCGGATCCCATTCCTCGATCGTCCCGTTCAGGCCGACCACGAACTGGGTGCCGGCGGCGCCGGCCGCCACCGGCACGGCGCGCGCGGGAAACTGGTACGGCGTGACGTGGGTGTCGGTCGCGACCAGCACGGCGGCGCCGAGCGTGCCGACCGCGAGCGCGTGCGCACCCGCGACCGCGTACAGCTTCATCGGCGCCTCGAGCCGGATCTCGGCGATCGTGCGCGGACCGTACGGGTCGACCAGGTGCACCGTGCTGTGCGCCGCGAACCGCGATAGTACGAGCAGCCGCGGCGGCGCCCCCACCCACGCGACGTCGCTGGCGCCGGCCTCGGGATCGATGACGATCTCGGCAAATGCGGCGGCGCCGGGTAGCTCGATCACCGACACCCGCGTCGGCTCGTGTACCGCCGCCAGCGTACCGTCGCTCGCGACCGCCAGCCGCGGACGCGCGGCCGGAGAAAACGCGGCCGCCGAGCCCGCCGAGTGCACGACCATGCGACGATCCTAACACTTCGCGGTACGCTCGCCGGCGATGCATCGCTGTCTGTTCGTGGTCGCCGTCGCCCTTGCCGCCGCGTGCGGCGCCACCTCGAGTCAGGGATCGGGCGCGAAGTCGGGCTCGGGGTCTGGCTCGGGCTCCGGCTCGGGCTCGGGAAGCGCCATGATCTGTCACGAGGTGAGCGACACCGGCTCGCTGATGAGCCACACCGAGTGCACGCCGGCCGACGAAGACGAGCAGCATCGCGAGGACGCCCAGCGCACGCTCAAGCGGCTGCCGACCGGCACCCCGACCCCGAGCCACTAGCGCGCGAGCAGGCAAGCCCGCTCGGGCTTGCCGAACGGCGGCAGATCGTCGCGAGCGGCCTCGCCGAGCACGACGCACTTCGCGGCCGTGCCGCAATCCTCGTCTCGGTCGCAGGATTTCGTGCACCGGCCGTCCGAAATCACCTGCGAGTCGCCCGAGACCGCGTGGTGCACGCATAGAAACGACTTGCAGCCGAGCGAGATGTGGCAGCTGTCGCCGTACGGCCCCTGCCCGAACACGTTCCACACCACGAGCGCACCGCCCGACAGCATCACCAGCACCACGACCGCGGTGCCGATGCGCCTGAAGATGCTGCGCACGCTCACGGCCACACGGTATTACAATTCCCCTGGGTGGAGGCGATCCAGCAGCAGCCGCGGCGCATGAAGGGTCTGCGCTTCGCCACGCGATGCGCGTCGCTCGAGCAGTTCGTCGCGATGTTCCAGCGCCACTGCGATGCGCAATCGGTGTTCGTGCCGACCCCCGCGACGCGTCCGGTCGGGCTCGAGACCGCGTTCTCGATCGACCTCGCCGACGGCAAGCCCGCGCTGCGCGGGATGGGTGTCGTGATCGACTCGTGGTCGACGCCGTCGAACCGGTTCGGGCGGCCCGGCATCCAGTTCGGGATCCGCAAGCTGACCGCGGACAGCGAAAAGGTCTTCGAGCAGCTGCTCGTCGCGCGCGCGATCACCGCCGATCGCGAGCGCGCGGCCGCGCCGGTCGCGCCCGCCGACGCCGCGAACACCGACGTCACCGAGCCGCCGGCCGTGCCACCGACCGCCGCCACCGCCACCGCCACCGACGATGCGCGCACGCCCGGCGGCGACCTCGTGCTGCCCGCGAATCCCTTGAGCGGGATCGCCGACGAGTCGCTCGAGGGCTTCGTCGACTGCACGATCTACGAGGAGACCGGCAACTTCTTCCCGGTCGAGCCGCCGCCCGAGGACCTGCAGGATCCGCCCGTCGCGCCGCCGCTGCTCGCGCCGATGCCGCGCCGCAACACGCCGATGCCGATGGCCGTGCCGGTCGTGCCGGCGCCGGTGGAAGAAGCGCAGCGCCGGATGTCGGAGCCCGCGCTCGAGCTCGCGCCCGAGGATCTGGTCTCCGAGCCCGCGATCCGGCCGCCGCCGATTCCCGCGATGCCGATGCCGCTGGTCGCGCCGCTGCCGCCGACGCCGATGCCGGTGCCCGCGTACCCATCGGTGCCGCCGCCGACGTTCGCGCCCGTGCTGCACAAGCCGGCTCTGGTGCGCGCGAGGGAGTCGTGGGCGAACCTCGTGCGCGATCCGCGCCGGCGCTGGCTCGTGATCGCCGTCGCCGCGCTGCCGCTCGTCGTGATCGTGCTGGTCGCGGCGCTCGCGCGCTCGGGCAGCTCGAGCGCGGCGGGTCCGGCCGATCCGACGCCCACGCCGGCGCCCGCGAAGGTCGTGCACGCGACCGCCGCGCCCGCGACGTCGCCGGCGACGACGCCGGCGCACGCGATCGTCGATCCGCCGCCCGACGAGACGGCGGCGGCGGCGGGCGTGCCGACGGTCGGCGCGGGCCCGTGCAAGATCACGGTGACGAGCACGCCGGCCGGCTCGATCGTCGAGATCGACGGCGAGCGCGCCGGGCCGTCGCCGCTCACGATCGCCGGACCGTGTCAGAAGCGCCAGCTCGCGATCTCGCACCCGCGCTACGAGACCGGCCAGCGCACGGTGACGCCGACCACCGACAAGCCGGCGCAGGCCGTCGACGTCACGCTGCAGCGGCCGATGCACCACCTGATGATCGAGACCACGCCGAGCGGCGCGACGATCTCGATCGGCGGCCATCGCGCCGGCACGAGCCCGACCAACGTCGAGGTCATGGGCTTCACCGGCATCGACATCACGATCGCGAAGCCGCCGTTCTACCGCCCGATCACGAAGCACGTGTACAGCAAGGTCCCGAACGACCGGCTCACCGTGACGCTGTTGCATTGACGTAGCGCACGACCTTGCACAACGATTGTGATGGCTTCCCGCGCGAGAGTTGCGTAAAGCTCCGCGCGTGAGGATGAAGCTCGTCGCGCTCGTCGCAGTGCTCGCCGGCCCGGCGTACGCCGGAGAGCTCGTCGACCCGACCGGCGCCGCCGACGGCGAAGCGCTGCGCGGCAACGTGCTGGTGTGGGCCGACGCGACGTTCTACACCGACCCCGGCGATGGCGCCCAGACCGTGCATGCCGCGCAGCTCGGTGGCGCGCGCAAGGACCGGCTCGGCGTGGTCGTCGCGATGCACGTCGTGTCCGTCACCAAGGACGGCTTCGTCGAGGTCGAGCCGGCGCGCGGCCTCGACTGCGCGGGCGCGCGCCTCGACACCAGCGATGACCTCGCGCGCCTGCGCTTGTTCGTGAAGCGCGCCGATCTCGCGCCGGTCGTGACCCAGCCGTTCGCCCAGACGTTCGACGACGGCACGCGCATCGCGTTGCGCCCCGGCACCGCCGTGATCCCGACCAGCGACGAGCGGTTCGTCGTCGGCGTCCGCGGCGCGACCATCGTCGCGTCGCTGCCCGCCGCCTCGGTCGGCCACGCCTACACGCCGGATCGCGCGAAGGCCGCTCCGGCCGTGCTCGACCGCGATTACGCGCTCGCGCCGAACACCCGCGTCATCCTCGGCGGCCGCGCGGTGCAGCTGGGCGGCGCGCATGCCTCCTCGATCGATCGGCGCGGCGCGACGACGCTGTTCTCGATCCACACCCGCTGCGCGGCGCTCGACGTGACCGTGCCGACCGCGTCCGTTCGCGAGGTCGACGACGACGACGACGACTCCGATGGCGACTCCGGGCTGTCGGTGCTCGAGCTTCGCGATCACGACTTCATTCCGGCCGGCACGGTGCTGTCGAGCGCGACCGGCCACTCGATCGCGGCCGCCGCGAAGCCGATCTACCTGCCCGGCTCGCCGCACGGCGCGACGGCATGTGTCGACCGGCGGGTCCGGATCGCGATGGCCAGCGGCGAGCCGCTCGACTCCGTCAGCGGCAGCGACAAGCTCCGCGTCTGTGCACCGAGCGCCGCGGTCGTCCACGAGCGCTGGCGCAGCGCGAGCTCGGCCGACGGCGCGACCCGACGCTGACCCTCACATCGGCCCTCACATCGGCACGAACGCGAGCGCGCCGTCCGCGCCGAAGAAGCGGCGCGCGGCGTGCGCGTGCAGCGGAAATCCGAGCGTGTCGCCGGGAATCCCGGGGCCGAAGATCACGCCGCGCTCGCTCGACTCCGAGTTGGCCACGAACGGCGGCAGGCGCGCGGCATCGATCGGCTTGGTCAGACCGAACATCAGCACGCGGTTCGGGCGCGGCTCGCTCGACGCGAACCACAGCGGCTCGAACGATGCCGGCTCGATGCTGACGTTGACCTCCTCGCGCAGCTCGCGCGCGACGCCGACCTGCCACGACTCGTGCTCCTCGACGAAGCCGCCGACCAGCGCGAGCGCCCCGACCGGCGGGATCGCACGCCGCACGACGAGGAGCCCGGTGCGCGCCCCGACCGTCACCGGCACCAGCGCGACCGCGACCGGCACCGGGTTGGCCCAGGTCTGCGCGCCGCACGCGCCGCACGTCCGCGGGTACGAGTCCTGGCTCGCGAAGCGAGTGCCGCAGTAGGAACAGAACGTGTCGCGGGTCGGCATGGCTGGGGTCCTATTGTGCGCGATCTCGACGCGGTAAGATCACCCGCGATGCCACTAGCCCCACCGTCCGAGCAAGCCGCGATCGCCGCGCGCCTCGGGGTCGCCGCCGCGCTGATCGGGACGACCGCCAAGGTGATGGTCGAGCACCTCGGCGAGGTGTGGGCGGGCGGATTTCGTCAGGTCCTGGCATTCACCGACGCCAACGCGCGCACGTTCGGAGTCGGCATCGCGATCGACCCCGACGACTACCTCGCGCGCCGGATGGCGGCGCTGTCCGCAGGCGTCAGCGGCTCGAAGGCGCTGTCGCGCGCCGCGATGGCGCGCAAGGGCGACCTGTGGATCGAGCGCGCGCTCGGCCTCGGAGGCGTCGACGCGCTGGGCCCGGACGGCCCGAGCGCGTCGCTCGCGATCGCGGGCCCGGCGACGCTCGCCGACGACGGCGAGGCCGCGCAGGTGATCGGACTGTCGGCCGGCGTCGCGGCCGAGGTCGTCGCGCGACTCGGCGCGTTCGATCGCGAGCCGGCGACCACGAGCGACCGCGAGCTGCGCGCGACGATCTTCTCGGGCCCGGCCGGCCAGGACCATCGCATCGAGCTGTCGGCGTGGCTGCCCGACGACGCGCTCGCGCGCCTCCACGCCGCGGCGACCAAGCTCGCGATCACCGGCGCGCAGCTTCGCCTGCTCGATCGCATCCATCCGATCCTCGCCGCGTCGCATCCGGTCTCGATCCGGATCGCCGCGCGCGCCGACGCGGTCGTGCCGGGCGCGACGCTGGTGTACGGCCCGCAGACGCTCGATCACGCGCTGCGCGTGGTCACCGGGCTCGCGACCGATCACGATGCCGCCACGCGCTGGGGCGCGTTCGTCGGCGCGACCGACGCGAGCCGCGTGCGCGTGCTCGAGCTCGCGCTCGGGCCGCACGATCCGATCGCGGCGCGGCTCGGCTGCGAGGTCCGCTCCGGGCTTCAGACCGCGTAGCGATCGGGCGGCCACGGCGCGCCGGCGGCCGGCCCGGTCAGCCACGGCCGCGCGCCGAACGTGCGCTCGAGCTCGATCGCGATCGCCGGCTGCTGCACGGTCTGCGCGCCTTCGTCGTCGAGCACGTACGGCGTCGCGTCGCACGGGTTGTCGACCAGCCCGAGGTACACGACGCGCTCGAGGTACGGCGACGCCGCGAGCGCCTCGACGCCGGCGCGCGTGATCGCGTTGCCCCACAGGCCGATCCAGCGCCAGCTCGCCGCGTGCTTGCACTGCGCGAGCTGCATCGCCTCGCGATCGCCGAACGCGGCGCGCGCGCGGTTGACCTGAAACGACACCAGCTTCGCGAGCTCGGGCACGGCGACGACGCGATCGAACGCGAGCGGCGGCGCGAGATCGAGGTGCGCGATCGGCGCGAGCCCGAACAGCTCCTTCGCGATCTGCGGCAGCTTGTCGCCGCGCACGACCACCTTCACGAGCTCGCCGCGCTTGAAGTCGTAGGCGTCGACGAGGTCGGCGACGCGGCCGGCCCAGCTGCGCCCGTGCTGCGCGATCGCGCGATCGATCTCGGCGGCGAGCGCCATCCCTTGCTTCGAGTAGCGCTGCGCGGGCGTCATCGCCGCGAGCTCGCGCTGCTGCTCGCCAAACCGGGCGCGGTCGTCGCTCATGCGCCGACTCTACTCCGCGTCGGGCTTCTTGTTCGCGAGGTCGGCGGCCTGGCCGGTGGCCTGCATCGTGCGCGCGTCGGGCGTGTCGGCGCTGAACCCCGGCGTCATCGCCTTGCGGCGGGCGTCGAGCTCGGCGGCGTCCTCGGGCGAGGTCAGGCCCGGGTTGTCCCACGCGGCCGCGCCCATCACGCGGACGTGACCGGCGCCGGCGCCTTCGTCGCTCTCCAGCACCGGTGCCGCGGTGCCCTTCTGCGCGCGCATCGGGGTGTCGCCGAGGATCGTGCCGGCGACGGACGCGTCGGACGTACCGCTCGGCTTCTTGCCGGTCGAATCGAAGCCCATCGTCATCAGGACCTTGTCGTAGTGGACCTGGTAGGTCTTCGCGTGCTCGCCATCGCCGTACGCGTAGGTGACGGTCGCGCCGTTCTCGCCGCCCTCGATGCTGACGATGCGGTTCGTCGTGATGTGGATGTTCGAGGTCGGCGTGAACGCGTCCTGCGTGCGATCGAGCGCGCGCACGCCGGCGAGCGACGACTCGTTCTTCAACTCCGCGCCCGCCGCGCCGGCCCAGTCGACGCGTGTGGCGCCCTGGCGAACCGCCTCGACCGCGGTCCACGCGCCGGTCGGGCCGAACGCGACCACGAGCACGCGCTGGCCCTGGACGCTCTTGCCCATCATCAGCTGCTCGCCGCCGGTGACCGTCCCGCTCTTGATGAGCTGCTCGCGATCCTTCTGCGACAGGATCGCCTCGTTCGGCATCGCGGTCGCGCCGAGGCCGGTCGTGATGTCGGTGTTGTGCGTGTAGATGTAGTGGATCTGACCGTCCGGCATGCGCACCGCGACGCGCACCTCGTAGCCCTTCGCCGACTCGGCCCACGGCGGATCGAACGGGTGGCCTTCCTTGAACAGCTGCACGGCCTCGACCTTCGCCTGCAGCGGCGTCACGCCCATCTGCTTGCGCGCGAGGTCCATCGAGTCGTTGAGCTCGCCGACGTGCACGAACTCGCCCTGATCCTCGACGGTGTTCTGCAGCGTGCCCTCGCGGCCGTCGCGGAACATCGGGTGGGCCTCGCTCATGCCCTTGCTCGGATCGAACACCTCGGCGCGCTGGCCCCAGAAGCCGGTCGGATCGAGCCGCGCGATCAGGTCGGGGCCACCGACGACGAGCAGCTTGCGCGGATCGATCTGGCCGCCCTCGGGCTTGACGCCGAGCGAGCCGACGTCGGCGAGGCCGGCCATCCCGGCACCGACGACCAGGCGATCGCACAGGAACGGGTTGCCGGCGGCGACGACCGCGGCGAGGTTCTGCATCGCGACGATCTGCGCCTGGCGGAACGCCTCGGCCTCGCGGTGCGCGGCCTCCGCCCGCCCGCGGCTGGCCCGGCGCTGCTCGATCATCGGCGCGACCTCGGTGCCGATGCCGGGGAACACGGCCTCGAGCTCCTTGAGGCGCGCGTCGTAGTACGCCTTGTCGGTGCCGCCGAGCTGGAGCTCGCCGAGCAGCCGCTTGACCTCGGCGACGTGCTCGCGGCGGCGCAACGTCTCGCCCTGCGCGATCTTCGAGCCGCTCGCGCCGTTCTGATCGCGCTGCGCGAGGCGCGCGTCGATCTCCTTGATCGACTCCATGTGCATGCGCAGCTCGAGCAGCTTCGGGTAGTCGGCCTGCGTGTACGGGTGGATCTGGTCGGCCGCGGGCGCGCCGGGCAGCACGCTCGACGTACCCAGCGTCGTGGCCTCGGTCGGCTGCGGGCGCGCGATCTTGGTGGGATCGGTGACGACCGCCTGCGGGTTGTAGCCGGCGACGTCGTGCGCGGCGAGGTGATCGCGCACGCGCTTGGCGAGCTCGGGCGGCAGCTTCGCGAGCTCGTCCTCGCGGTTCACGCCGGGCTTGGTGATGCCGAGCTGGAACAGCATCAGATCGATCTCGGCCGAGATCCGGCCGGGGCTCTCCTGCTTGCTCGCGGCGAGCGCGGCCTCGGTGATCTGCTTCGAATCGCCGCTCTGCTTGCCGGCCGCAGGCTGATCCTTGACCTCCTGCAGGCGGCCGAACATCGCGTCGAGCTCGCCGTACTCGGCGGCGTGGCCGGTGTCGGTCTTGCCGCCGTTCTGCGCGCGCGCGATCACCTCGGCCATGATGCCGCCGAGCGCACGCTCGACATGCTCGTCGGTGATCGTGTCGGACACCCACACGATGACCTCGCCGGGCGGACCACCCTTGGTCGCGGCGAGCGCGCCGTCGGTCGTCGGCTGCGGCTCCTTCATCTTGATCTTGAGCTCGGACTTGGTCTTGTCGCCGTGGACGATGTCGACGGTGACCGCGTCGCTGCCGGGCGCGTGCTTCGCGCCGACGAGCATCGACGAGCCCGCGATCACCTGATCGAACGCGGCGAGCGATTGCTGCAACGACACGTGGCCGGTGTTGGCCATGCGCTGCTCGCCGCTGACCGCATCGGCCGCGATCGTCGAGTCGGCGTGCTCCGCGGGAGGCTTCTCGGGCTGCTTGACCTCGCGGATCTCGTTCTTCGCGGTCTGCGCGGTGTCGTGGACGTAACCGGGCACCTCGATGCCGTGCTCGACGAGGTACTTCGCCCACGCCGAGCGCGCGTTGTCGTCGCTCTGGAACTTGTCGCCTTTGAGCGAGTCGTAGATCTTCTTCGCCTGCTCGAGCTGTACGCGCTGCGCCGCGTCGACATCGGGCGGCACCTCGCCGGGCTGCAGGCCTTCCCAGTTCGTGCGCGGCGGCCGCGGTCCCGGCGGCGGCAAGCCGAGCGGCAGCAGGTGCTTGGCCTCGGCGACGCGATAGGCCTCCGCGCGCACCTCGTCGAGGATCACGACCAGCGCGTCGGCGTTCTTGAGCGCGGCGTCGGCGAGCCCGACCTCGGCCTCGACCGCACCGCGATCCGACGAGTTCTTCGCCAGCGCCTCGAGCTGCGCGTGGATCTTGCCGGCCGCCGCGCGTGCGACGTCGGACTGCGCGCGCGCGGTATCCTGCGCCGCCGTGATCTGCTGGATCGCGGCGCGCGCGGCATCGGCGGTTGCCGCGTGCTGGCTCGCCATCGCGGCTTCGACCAGCTCGCCGATCTTCGCCTTCGCGGTCTCGGCCGCGACGCGCTGGTCGCGCGCCTTGGCCGGCTCGCTGCCGGGCGCGTAGCTGACCTCGCCGCCGGACACGGGCGGCTTCATGCCCTTGATCGCCTCGGACGGGTTGCGCGCCGCGCGCACGTGGAACTCTTCTTCGGTCGGCGCCTCGCGCACCCATGCGATGAACTGCGACTGCTGCTCGGGCGTGAGCGACGCCCAGTACGGGCTCTTCGACGCGGTGGCGAGCGCGATCGCGTTGCGCGCGGCCGCGAAGTCGGTCGCCGACGGCGGCTCGCCGCGCGCCATCGACTTCTCGACCGCGTCCGCGTAGAGCTCGCGCTCGTGATCGGTCGTGAACGACTCGGGGTGCAGCCGCAGCTCGGTCTCGGCGAAGCGCTCGGCGTGCGTGCGCTCGATCGAGCCCTCCTGCAGCGCCGCGCCTTCGTCGCGCGCGCCGGCCGCGATCTGCGTGCCGGCCGAGCCGACGCCGGCGCGCACCGACGTGATCTGGCCGGTCGCCGCGCCGATGCCGACGTCGACGACCGCGGTCGCGGTGTTCGTCGGCAGGTCGTTCGCGACCTGCGCGAGCACGCGCTTCATGCCGATGCGCTTGCCGGCCTTGACCTGGTTGTCGTCCTCGAGCTCGTAGTTCGGCACCACCGACTCGCGGATGGTCTGGCCGAGCATCGCGGCGATCGTCGCGCGGATGATCTGGCCGGGCTTGCTCTTGAGCTCCTTGCCGCCCTCGTCCATCGCGCGCAGCCAGCCTTCGTTCCAGCCGTGCATCCAGATCGTCGGCGACAGCGCCGAGCCGGCGGTGTCGGCGAGCCCGGTGATCGTCGACTGCACCGCGGTGCGCGCGCCGGTCTGCAGCACGCGCTCCCACAGCGGCGCCTTGAGCTCGCCGATCTGGTTGATGATCGCGCCCTGCTGCGCCGCGGTGCCGGCGTTGACCAGGCCGCGCGTGATCTGCGCCGAGTAGAACTGCGCGCCGCCGGCGACGAAGCCGGTGAGCGCCGCGGCGCCGATCGCCTTGGCGCCCTCGCCGCCCATGTCGTAGCCGCGATCGCCGAGGATCGCCTGGCGCGTCGCGGCTTCGCCGGTCGCTGCCGCCGCTGCGGTGACCGCACCGTAGAACATCATCGCGAGCGGCGTCGCGGCGCCGGCGGTGAGCGCGGTGACCGCGATGCCGACGACCATGCCGACGACCGTCGCGGCGATCGTCGCGGCCTGCTCCTTGGCCGCCGCGTAGTCGGTCGCGCGGCCGTGCAGGTCGTCGTCGCGCTTGTCGAGCTCGCGCTTCTCGCGATCCGAGATGTCGCCACCCTGCTTCGTCTGATCCTCGGCGGCGTTGATGTCCTGGCGGTAGTCGCCGAACGCCTGGTCGAGCTGGCGGCCTTCATCGTTGCCGAACGCGCCCTGGCCATCGCCGCGCTCCTTCGCGTAGTCCTCCTGCGCGATGTGGAACGCGGTGAGCGCGCCGCGCAGGCGGCTGGCCACGGCGAGCGCGTCGGCCGAGCCGGCCGGGGCACCGATCGCGACCGCGACCTTGCCCGGATCGAGCGCACGGATGCGGTCGTTGAGCCAGCCGCGATACTTCGCGAACTGCGGATTCTTGCGATCGAGCTGCTGGTCGGGCCGCGTGGTCGGGTCGTGATCCTTGAACACCGAGCCCGAGCGAGGCAGCACGATGTTCTCGAACACGATCGACGGCTCGACCACGTAGCGCTGGAAGTTGAGCGTGGCCTGCTGTTGCGCGGGGGGCGCAGGCGGCGGCGGCGCGCTCTGGGTCGGCGGCTGCGCGGTCGTCTGCGCGCCGCGGTAGGTCGCGTAGACCTGCTTGAACGACTCGCCGCCGGCGCCGTCGTACTTCTTCTGCGCGACGCTCGACCACTGGTTGATGATGTGGTCCTCGCTCGCGCCCTTGATCGTCGCCTCGATGTCCGAGTCGTCGTTGAACATCGTCGCGATCCCCGAGAAGCTCTCCTCGAGGCGGTGGTCGGACGGGTCCTTCTTGCTGATCACCGCGTCCTGGATCCAGCCGCTCTGCTTGCCCGGCTTCTTGTTCTGATCGGCGGCATCGAGCACGTCGGCGGCGACGTCGTTCCACACCGCGGTGCGCAGGCGCAGCTCCTGGGCGGTCTGCTCGGCGCTCACCTTCGACATGTAATCGCCGAGCAGCTTCGCGCGGTCCTCGCCGGGCTTCGGCGGATCCTGCGTCATCGTCGGCGGCTCGAACTTCGGCTTGAAGTCCGCCTTGCACACCTCGACGGCCTCGCTGAGCAGGCGCGTCCACGACGCCTTCGCGCCGAGGTGCAGCCGCTGCTTCGACTGCTCGACGAGGTAACCCAGGCGCTCGAGCTCGTCCTTCGACAGCCGGCCGACCTGATCCTTGCCGAGCTCGTAGTGCTTCGTGGGGTCGCCCGGCGTCGTCGCCGCGTCCTTGCCGTCGACCGACTTGGGCGCGGTCCCCTCGTGCGCGTCGAGCGCGCTCACCGCGGCCGCGGTGTCGAATGCGAGGATGGTCCGGAATCGCTTCTGCTCGTCGGCGTCGAGGCCGACGCTGATCTCGTTGACGAGATCGGGCTCGGACCGGAGCCGCGCGATCTCGCGCGTCGACAGCCGCGCGATGTTGTCGCGCACCTCGGCGCCGCTGTTCATGCCGTCCGCCAGCTCGACGATCTTGCTGATGTGGTCTTCGCCGACCGGCTCGTCGGATTGCAGCGCGAGCAGGATGAGCTTGCGGTTCTTGATGTCGGTGCAGCGCTCCCACACCTTGCGCAGGAATTCCGGATCGGCGCGATAGCGCTTGCGCTGCGCGGGCGGCAGCGCGCGCGTCTGCGCGAGCAGGTCGCTCGACCACTCGAAGCCATCCGACGAGATCGCTGCGGTGTTGGAGTCCTGGCCGCCGTTGAGCAGCATGCCCTCGACCGCGCGGCCGTTGCCGCTGAGCTCGTTCGGGTGGGCCTGCCAGAACGTGACCGACCAGGCCGGGAACTCCTGCTCGATGACCTTGCGCGCGTCGGGGTTGTTGTAGGCCTGCAGCAGATCGGCGCGCACGCGCCCGTCGACCTGCTCGCGGAAGCTCGGATCCGACGGATTCTGGCCGGCATCCTCGAGCGCGCGCGTGTGGAACTCGCCGCGGCGCTTCGCGTAGTCCTTGATGTCGCGCTTCATGCCGTCGGTGTCGGTGTCCGAGAAGTGGCGCCAGAACGAGCTGTCGACGTTGCCTTCCGAGCGCGAGTACAGGCGCGTCGCCATGTCGGCGGTGCCGGTGAGCACGCCGTACACGCGGTCGTAGTCGACGGCCTTGTCGAGCTTCGTGCGCAGGCGGCCCATCGTCGGCTCGTCGCCCAGGATCTGCTTGCGCTCGGCCAGCGTCGCGTCGTCGACCAGGCGGAAGATCTCGTTGCGATCGCCGTTGTCGAGCGCGACGCGCACGCGGGTGAGGATCTCGACGTGGCCGTGCTTCGCGACGTCGAGCGCCTCGGTCCACGACCCCGCGTCGTGGACGTTGCTCATGCCGGCATCCTTCATCGGATCGGCGTTCTGGCCGTGCAGGCCTTCCGCGCCGGCGATGATCATCGGCTTGGTCGCGGCCATCTGCGCCTGCTTGACGAGGAACTCGAGCTCGATGTCGCCCGAGTACTGCAGGAAGCAGCGCTTGATCAGCGCCTGCTCCTCGGGACGGCGACCCTCGAGCTCGTGGCGCACCGGGACGACGTCGGACTTCTGCAGGCCGTCCCAGATCTTCTTCGCGGCGTCCATCGCCATCTTGGTCGTGAACCCGCTGGGCAGTGTCTGCTCGGGCGGCGCCTTGTCGGCGGGCGCCTTGATCTCGGCATGCGCCTCGTCGGTCGAGATCTGGAGCCAGCCGCAGATCCTCTTCAGCGCTTCCGTGCTGTCGACGTTCTGGACGTTGTTGTACGTGTAGACGAGCGCGCGCGCGACCTCGACGACGTGGCGGTGCGGCTCGATGCCGTACGTGCGGCGGTACGTGCCCGCGAACGTCTCCGGCGCGGCGCCGGTGGCCGGCGGCGGCGCGACGGTCGAGCTCGCAGCGGGCGCCTGTGCGGCGTCGAGCGTGCGGGCGTGAGCCCACGCCTTGCCCGCCGGCGCGATGTCGTTCTCCTCGGGGACCTTGCCCGAGGCCTTGCTCTGCGCCGCGCTCAGCGCGTCGAACAACGTCTGCGACTCGGCGTCGAACGTGCCCGGCTTGGGCGCGTCGGGCACGTGGTTGCGCGCCGCGACCGACGCGGCATCGAGCGTCATGTCGGCGAGCGTCTGCGCGACCTCGTTGTCGTTGACGCGCTCCTTGATCTTGCCGGCGAGGTCGCCGCCCTTGGGCAGCTCGTGGAACTCGTTGACGAGCAGCTCGACCGCGTGGATCCGACCGGCCTCCATGCCCGTCAACGTGACGAGCATGTCGATCACGCGCTGCGGCGGGCTGCCGGCTGGCACCTCGGCCGGGCACCCGAGCTTGCCGGCGAGGTCGCGGTAGATGTGGACGATGTCGGGGCCCTTGCACTTGCCCCACACGTGCATCTCGTCGAGCTTGACCTCGATCTGCTCGGCGCGAGACCGCACGAGCTGCGTCATCGTGGTGTCGCCGACGACCTTGACCTCGCGCAGCGCCTGCGCGAGCGGGACGAGGCCCTTCGCCGCCTTCTGATCGTCGGCGGTCGTGACGTTGCCGTCGATCCGGCCCATCGTGGCGGCGTCGATCCGGATCGCGAGCACGCGCTCGGCGACCTGGCGGGTCTCCTCGTCGACGTGGTTGTGCAGCTGGTTGCGGATGTTGCCGATGCGCGAGTCCGCGTTGCACCGGTTGTTGAGCTCGGCGCCCGGGTTCATCGCCGCGCGGCGGAACAGCGCGACGAGCTCCGGCGCCGCGCACTTGTTCTCGAACTCGAGGAAGATCGCCTTGACGTTCGCGCTCGACACGTAGACCCAGCTGTGCAGCTCCTTCGCGAGGCGATCGAGCGTCGGCGGGAACACCGCGTTGATCTTCGCCATCTCGTCGGGCGTGGGCGGCGGCTCGGTCGTCGGGCTGGCCTCGCCCTTGTCGAGCTTGCTCTCGGGATCGGCCGGCACCGCGGCGGGGTTCTTGCCCCACATCCGCATCGCGAAGTCGTAGACCGACGTGGTCAGGCCCTCGACCTCGGTCGGCTGGCGGTTGACGCCGGTCTCGATCGCGTGACGGAACAGCTGATCGGTCTCGTACTGCGCGAACGTGGGCTCGCGCGACAGCGCGACCGCGGCCTTCAGCGACTCGGGCGCAGTGGCCTTGCCGACCGCCGCGTCCTGGATGATATCGACCGGCGCACGCTCCGCGGTGCCGCGCGCGATCAAGCGCGACAGGTCGCGCTGGTGCTCGACCGACATGCCCGTGATCGCATCGGCGAGCGGCTGGAACTGCATCACGCGCTGGCGCGCCGCCAGGTTCTTGTCGCCCGGCCGCGCCTCCATGTACGCCTTGAGCTTCGCGAACCGCGTCGGCTCGTCGGCCTCCAGGCAGTCGTGCCAGAGCTGCTGGACCGAATCGACCGCGCTCGTCAGATCGATGTACGGCGTGCCGTCCATCGCGTCGCGATCGGCTTGCGAGATCGCGGCGAGCTTCATCGAAACGTGGACGTCGGAGCGCAGGCGATCGAGCACGCGGCCGTCGGCGGCCTGCAGGTCGTTCGAGAGCTGGCGGCGGCGATCCTTGTCGGCCTGCGTGCGCTTCGCCGGATCCTCGGCGAGGATCCGATCGGAGAACGCCTTCGCCTTGGCGTCGAGCTCCTTGTCTTCGGGCGCGTCGCCCGGCTTCTGCTTGTCGGCGACGTCGAGCGGCACGAGCGCCGACTCGCCGCGCAACAGCTTCTTGACCGGCTCGAACGCGATCGAGGTGACGAACGGCTGGTCGCGCACGTACACGCGGCCGTCGATCGACATCCGCACGTACTGCGCGAGGCAGACGCCGTGCAGGCGCTGGGCGGTCGCCTTGTCATCGGCTTTCGCGGCGCCGAGCTCGGCGACCGCCTGCTGGATCTGCGCGTAAGGATCGCGATCCTTGCCGACGTGGTCCTCGACGTCCTTGACCGCGGTGAAGTAGGTCGACGTCGCCGGATCGCCGAGCAGGAACGCGGCGAACGCTTCGTAGCCGACGATGTTCTGGACCAGGTACGTGTACGTCGAGTTGCGCACCGACTTGACCTTCGCGGGGTCGGCCGGCGTGATGATCTGGGGCAGCAGCTTCGTCCACGGATCGGTGACGTTCGCGCGCAGCTGCTTGACGTGATCGGGATCGGGCGTCTGCGTCGGCGCGGCCTCGCGCTGCACGACGCCGCCGGCGCCGCCGCTGCCGGCATGCTGATCGAGCAGCGCCTCCGCGGACTCGCCGCGCACGACCCGGTCGGCGACCGCGTCGGCGTGTCGCTCGTACTGGTCGCCCGCGGCACCGACCCCGCCCTTGAGCTGCACGCCGGCGCGCTGCTGGACGACGTGCGCGGCTTCGTGCGCGGCGGTGTGCAGGCTCGGCGCCTCGGCGAACCCGACCGCGTCGCCGCGCGTGAACGCCGTCGCGCCGAGCTCGCGCGCGGATGCCGCCGATTCGTCATCGTGGTGCGCGCGCACGGCGGAGACGTCGTGGCGGCCGAAGCTGCGCTGGATCGCGGCGAGGTGCGGCAGCTGCCCGCCCGGGCCTTGCGTGCCGCGCTCCGCGATCGCCGACGGGTCCTCGCCGCCGGCGTCGTCGCCACCGCCGGCGACTTCCTTGCGCTGCACCGCCGCGTCCGGCTGCGGCGCGGGCTGCGGCGGCGGCATCGACATCGGCTCCGCGCTCGGCGCCGGCGCGGGCGCGGGCGCCTTCGGCACCTGGATCGGTTGCGACACCGTGTCCCACGCCGTGTTCATCTTCGGCATCGCGGCGTCGTTTGCCTCGTCCTCGAGGTGCGACGCGCCCTGATTCACGCGGCCGACGACGTTGTCGCCATCGAGCAGCCGGTTCTTGAGCGTGCGCTTGCCGTCCTTGATGCCCTGATACGTGCGCGCGAACAGCTGCTCGAGCGCCTGCTGGGATTCCTGGAAGTCGGCGTCGAGGTGCTCGGCCGCGGCGATGATCGTGTCGGCGATGCGGCGGGCCGAGCTCGGATCGATCGACAGGCTCTGGAAGCCCTGCATCTCGTGCTTGGTCGCGTCGGCCTGCTGCTTGAACAGGTCGACGACCTGCTTCGACTGCTGCTTCGCCGGCGCCTGCAGATCGTGGCCCGACCCATCGGCGCCGGTCCGGTTCGTCATCGCGAGCGCGAGATCGTCGGAGTACTCGGTCGCGCGCGTATCGAGCTGCGCGACCATGTTGTCGGCCTGGGATGACACGTAGCCGGCGGCGGCGCGAACCTCGGCGTCGTGCGCTTCGCCGCTCGGATCGGGCGCGCCTTGCAGCGCGGCGGTGTCGGCGGCTGCCCCGGCCGCGGGCTCGGCGCCGCCGGCACTGCCCGCCGGCTCGGGCTCGGCCCCACCGAGCTGCGCGATCGACGCGTCGGCGCCGTGATCCTTCGCGGCATCCAGCGCGCGCTGTGCACGCTCGGCGTGAACCGCGGCGTAGACCTGCGCGAGGAACGCCTGCGCGTGCGCTTTCTCCTCGGCGAGCTGCTGCTCGAAGCGCGTGATGTCGGCGAGGAACCTGTCGGCTTCGAGGATGTTGCTGTCGCACTCGCCGATCGCGTCGGCGGCCGACTGCGCTTCCTTCTGCGCGTCGGCGCCGAGCTTGATCGACGTCGCCTGGACGTGGCCGGACTGCGCGGCCGCGCTGTCGGCGACGCCGTGCGCGGCCTGCTGCTGGCGGCGCAGCGCGCCCGCGTACTCGCGCAGGTCGCCCATCGACACGCCGCACAGGCCCTTGAGCACGACCGACGCGATCTTTTCCTGGATCCAGCCGAAGACCTGCGCGGCCTTGTTCTTCGCCCACCGCTTGACCGCGCCGAGGATGCGGTCCCAGAAGCCGCGCGACTCCGGCTCCGGCAGATCGACCGCGGCGCGATCTTGCGACGCGCCGCGCGCCTCGGCTTGCTTGCCCTCGCCCTGCCCGGCCTGCTGCTCGCCCTGGCTCGCGTGACCGACGTTCTGCTGCGCGCCTTGCGACGTCTGCTGCGCCGCCTGCTGATTCTTGAGCGCGGCGTCGCGGCGCAGCTGCGCGTACTCGGCGTAGCGGCCGTACACCGCGAGCGTGTCGACGGCTTTCTGCTTGCCGTCGATCTGCGCCTTGCGGAACTCGAGCCCGACCTTGCGCATCCAGCCGAAGTCGTGCGAGGCGTGCTCGAACTCGGGCATGAGCGCGGGCCAGTACGGCAGCGCCTCGCCGGCGATGTCTTCGCCGGCGGCGGCCGCGGCCGGCTCGCCGGCGGTCGCGGGCGCGGGTGCGCCAGTCGGCACCGACGGTGCGGCGGCGGAGACGGCGACCGACGTGGCGGCGGATGCGACCGCGGCACCGGCGCCCGGTGCCGCGGCGGCAGCGGGTACGGCAGCGGCAGCGGGTACGGCGGCGGCAGCGGGTACGGCGGCGGCAGGCGCCGAACCCGCCGCCGGTCCCGCCGAGATGCCCGCCAACATCCCGCGCACGGTCGACGCGGTCTTCGGCATGTGGCGCGACCGCGAGACGAAGCTGTCGAACTCGCCGCGCTGATCGGCCACGCTCTCGTTCGCGATCTGATCGAAGTCGCCCTTGCCGCCGCGGCTCGCCGCGTTGCGCTTCGCGCCGCCCTTGTCCCACTTGATCTTGCGGAAGTTGAATTTCTCGGCCGAGACCCAGGCCTTGTCCTGGTCCTTGAGGCCGACCATCTCGAGCACCGGGGCGCTGGCGTTCCACGCGTTCGTGCCGACGTCGTGCCAGTTGTCGTAGTGCGGCTTGTTGACGCGATCGCTGCCCTGCGCGAGGCCCGAGATCTCGGTCTCGTAGCGCTTGTTGAGGAAGCGGGCGTTGTCGAGTGGCTTGAGCTCGGTGTTGAGATCCTTGAGCCGGGCTTCCTGATCGGCGGTGCGCGACGTGCTCGCGAGCAGCGCCTTGCGCTCCTGCTCCTGCGTCGCGAACTTCTCCTCGAGCGCGTACCGGTTCGCGCGCGAGTTGTGGAGGCGATCCATGTACTCGTCGCGCGACGTCTTGCCGGTGAACGTGTTGAGCTTGTCCTCGCGGAACTCGTCGGCCTGGCGCTCGTAGCGCGCCCGGCGCATCTCGTCGACCTTGTGTGTATCGCCGCGCTTCTTCTCGGCCGCTTCGAACCTCTGCTCTTGCTCGAGCCGGACCTTGTCGCCCTGCTCGGCGATGAACTTCTGCTCGGCCTCTTCGTTGCGCAGACCTTCGGGGTTCTTCGCGGCGCGCTTGTCGAGCGTGCGCTGCCAGCGCGACTCCTCGAGGTGCGAGGCGTCGCGCGCCTCGGCGCGCATCGCGGCTTCGCGGCTCTCGCGCTCGGCCACGTCGGCCGAGGTCGCGAGCCTCTTGCCGAGCTTGGACTCCGAGCCGAGCGAGCCGAGCTTGCCGCCCGCGCCCTCGCCCCAGCCGCCGACGTACTCCTCGAAGTCCATCTTCGAGGCCACGGCTCCGCTCCACGCGCCGACGCGATCGAGCCGCTTGGCCCAGCCCGTGTTGCCGTAGCGCGCCATCAGCTTGTCTTGCACCGAGGCGAGGTGCTGGGGCGCGCCGTAGAACGCCTTGCCGACCTTGCTGTTCGCGAACGACTCCTTGGCCGTCGCGATCATGCCGGTGTTCTTCCACGCGCCGCCCACGCGCGAGAATCCGACGCCGCCCATGCCGAGCTTGCGAACGATCTTGTTCGCGAACAGCTTCACGTTCGAGCTGATCTTGAGCGAGACCGTGCCGATCGACGCGCGCGCCCGCTTCATCAGCGACGAGAGGATGCCGCGGCTCTCGCCCATCAAGCCCGACATGAACTTCGGGCCGAAGATCATCGCCATGTTGACGAAGCCGCTCGCGGCCTCGTTCGCCTCCGACATCATCAGGTCGGCGGTCGCCGCCTTCTCCTCGGCCGACGCGCCCGACGAGATCTGCTGCGCGAGCTGGACGCCGTTGAGGCCGGTGAGCACGCCGGCGAGCACGAACGCGATCGCGTCGCAGATGATGCCGACGACGTTCAGGATGCGCGCGATCCCCGACACCGCGACGCCGATCGGCGGGAAGATCATGCCGAGCAGGCCGATGACCGTGAGGACGAGGCCGAGCTTGCCGCAGATGCCACCGACGACGCCGCACACCGCGCGCACCGCCGAGATGCCGGTCATGATGCCGCCGAGCACGCCGTGCGCCTTGCGGTACGGGTTCTGCGCCCACACCGCCGCCACGTCCTTGCCCATGCCGAAGAAGTTGGAGACCCTCGCGATGCCCTGCTCGACGGCGCCGCCTTGCGCGATGTACGTGCCGAGCTGGCCGTTGAAGCCCTGCGCGACATCGCCCATCTGCTTGATGCGACCGAGCACGGCGGTCGTCTCCGCGCTCTTCGGCTGATAGCCGTTGAGGATCGTGTCGAGCTGGGCGTCGCTGCCGGCGGACGCGACCGCGGCGGCGATCGTCGGCTCGGGCGCGGCGGCGGCGGGCGCGGCGGCCGGCGTGGGATGGATCGGCGCGGTCGGCATCTTCGCGACGTGCGCGGCGCCGCCGCCACCGGGCGCTTCGTGCGCGGCGACGCCGACGTGACCGGGCGGCGCCGGATGCGGCACGGCCGGATGCGCCGGCGCGCTCGCCGCCGGCGGACTCCCCGCGTTCTTCGGCGCGTCCTGCTGGTGCTGCGCGATCGTTTGCTTTTGCTCGTCGAGCTTGCCCTTGACCTGCGACTGCTCCGACGACGCGCGCGCGCTGGTCTCGCCGAGCACGCTCTGCAGCCAGCCCATCGGCGAGTGCTGGATCGCGTCCTCGACGCGCGCGATCGTCGCGGCGTCGGCCGCCGCCCCGGCCTGGGTGACGGCGGCATGCTTCGCGATCGCGGCCTGCGGATCGAGCGCCGCTCCGGGCGCACCACCTCCGCCGGCTGGGCCTTCTGCCATGGTCCCCATCATACGGAGATCAGTGGGCCAAGATCCCCGGTGGAAGGCCGGGATTTTCGGTTGGAACTATGCGGGATGATTGGGCATGACGGAGATCGCGGCGCGGGAATGGCGAAACGAACAAGGAACAAGGAACAAGGAACAAGGAGCCGGGGAACGTTCGGAGTTCCTTGATCCTTGTTCCCCTCGGTCGTGGTTCCTCGGTCTCGACCTCTACTTCTTCTTCGAGTCGAGGATCTGGTCCGCGAGCCGGTTCGCGTGCTCCACCGCGGCCGCGATCTCGGTCAGCTTCGCCTCGCCGATGCGGTCGCGCAGGCGGGCGAGCAGCGGGCGAAACAGCGGCGTGGTGTCGCTGCCGGTCGCGCGCGACAGCGCGTGATGCGACTCCGCGATCGTGCGAAACGCCGACACGTGATCGCCCGAGCGCGCGTACAGCTCGGCCATGATGCCGACCGCGGCGACGTACTGCGCGGCGTCCTGCTTCGCGGCGGCCGCCCGCGCGAGCTCGAGCACGCGATCGATCGCGGGCGCGGTCTTGCGCGCGTCGGCGAGCAGCGCGGCCTCGGCGAGCAGCGCGGCGTGCTCGAGCTCGGCGAGGCCGTGTTCCTTGGCGCGCTGGCGCGCCGCGGCGACCTGATGCGCGGCATCTTCCGACGCGATGGCGTCGCCGCGCGCGGCGAGCGCGGCGGCGAGCGCGATCCGCGCCTCGATCTCGTCGGCGGGCGACGCGGCGTCGCGCGCGATCGCGACCACCGCGCGCAGCGATGCCAGCGCCGGCGCGAGGTCGCCGCGCGCGAGCGCGTGGGCGGCGACGAGCTGGTGCGCGGTGAACCGCGTGTCGAGGTCGGGCGCGTCGCGGAGCTCGGCGAGCGCGTCGAGCGCGGCGGCGTCGGCGCTCTCCGCATGCAGCTCGAGCTCCCCGATCGCGAGCGCGAGCTCGGCGGCGACCGCCGACGCACCGGGCGCGAGCTGCTCGGCGGCCATGCGCAGCGTGGGCTCGGCGACCGCCCGCCCGTCGGGGCCGCGCCGGATCGCGACGCGGCAGGCGCGTACGCCGCCGAGCATGCGCAGCTCGTGAGCGTCGGGCGCGTGGCGCGCCGCCGCCGCGAGCGCCTGGTCGGCGGCCTCGTAATCGGTCTCGACCATGGCGACCTGCGCGAGCCGGAGCAGCAGGCGCGCGCGCAGCTCGGGCGACGGCGTGGCGTCGAGCAGCGGCGCGGCGGCGTCGATCGCGGCGCGCACGGGCGCGGCGCGATGGCCAAGCAGCGGCTCGCGCTCGGCGCGCTCGACGGCTTGTCGCGCCGCGCTGTCGTCCACGACGCAAACGTATAAGCTAACAGCCGTGGACGGCAAGGCACTCGTGCGGCTCGCACAGCTGCGCGGCCGGATCGCGGCGCTCGCGCGCGGCGGCCGGCTCGAGCTCGCCGGCGACCTCCTCCGCGAGCTCGCGCGCGCCGACCTCGTGCTCGGGCTGCCGGCCGACGCGATCTTGCGTGCGCGCCAGGCCGTCCAGCTCGACGAGGCGCGCCGCGCCGGTCCGCTCGTGACGCTCGCGGCCACGCTGCTCGCCGCGGGCGCGCACGACGAGGCGATCGCGGCCGCGCAGGCCGCGGTCGCGTGCGCGCGAGCCGACGAGCGGGCGCGCACGGAAGCGGTGACGAAGCTGGTCACCGGCGCCGCGCACCGCCGCGCGAACCGGCTCGCCGAGGCACGCGCCGCGCTCGACCTCGCGCGCAGCACCGCCGCGCGCCTCGGCGAGTCCGTGCTCGCTGCGCTCGCGCTCGCCGAGCTGGCGTGGATCGAGCTCGCCGAGGATCGCCCGGCTGCCGCGGCCACGTGCTTCGAGTTCGCGGCCGAGCTCGCGCGCCGCGGCGCGCGCGACGACATCGCGTGCGAGGCCGACCTGGTCGCGGTCGCCGCGTGGGACGCCGCGGACGATCGCGACGCGGTCGCCGATCGCGCCCCGCGCGCGCGCGACGCCGCACGCGCGGCCGGCAGGCCCGAGCTGGCGGCGAGCCTCGATGGCATGCTCGCAGATCTCGCGCTCACCCGTGGCGATGCCCTCGCGGCCTGCGCGCAGGCCGCGGCGGCGGCCGCCGCGCTGCCCGACACGCTCGCCGCCCGCCAGCTGGTCGCGCGGGCACGGCTGCGCCAGGTCCGCGCCGCGACCGACCCGAGCGATCGCGCCCGCCACCTCGAGGTCGGCATCGCGCTCGCGATCGCGCTGCCGACGCGGCGGGCCGGGGATCTGTTGTCGGAGCTGCTGGTCGCGCTCGTCGACGCGCACGCCGACCGCCGCGAGCTGCGGCGCGTCGCCTCCGCGATCTCCGCATTGCCCGACCCCGAGCTCGCCGAGCTCGCCCGCGCGGTGCTGGCGGAAGTCGCCTAGAATGACGTCGTGGTGATCGAGAGCGACCCGCGCCCCGGCTACGACGAGCCGAGCCAGCACCTCGCGGACCTCGGCGAGCTGTTCGCGCGGCGTGTCGAACGAATGGTGCAGCTCAAGGCGCGCGCGCCGCTCGGCGCCGCCGTGCTGTCGGAGCGCGACCGCGAGCAGCGCGTCGCCGCCGAGCCCGAGCTCGCCGCGCTCGATCGTGCGATCGCCGCACAGGCCGCCGAGATCGCGGCCCGCGCGCGGTTCTCGCGCAAGCTCGGCGTCGCGCTGCCGCTCGAGATCCTGCGCGAGCGGTTCGCGCTGACCGCGATCGACGTCGAGATCCTCGGCGCGCTGGCGACGATCGAGCGCGGCACCGCGTTCAACCCGTACACCGTCGGCAAGAACGAGCCGCTGCAGACCGACGTCGCGTTCGTCGTCGCGCTGCTGGCGGAAGGCCCGCACGCGCTGCCCGGCGAGGTGCGCCTGCGATTCTCCGCCGACGCGCCGCTGGTCGCGCACCAGCTCGTCGAGCTGTCGGCCGCGAACGGCTGGGCGGTCGATCCGCCGCTCGTCTACAAGCGCGTGCGCGTCGCCGACCGCGTGCTCGACTTCATCGAGGGCGCCGCCGAGCCGCCGCAGTCGGTGCTCGGCGCCGCCGGCAAGTTCGTCGCGCTACCGATCGCCGCCGCGGACGTGATGCTCCCCGACGACGCGCGCGAGCTCGTCGTGCAGGTCGCACGCGCGCTCGAGCGACCGGATCAGCTCGTCGAGCTGCGCGGCGCGCTCGGCGTCGGCCGCAAGTCGATCGTCGGCGCGGCGGCGCGCCAGCTCGGCCGCCCGCTGCTCGTCGTCGATCTCGGCGAGGTCGCGGTCGACCTGCGCGCGCTCGATCTCGCGCTGCGCCCGCTGATCCGCGAGGCGCACCTGCAAGACGCCGTGCTCGTGCTCGATCGCGCGCACGAATACGGCGACGGCGACGGCCAGGCGTGGATCTTCCAGCGGTTGACCGAGCTGCTGCGCCGCGTGCGCGCGCCGCTGGCGGTTGTCGTCGAGCGCTCGCCGAGATGGCTGTCGCGGGCCGGACGCGTGCCGATGACGTTCGACGTGCCGTTTCCGACGCCCGAGGTGCAGCGCCAGCTGTGGGTGCGCCACTTGCCGCCGAACGTGCGGCTCGCGCCGGAGCTCTCGCTCGACGCGCTCGTCAAGCGCTACTCGGCATCGGGCGCGTCGATCCAGGAGGCCTGCGAGGAGCTCGGCCGGCTCGACGTCGTGCACCAGCGCGGCGGCGTGGCGAGCGAGCAGCACGTGATCGACGTCGTGCGCGGCCGGCTCGCGCACCGGCTCGCGTCGCTCGCGACCGTGGTGCGCACGACGCTCGAGTGGAGCGACGTGATCCTCCCCGACGACGTGCTCGCGCCGGTGTTCGAGTTCCTCAACTACGCGGCGCACAGCGCCAAGGTGTTCAACGACTGGGGCTTCGCGCGCAAGCTGCCGTACGGGCGCGGGCTGTCGGCGCTGTTCGCCGGCCCGCCCGGCACCGGCAAGACGATGATCTGCTCCTTGCTCGCGAAGGAGCTCGGGCTCGAGCTGTACCGGATCGATCTGTCGCAGGTGGTCAACAAGTACATCGGCGAGACCGAGAAGAACCTCGGGCGCGTGTTCGACGAGGCGGCGCGCGGGCAAGTGATGCTGCTGTTCGACGAGGCCGACTCGCTGTTCGCGAAGCGCACCGAGGTCAAGTCGAGCCACGATCGCTACGCGAACCTCGAGGTGAACTACCTGTTGCAGCGCATGGAAGCTCACGAAGGCGTCGTCGTGATGACGACGAACGCCGAGACCGCGATCGATCCCGCGTTTCGCCGCCGCATCCGGTTTCGCATCCGGTTCCCCGCGCCCGACGAGGCCCAGCGGCTGCAGCTGTGGCGGGGCATGATGCCGAAGGAGGCGCAGGTCGCGCCGAACATCGACCTCAAGATCATCGCGCAGAAGTTTCCGCTCGCGGGCGGCAACATCATGAACGCGCTCGTACGCGCGGCGACCGCGGCGCAGGCCGATGGCACGCCGATCCAGCAGCATCACCTGATGCGCGCGGCCGAGCTCGAGTACGGCGAGATGGGATTCCTCGCGTGAGCCGGGGGAAGGGGCTGGAGGCCGAGGCAGGCGTAGGGGCCACGGGGGAAGGCCGCACTGGTGGCCGTGCCGCGGTGCGCCGCGCGTTCGCGGCGACGCCCGATGCCGCGCGGCTGCCGCTCGCGCGCGCGTTCGCCGAGCTCGCGGGCGCCGGCGCGGTGCCGGCCGCGGAGGCCGCCGAGATCCTCGCCGAGTACCTGTTCGATCCGGCAGCCGGTGCGATCCTCGCGACGACCGAGACGCGCGCGCGCTGGCTCGACGGGTCGCTGTTTCGCTGGATCGGGCCGGGCAACGCGGTGCCCCACGACGATCAGATCGCGGCGCTCGTGTGCGGGCCGGTGATCGCGCGCGGTGGCGTCCTCGCGGATGCCGCGCTCGCGCGCCGGTTCGCGCCGCGTGCCGACGACGCGATCGCGATCGCGGTCGCCGCGCTGCCCGCGGCCGAGCAGCAGCACGCGCTCGAGCGGCTCGCCGCCGACGTCGGTCCCGACGCGCCGCTGCTCGCGCTGTCGACCGTGCAATGCGGCCGCGTGCTCGCGTGGTCGCCGCACTTGCTCGAGACGCAGGCGGCCGGCGCGATCGTGGGCGCCTTGCTCGCGCTGCTCGATCCGGCGCGGCCCAAGCCGCTCCTCGAGCTTGCCGCGCGCGCGCTCGGCCCGATCGCGGCCGCGCCGGGGCCGACCGGCGAGCGCGTGCGCGCGGCCGCGCTCGCCGGGCTCGACGTCGAGCGCGTACCGCCGGCGTCGTTCGCCGACGAGATCGCTGCGATCGGCAAGCCACGGCGCGTGCCGGATCTCGATCGCTGGAGCGCGCTGCCGCGGCGCGAGGTCGCCGAGGCGTGCGCGTACATCCTCGGGTTCGCGGCACCGATGCCGCGCGACCGGTTCGCGCTCCACCGCGCGCTCGTGCTCGATCGCCCGAGCGCGCCCGAGCTGTGGGCGCCGTTCGTCGACGGGCTCGTCGCGGCTGCCCACGTACCGGCCCTGTGCGAGCTCGCGGCCGGACTGCTCGGCGACGGCGGCGGCTCGGCGGAGACGGCGCTCGGGCTCGCCGCGCGCGTCCCGCTCGATCCGATCGCGGACGAGCTCGTCGCCGAGCTCGACGAAGCGAGCGCCACCCGGCGCGCGCTCGCGTGCGCCGCGGTCGAGCTGCTCGCCGACGATCCCGCGATCGACGGCGCGCTCGTCGCGCGCTTGTCGGACCCATCGCCGGAGGTGGCGGCGGCCGCGGCGCGCGCCCTGCTCGCACGCGGCCGTCGCGACGCGATCGCGGAGCACGCGGGCCGCGAGACCCACAGCGTGCGCGCCGCGGTCGCGCACGCGGCGCTCGGCGACCTCGACGTGCCGGTGATCGGCGAGCTCGTGCGCGGCCTCGTCGTCGAGGACGTCAGCGACGCCGAGCCGACCCCCGTGCTCCGCCTCCTCGCCGACGTGCTGCTCGGCTCGACCGCGGGCCTCGAGGTCGCGGCCGATCTGATCGGCGGCGTCGCCGAAGCGGCGGGCCTGCTCGCGCTCGCGTGCGCGCCGGATGCCGAGCGCGACGCCGGCGTGCTCGCGCCGCCCGGTCCGCGTGCGAGGTTCGCGCGCGCCGCGCTCGAGGTCGAAGGCGAGAAGCTCGGCGCGCTCGCGCTGTACCTGCTCGCGCGCGTGTCGGCGGGCGACGCGACGATCGCCGAGGTCGTCGCGACGGCGCTCGCGGACACTCACGACGCAGCTCCGCTCGTCGCCGCGCTCGCCGAGCTGCGCGTCGCGTCCGACGTGACCGCGTCCGCACTCGCGCCGCTCGTCGCGCCCGATCAACCGATCGGATCGCGCGTGATCGCCGCCGCCGCCTGCGGCCGCGCCCTGCCCCGTTCGCACGCCGCGTGGTCGCACGTGCGCGAGCTGCTCGAGCTCGGCACGATCGCGCGCGCGGCCGCGTGGAGCGCCTTGCGCGACCGGGCGAGGCGCGCATAGCTCATTGGTCGTCCTCGTCGTCCTCGACCGCGGCGGGCGGCCGCGCACGCGGCGGCTCCGGCGCCTGCCACGCGAGCTCGACCATCGCCCGGAACCGCGGCGAGCCGATCTGGTCGTCGAGGCCGAGCCCCGCGCGAACCGAGAGCGCGAGTCCGAGGATCGGATGGCCGACGAAGCCGAGGCGTGCCTCGGCGGGTGATGCGCCGCGCACGCCGCTCGAGTGATCGGCCAGCTCGCCCGCGAGCTCGGCGGTGACGCGCAGCGGGTTACGCTCGCACCACAAGCCCGCGATCGGCGGCAGCGCGACCGCGGTGCCGAACCCTCCGAGCAGCTCGTCGCCGACCACGCGATCCCCGACTTGCACCTCGGCGTCGCGGATCAGGATCCCGGCGTTCGCCGCCACGACGACGCGGCCGAACGTCAGCCGCCCGATCAGCGAGCTCGAGTAGGTCCACTTCGCTTCGCCCGCAAAGTTGTCGTCGTCGCCGGTCGGGATCGTGAACGCGAAGCGCGCAAACGTCTGGACCGTGTCGGTCTCGGTGATGCGAATGCGCGCGCCGAGCGCGAGGTCGCCCGCGACCCAGCGATCGAGCGGCGTATCGTCGCCGAGGCCGATCAACCGATCGCCGACCTGGTGCGCGAGCGGCATGCGCGCGTCGGCGACGAGCCGATCGCCGAGCGTGATCGCGCCGCCGAGCGCGACGGTCTCGCGTCGCCGCACCGGAATGATCGTCAGGCTCGGCGTGCCGAGCTGGATCGGCTCGTCGACGTAGCCGAGCTGCACGCTCGCGGCCCACGCACCGACCGGCGCACCGCCGTCGAAGCCGAACTCGGCGCGGCCGGGCGGCGGCGCCTCGCGATCGACCTCGATCGCCGTCGGGCGCGTCACCGGCGTGTCGGCGTGGGCCGCGGGCGCGAACACCACGAGCGCCACGAGCGTGAGCCTCATCCCATGATCCGCGAACCGAGCTCGTACACGCGCGACGGCGGCATGTGGCGATAGCGCGCGACTTGCACGCGTAGCTGCGCGATCTGATCGATCACGTCGCGCCGCGACCCGCCCTTCGCGAGCATCGCGCGCGCGCGCTCGACGATCGCGCCGCGCGCCGCCTTCGGGTGATAGATGAACGTGCGCGCGAAGCGCACCTCGTGTTCGATCCCGACCAGCCGCAGCTCCGCGACGTCGCCGACCTCGACGCCGTGCAGCTGGCGCTGCTCGCTGACGTGAAACGCCGCGCCACCGAGCAGATCGAGCAGCTCGATCCGGCCGCGTCCCATGGCACGCACCTCGAACAGGCTGCGTTGCGACGTCAGCAGCGCCGCGACCGCGGCGGCGCGCTCGTCGTCGGCCGCGCGCAGCTCGCGATACGTCTTCGCCGCCGGCGGCAGGTCGTCGCCCGGCGCGACGCGCTCGACCACGAACCACTCGACGAACGCCGCGCTCCACGACTCCCACAGCTCGTCGTCCTGATGGACCTTGCCGCGGCGCTCCTCGTAGTCGCGGCGCGCGAGCCCTGCCGCCTCGGCGTCCGCGGTGTGGCGCGCGTACAGCTCCTCGATCACGCGATCGAGCAACGCGGCCGCACTCACCTTCGCGCCTTTCGCAGGGCGTCCGCGAAGCGCGAAAACAGATACGCCGCGTCGTGCGGGCCCGGACTCGCCTCGGGGTGGTACTGCACGCCGAAGATCGGCTTGCCCTCGACCGCGATGCCCTCGACCGAGTGATCGAACAGGTTGTCGTGCGTGACGTGGACGCCGCTGGGCAACGTCTTCGGGTCGACGGCGAACCCGTGGTTCTGCGACGTGATCTCGACCTTGCCGGTCGTGCGATCGAGCACCGGGTGGTTCGCGCCGTGATGGCCGAACGGCAGCTTGAACGTGCGGCCGCCGAGCGCGAGCGCGAGGATCTGGTGGCCGAGGCAGATGCCGAACACGGGCCGCCCGCTCGCGCACAGGTCCTTGCAGGCGGCGACGCCGTAGTCGACCGCCGCCGGATCGCCGGGGCCGTTCGACAGGAAGAAGCCATCGGCGCCGAGCGCGAGTGCCTCGCTCGCCGGGGTGCGCGCCGGCACGACCGTGACGCGCGCGCCGATGTCGCGCAGCCCGCGCAGGATGTTCTCCTTGATCCCGAAGTCGTAGGCGACGACGTGAAACTGCACCGCCGGGACCGGCTGGGCGCGGCCGTCGTCGATCGCGCGCCACGTCGGCTCGGTCCACTCGTAGCGCTGCGCACAGGTGACGCGCGGGACGAGGTCCTGGCCGTCCATCTTCGGCGCCGCGCGCACGCGCTCGAGCACCGCGGGCAGCTCCGCGCGATGCGGCGTGATCGCCCCGCGCATCGCGCCCTCGTCGCGCAGCACGCGGGTCAGCGCGCGGGTGTCGATGCCGTCGATGCCGGGCACGCTCGACTGCTCGAGCCAGTGCGGCAGCGTGTCCTCGGCGCGCCAGCTGGCCGGGATCGGCGACAGCTCGCGGATCGCGAGCCCCGCGCACGCGACACGACGCGCCTCGAGATCCTCGCCGTTCGTGCCGACGTTGCCGATCTCGGGCGCAGTCATCACCACGATCTGCCCGCAGTACGACGGATCGCTGACGATCTCCTGGTAGCCGGTCATCGCGGTGTTGAACACGACCTCGCCGATGGTCTCGGCGCGCGCGCCGAAGCCCTCGCCGTGGAAGATCCGGCCGTTCTCGAGCACGAGCGAGGCCGGCCATCTGCTGGGCGGCGGCGGCGACGACATCTACGCGAGCCTCCCGTCGAGGTCGTACATCACGCGGCCCTCGACGAGCGTGAGCACGGCGCGGCCGGCGAGCGTCTGGCCGACGAACGGCGAGTTCTTCGACTTGCTCGCGAGCGCGTGCTCGGCGATCGCGAACGGCCGCTCGGGATCGATCACGGTGACATCGGCGACCGCGCCGACCGCGAGCCCGCCGCCGGGCAAGCCGAACGCGCGCGCCGGGCCTCCGGTGAGCGCGGCGATCGCGCGCTTGTCGTCGAGCGTGCCCATGCGCACGAAGTCGAGCACGATCGGCAGCGCGGTCTCGAGGCCGAGCATGCCGGGCGCGGCGCACTCGAACTCGACGTCCTTCTCGACCGGCGAATGCGGCGCGTGATCGGTCGCGATCGCGTCGATCACGCCCTCGGCGAGCGCCTCGATCAGCGCCTCGCGGTCGGCCTCCGTGCGGAGCGGCGGCATCACCTTCGTGCGCGTGTCGTAGTGCGCGCACGCCTCGTCGGTGAGCGCGAGGTGATGCGGCGTGACCTCGCACGTCACCGGCAACCCGCGGCGCTTGGCGTCGCGCACGAGCGCGACGGTGCGCGCGGTCGACACGTGCGCGACGTGGTAGCGCGCGCCCGTCCACTCGACGATCTCGAGGTCGCGCGCGACCATCGAGCTCTCCGCGCACGCCGGCTGGCCGCGCAGCCCGATGCGCGTCGACACCGCGCCTTCGTTCATCGCGCCGCTCTCGGCAAGGTCGAGATCCTCGGCGTGCTGGACGAGCGGCAGGTCGAACGTACGGGCGTACTCGAACGCGCGGCGCAAGAGGCCCGCGTTCATCACCGGCCGGCCATCGTCGGAGATCGCGACGATGCCGGCGTCTTTCATCTCGGCGATGTCGGCGAGCGCCTTGCCCTCGAGCCCGTGCGTGATCGCGCCGATCGGCTTCACGCGCGCGCTGCCGACCTCGCGCGCGCGCCGCACGATCAGCTCGGTGATCGCGCGCTGGTCGTTGACCGGCCGCGTGTTCGGCATGCAGCACACCGTCGTGAAGCCACCGGCGGCCGCCGCGCGCGTGCCGGTCTCGATGTCTTCCTTGTATTCCTGACCCGGCTCGCGCAGGTGCACGTGCAGGTCGATCAACCCGGGCACGATCCACAGCTCCTTGACATCGACGATGCGCGGCGCGACCAGCCCGCGCCCGATCTCGACGATGCGGCCGCCCGCGATCCGGACGTCGGCGACCTGATCGACGGGACGCGGGGCCGCCGGGTCGAGCACCCGGCCTCCGCGGAGCACCAGATCGCCGGGATCCATGGAAGCGGTTCTTACCACACGAGGTAAGCTCGCGGGATATGACGACCGCCGCGATCGTGGTGATCGGCGACGAGATCCTGTCGGGCAAGTTCGTCGAGGAAAATGCGGCGTTCTTGATCGGCGAGCTGCGCGCGCTCGGGGTCGAGCTGCGCCGGATCACGGTCATTCCCGACGAGCTCGACGACATCGCGGCGACCGTGCGCGAGTCGTCGAGCCGGTTCGATCACGTGTTCACGTCGGGCGGGGTCGGCCCCACGCACGACGACGTCACGATCGCGGCGATCGCGCACGCGTTCGGCACCACGGTCGCGCGCCACCCCGAGCTCGAGGCCAAGGTCCGCGGCTACTGGAAGGACCGGCTCGCCGACGCGAACCTGCGCCTCGCCGACATCCCGGCCGGCTCCGAGCTCGTGTACGGCAAGGATCAGGTGTGGCCGGTGGTGTGCTACCGCAACGTCTACATCCTGCCCGGCGTGCCGACGCTGTTCCGCCGCAAGTTCGTCGACATCCGCGACCGCTTCCGCGCCCAGCCGGTGACGGCCGCGCGCCTGTACGTCGACCTCGACGAAGGCGAGCTCGCGCCGCACCTCGACGCGGTCGTCGCCGCGCATCCCGGCGTCCGCGTCGGCAGCTATCCGCGCTTCTCGGAGCGCGACTTCCGCGTGCTCGTCACGCTCGAGGGGCCCGCCTCCGAGGAGGTGGCGGCCGCGTTCGCCGCGCTCGCCGACCGGCTCGGCGCGCGCGTGGTGCGCCGCGAGGAGCCGCACGCGGTCGGGTAACACGCGGCGCGGCGAGCCGGGCCAGTCCGACGAGGGAGCCTCAGCGTGGCGTAAGCTCGTCGTGCGTGACCCCGCGTTCTCGCAACTTCGCGCAACCGCCGAATTCCGCACGAGCGCGACGTGGTACGCGACGTGCTTCACGACGCAGCGTGCGCCTCTCGCTCGCTGCGGTGCTGCTCGCCCACGGCTGCGGCACGAGCATCCTCGTCTCGTATCCAACCCATGTCTCGTTCCTGCGCGCGCACAGCGAGGTGATCACATCGACGCGCGCGCTCGAGGACCCCATGCAGACGACGCGCGCGCATCTCGAGACGGGGCCGTTGCGCGTCGCGTGCGAGACGACCACGGTCGTGGCGAAGGTCGAGACGACGTGGTCCGACACGTACGACGGCATCGGCCGGATGTGGTGCGGATTCATGGCCGTCGGCGAAGGCGCGGCGAGCTTCGCGTTCGCGCTGGATTCGACCAACCCGATGCGCACGAACACGCAATGGGAAGTCGCGGCGGCGGCGTACTTCGGCATCGATGCGGCGGGCGCGCTCCTGTACGCGATGCTGGCGAAGCCGTCCGCGACGTCGTGGAAGACGGTGGGGCCTGGAACCGAGGTGTCGCAGTCGTGTCCGGACGGGATCGTCGTGCGCGCCGCCGATCAGACCTGGCCCGTCGGCCACGACGGCTCGCTGGGCGGCGACGTGCACGCGCTCGCGAGCGCGGTCGTCGCCGGCCAGGCGATCTCGATCGCCGGCGACGGCCTCGCGGTGCCCTGGACGGCCGACGCCCGCGATCGGTGCGCGGTCGCCGCGCAGTTCTCGCTCGACGATCCATCGGGCACGTGCGTCGCCGTGCGCGCCGAGCCCGCGACGCCGAACCCACGCGTCCTCGCGCCGCTCGAGATCCGGATCCGCTTGCACGTCCCGCACTAGCACCAGAGTTCGCTTGTCTTGATCCGTCTCGCGGCGGCAGCTCGCGCGATGCCATCGTCGTTGCGTCCTCGCGTTCCGACGACCGTCGGTGCGGTACCGGTCGCGGTCGCGACCGCGGCGATCCCTCGTGATCGTATCACTCGGTGTGCAGCAGCGCGCGAATCCGCTCGAGGAGCTCGGCCCGCGGCACGTCGTGCTCGACGCCCGCGCGCAGGTCCTTGATCTTGACGACGCCGGCGTCGCGCTCGCGCGAGCCGTACAGGATCGCGAGCGGCACCCCGCTGCGGTCGGCGTACTTGAACTGCTTGCCGAGCTTGTCGTCGCCGCCGTAGACCTCGACGTTCCAGCCGGCCGCGCGCAGCTCCGCGGCGAGCTTCGCGTACTCGAGCGCGAGCGGCGCCTCGACGTGCAAGACGAGCGCGTGCGCGGTCGTACGCTGCGTCGCGGTCGCGATGCCCAGCTCGAGCAGCTGCGAGAACAGGCGCGTCGCGCCGATCGAGATCCCGACGCCGGGGAGCTTGCTCTTCGTGTAGTGCTCGGCGAGGTTGTCGTAGCGGCCGCCCGAGCAGATCGAGCCGATCCTCGGGTGGTCGTCGAGGAACGTCTCGTAGACCGTGCCGGTGTAGTAATCGAGGCCACGGACGATCGACAGATCGATCTGCAGCGCGGAGGCGGGCACGCCGAGCGCGAGCGTGGTGTCGTAGACGCGCTGGAGATCGTCCTTGCCGCCGCTCGCGGGTAGCTCGGCGAGCGGACGCGCGAGCAGGTCGAGCAACCGGCGCGCGGTGTCGGCACCGGTGACCGCCGCGATGCGCGCTTCGACTTCGGTGCGGTCCTGCTTGCCGAGCCGATCGACCTCGTGCAGCGCGTCGGCGTGCCGCTCGGCGGGAATCGCGAGCGACTCGAGCAGCTCGCGCAGGAGCCTGCGGTTGTTGATCTTGATCGTGAACTTGCCGAAGCCGAGCTCGGCGAAGATGCCGTAGATCACCGCCGGCAGCTCGGCGTCGTACGCGAGCGCCAGCGAGTCCTTGCCGATCACGTCGATGTCGCACTGATAGAACTCGCGAAACCGGCCCTTCTGCGGGCGCTCGCCGCGATACACGCGCTGGATCTGGTAGCGCCGGAATGGGAACACCAGCTCGTGCTCGTGCTCGGCGACGTAGCGCGCGAGCGGTACGGTGAGATCGAAGTGCAGCGCCAGCTCGGGGCGCTTGCCGTCGCGCGCTTTCTCGAGTGTGCCGGTCGATTGCACGAACAGCACCTGCTTCTCGGTCTCGCCGCCGGTCTTCGTGAGCAGCACGTCGCTCAGCTCGTAGGCGGGCGTCTCGATCGGCAGAAACCCGAAGCGTTCGAAGCCGCGGCGGATCGTGTCGAGCATGCGCTGGAACGCGAGCTGCTGCGCGGGCAGCAGCTCGAGCACTCCAAGTGGCGTACGCGGCTCGACGGACATGGCGGGAGGCTTACCATGAGGCGTGTTTGGCTGTCGCCACGTCCGCTCGCGCGGCCGCGCGCCTAGCGCCGGAGCACGCGCACGAGCACGACCGCCGAGGCCAGCAGCAAGCTGACCGCGCCGAGTCCGAGCCACGCGAGCGCGCGCGGGTCGTCATCGGCGGCGGGATCCGATGCGGTCGGCTGCGCTGCCGGCGCGCCACCGCGCGCACCGGCGGCCGGGATCGCGGCGGCCACCGTCGCGGCCCCCTCGGTCCACGACGTGGTCTCGATCAACGTGCCGTCGGCGCGGACCGCGGCGACGTCGATGCGGGTGCCGGTGACCGTGACGCGCAGGTAGTGCAGCACGCGCTCGAACTTCTTGACCGCCTCGGCGTCGACCGGGCTCGGCGACGGCCGGCGCGGATACAGCGGCGCACCGCCGCCGCCCGACACGAAGTAGCGGATGCCGCCCGACTCGGCGCGCTCGTACACGTGATCGTGGCCGGAGAACACGGCGGTCACGTTGTACTTCTCGAACAGCGGCGTCCAGCGCTCGCGCAGATCGCGCGCGCCGCCGTGCAGCGAGATCGAGAACGGCGGATGGTGCATGACGACGAAGATGTGGTGGATCGCCGGATCCTGGCGCGCCGCGATCAGCTCGCGCTCGAGCCACGCGGTCTGATCGGTGAGCGCGAAGCTGTACGCGTTGGAGTCGAGCACGAGGAACCGCGCGGCCGCGTACGTGAACGCGTAGTAGCGCTCGCTGTCGGCGCCGTTGTCGGGCACCGAGAAGTACGCGCGGTAGTTGTCGGCGGTGCGGCCGCGGCCCTGACGATCGTGGTTGCCGAGCGCGGGGAAGTAGACGTTGTCCCGGAGCAGCTCGTTCTCGACGTCGAAGAACTGCTGCCATTCGTCCTGGCGAAAGCCTTCGTCGACCATGTCGCCCGTGCCGAGCACGAAGTCGGGCACTTCCTGCGCCATGCGCTCGACGACGCGCCGGTGTTGCTCCATGCCGTTGCGCGAGTCGCCGACGACGATGAACTGGAACGGCACGTCCTGGCCGACCGGCGGCGCGGTCGCGAACTCGCCGTCCCAGCGCTGACCACCGGCCTCGACTCGGTAGCGATAGCGCTTCGCCGGCTCGAGCCCGTCGACGCGGGCCTCGGCGATGCGATCGGCCGGCACCTCGACCGTCTTGTCGCCGGCCGGACCGGTCACGATCAGCTTGGCCGGGATCGGCTCCTCGAGCTCGTACATGACCGTGATCGAGGTCGGTGCGAGGTCCTGGAGGTACGGACCTTTGAGCATGTGCGGGCCCGCCGCAGCCACGGCGGGCCATGCAATCACCGCGAGCGCGATCGCCCTTCGCACCCGTATGAGAATAGAAGAGTTACCGCCGAGGCGCCAGGGACGCCAGGGCGCCAGAGGACTGGGATCGGGCCCGATCCTCGTCTCCTGGCGCCTTGGCGTCCCTGCGCCTTGGCGGTAATTCTGCTCCTCGCTAGCGGGCCTGCTTCTTCAGGAACGTGAGCTGGGTCTCGGGCGCCGGCTCGCAGCCGAACTGCTCGACGAGCAGGTTGTCGAACTTGTCGGCCGCGGCGACGAACTGCGCGATCCACGCCGACATCTCGTCGTCGCGCGCGTGGGCGAACACGTCCGAGACGTGAAACGTGAGGTTCAAGCGGATCAGATTCTCGTACAGGTCGAACGACAGCGGTGCGTGGTCGGCCGAGAGCAGGAACCGGAACAGATCGCCCAGCTTTTGCTTGCCGGGCTGCGCGAGCGGCGAGCTGAAGCACAGGTGCTCCGAGCAGCAGCTCCAGATCTTGACCGGCGCCGATCCCGAGTGAAACGACCAGTTCTGCGCGCCGTGCCGCGCGAGCACCGGATCGATCTTCGCGTTCGCGAGGCCGCGCTCGACGAACTCCACGATCGGGTGCGGCTCGGGCGGCTCGAAGTAGGTCGCGAGCTCGAGGGCCTCGAGATCGCTGCCGCAGCTCGCGCAGTAGCGCTCCGCGTTCTCGAGCAGGACGTCGCACGCCGGGCACATCACGCCGAACTCCGCGGTCTGCTCGCGGAAGCCCTCGAGGAACTTGTGGACGTCGATGCTCGGAATCCCGAACCCGACCATGTCGGCCGAGCGCAGCTTGCACGTCGTCACCGCGACGATCTGCTGCGACTCGTCGAGGATCGGCCCGCCCGAGTTGCCGGGATTGATCGCGGCGTCGGTCTGCACGAAGTGCTGGCCGTCGAGCAGCTGCTTGGGATTGCTGACGACGCCCTCGGTGATCGACAGCGGCAGGCCGACCGGGAAGCCGATGATGTCGACCGCCTGCTTGGCCTGCAGGTCGTCGAGCTCGGACACCGGCAGGATCGCGCCGTCGAGCGGCTGCGACAGCTCGACGATCGCGAGGTCGCGCTTGGGGTTCAGCCGGCGAACCTTGCCGGTGATGCGCACCTTGTCGCGCTGCTCGATCGCGACCGTGCGGTACGGCGCGACGACGTGCGTGTTGGTCACGAGCAGATTCTTGTCGACGAGAAAGCCCGAGCCGGTGCCACCGCCGGTGAACACCTGGAACACGCCGAGCTGCTCGATGTCGAGCGACTTATCGGTGCTCACGATGCGCCTCCATCTTCTGCGTCGCTTCCGTCATCGTCATCGTCGTCGTCTTCTTCTTCGTCGTCGTCGCCGCCGAACTTCGCGACCAGCTCGCGCGCGTCGTGGAACAGCGCATCCGCGGCTTCGCGCCACGGCTTGCCCGAGGCCTTCGCGAGCGCGGCCTCGATCGCCTGCTCGATCTCCTCCGGCCACGCGTAGCGCGACAGCAGATACGTGCACGTGCCGACGAGCGCGAGCACCGCATCCATGGCCTTGTCGGTCTTGCGGTACTTGTCGATCGTCTCCATGTAGTTGCCGGGCGCGAAGAACTCGCCGAGCACGTGCGGCGTGCCGTCGGCGAGCGGGCTGATCGCGAACGTCGCGTGGCCGAGATCCTTGCGCAGCTCGTCGGCGGTGATCGCCTTCATGTCCTTCACGCACTTCGCGAGCGAGGTCTCGCGCTTGCCCGGATCCTCGTGCGTGTTGTTGAACGTGCCGGCGGCTTCGCGCAGCCTGGCGATCACGAAGCCGCCCATCGGCAGCGCGAACGTCACGCGATGCAGCGCGTACGCGGTCAGCTCGTTGAGGAAGAACAGCGAGCGCTTGCGCTGGCACTCGGCGAGCAGCGCCTCGACGTCGTTCCAGTGCGCGCGCCAGATCGACTCGCAGCGCGCGGCCTCGTCGTCGCCGAGCGCGATCACGTCGGCGCGCTCGAGCGGCTGCGCGTTGAACTGACCGATCAGCCAGTCGTCGTTCGCGTCGGCGTGCGCCGGCATGCGGCGCAGCACCTCGAGCACCTTCGCGGGGTGCAGGTGCGAGAGCTTGTCGCGGAACTCGAGGTGAACGTCGTCGCCGCGCAGCCGCGGCTGGTGGAGCTGGCCGTTCGCGGCCAGCTTCGTCAACACGAAGCGCAGCGCCGCGATCGCGCCGCCGCCGGCCGGCAGCTTCACGAGCGGCACGGTCGCGACGAGCT
>DATJXL010000253.1:0-44072 GCA_035500135.1 Kofleriaceae bacterium
CGCCTCGACGATGAGGTCCGGATGGGGTCCGGCGACGCCGATGACGGTCACCTCGCGGTCGATCAGATCGGCCGGCAGCGCGGTCCCGGGCGCCAGCACGGTCAGCGTGGCCCGTGGACCGGCGAGCGACGCGGCGCGGTCGACGTCGCCGGCCGAGATCGCGGCCCACCTCGCCGCGCAAGGGCTCGGCGCGCGGCCGTGGCGCCTGATCGCGACCGACGGCGCCGGGCCGGCCGCCGCGCTCTGCGGCCCGCGCGCGACGCTGACGGTCCTCGCCGGCGGGCTCGCCACGCGCGACGACGCTCTGCCCGCGGCGCTGATCGCGAACGAGGTCGCGGTGATCGGCGTCGCCGGCGCACACCCGGATCTGATCGTCGAAGCGGCGGCGCTGTGCGCGCGTGGCGAGATCGATCTCGCGGGCGGCGTCACGCACGATCCCGCAGATCGAACGCGCGCGCTCGTGACGATCGTCAGCGCGTGATGAAATACACGATGGCGGCGATCAGCATGATGCCGATCGCGATCGCGATCAGGACCGGGTTACGGCCACCCTTCATCTCGCCGATCAACGCGTCCTCCGAGACGTTGCCGCCGCGCGGCTTGTCCTGCCGGAGCGGGTCGCGGACCGCGTCCATCATCATCGTCGAGCCGGTGCGGAGCGAGTACTTCTCCTTGTCGCTGCGCGAGATCGAGCCGTCGTCCTTGTAGCGCTCGTCGATCGGCAGCGAGTCGGCCTTGTCCTGGTCGACGACCTTGCCGGTGCGTGCACGCTCCTCGGCGGCGGCCACTGCGGCCTGCGCGTCGAGGTCGCCCTTCTTGAACCACATCGTCTCGCGGAACTTGCCCTTCGCTCCGCCGCCCGCGTCGTCGGTCTTCTTCTTGCCCGCCGGCGCCGCCGCGACGACCGGCGCCGCGACGACCGGCGCCGCGACGACCGGCGCCGCCGGCTGCGAGGCCGCGCGCGGCTGCGCGACGACCGGCGCCGCGACGACCGGCGCCGCCGGCTGCGAGGCCGCGCGCGGCTGCGCGGCCAGCGCCGGAGCGGGCGCGGTCGGAGCCGAGGCGATTCCGGGTGGCGCCCACGGCGACGATCCTTGCGGCGGCGCCACTTGCGGCGCGGGCGCCGGTGCGGCGTTGCCAAGCGCACCCGCCGGCACGCCGATCACCGTCGCGGTCATCGGATTGGCCGGGTTCGATCCGGCGCGCGGCTGCGGCGCCTGCGCGGCTTGCACCACCGGCGCGACCACGGGAGGCGCCGGCTGCATCGGCGCCTGCGCGGCCTGCGCGTGCGCGGCCTGCGCCTGCATCACGGCGGCTTGCACGGCCTGCGCACCGCCGCGAATGCCCATGAGCGTCTGCACGAGCTCGCCCTTGGGACGCGCGACCGGACGCGGCGTCGACGGCTTGAGCTCGATGACCTCGCCGTGGCCGACGCGCATGACCTCGTCGACGAACTGGCGCACGGTCAGGAACCGCTTGGTCGGGCTGCGATCGAGCGCCCGCATGATCACGGCCTCGACCGCGGCCGGCACGTGCACCCCGGTTGCGACCTCCGATGGCGGCCGGATCGTGCCGGTCTGGTGCTGCTGGTGCACCTGCTCGGTCGTGCCCATGAACGGCGGGCCACCCGTCAGCACGAAGTAGTAGAGCGCGCCCAGCGAGTACAGGTTCGAGCGCTGGTCGACGCTGCGGCCGTCGACCTGCTCGGGCGAGACGTACTCGGGCACGCCCGGCACCTTGTCGCTCGTCGGCACCGGCAGCGAGAAGTTGACGAGCTTCACGTCCTGGCCGGCGAACAGCACGTTCTTCGGCGCGAGGTCGCGGTGCACGACGCCGACCTGCGCGGCCTCGATCAGCGCTTCGCCGATCACCTCGATCAGGTCGGCGGCTTGATCGGGAGGAATCGGACCGCGCGCGCCGATCGCCTCGGCGAGCGTCTGGGCGCCCTCGAGCATCTCGATCGCGACCCACGTGTCCTCGTTGCGCTTGCCCGAGGTGATGACCTTCGCGACGCCGGCGCTGTTGACGCGCTCGAGCTGCTTGAGCTCGCGCTCGAGCCGCTGCGCGACGCCCGGCAGTGCGACGACCGCGCGCGAGACGATCTTGACGACGCACGGCTTGCCCGTGGTCTTGTCGGTGGCGCGATAGACCGCGCCGGTGCGGCTACCGCCGAGCTGCGCCCCGATGTCGAAGCGCGCGCTCAGTGAATCCGCGCCACCCGCCTGCCCTTCCAGCGGCGCCAGGCGGGCGGCATCGACCGGGCAAAAGTTCGCATCGTCGCTGAATTGCTTCTGGCACTTGGGACAGAGCTTCATCCGCGCATCCCGTCTAGGGATTGCACGGTACCACACCATTGCGCTAAGAACCCGTTTCTTCACTGAAGGATCTGCCATGGCTTCCCGCACCGCCGCGACCCGAGTCAAACGCAAGAACAAGCACGAGAAGGCCGGCCGTCGCCGCAAGAACCGGCTCGCGCGCAAATCGACCGCGAGCAAGACCGAGCTGTTCGCCGGGCTCGGCGAGCCCGGGTCGGTTGCACCTTCGGCCGCGCCGAAGCGCTAGTGCTGCTCGCGAGCGCGCTGCCGTACTTCACGGTCAGCTTTCGCTTCGGTCCGCTGCAGCTGTACGCGTGGATGTTGATCGGCGGGCTCCTGCTCGGGGGCCTCGCGATGGTCTACGCGTCGCGGCGCTACGCCCTGCCCGCCGGCGACGTGATCGCGCTCGCCGGCGTGCTCGTGGTCGCGAGCTTCGTCGGCGCGCACCTGTTCGATATCGTCGCGAACCAGCTCGACGATGCCAAGCACGACGCGGCGCTGTGGTGGCAGCTGTGGAAAGGCATCTCGCTGCTCGGCGCGCTCGCGACGATGGCGATCGTCACGTTCGCGTGGGCGCGCGTGCGCGACCTGCCCCTCGCGAAGCTCGCCGATTGCGTCGCGCTCGGCTGGCTGGTCGCGCTGGTGATCGGCCGCATCGGCTGCGCGCTCGTCCACGATCATCTCGGAACGCCGACCACGCTGCCGATCGGCATCGACTTCCCCCCGCACGCGGTCTGGCAGCTCGACAACGACGGTCCGATGCGCCTCCACGACCTCGGCTTCGAGGAGCTGCTCGTCGCGATCCCGCTGTGCGTGGTGATGTGGCTGATCGCGCGCCGGCTCAAGCCGGGGATGACCGCGGTGCTCACGGCGCTCGTTTACGCGCCGATCCGGTTCGGGCTCGACTTCTTGCGCTTGCCCGAGCCGGACGTGCGGTTTGCCGCGCTGACCGGCGCGCAGTGGGGCTGCATCGCGATGACCGGTCTTGCCGTGTTTTCCGTTACGCGTCTGCAACGCAGCTCCGGCTGATCGAGTAGCCAGGCCACTGCAGGCGCGCGATCGCGCCCGGGGCGATTCGCGCCCTTGCGCGGGTGCGCTTCCTGCTTGTCGCGCCAGCATGCGCATTCGCCACGCTCTTGCCGCCGCCACGCTCGCGGCGTGCGCTGCTCCGACCACCGACCAGTCGTTCTCGCCGCCGCTGTCGCCGTACGAGCACGTGTTCCACGGTCTGCCGGCGAACGGCACGCTGCCCGAGCTCGGCAAGGCCGACGGCTCGATCCCGAAGAAGTCGACCGACCTGTTGCAATCCCAGTCACCGGTCAAGGATCAGGGCGAGCGCGGCGTCTGCACGATCTTCACGACGACGGGCCTGATGGAGCATCTCTACATCAAGGCCGGCGCGCAGAACCCGAGCTTCTCCGAGCAGTACTTGCAGTGGGCGGTGAAGTCCGAGCTCGGCTCGATGCCCACGAGCGAAGGCTCCGACATCCCCGACAACGTGCAGGCGATCGCGCAGTTCGGCATCGTCGCGGAGTCGGAGGATCCCTACAACAACACCGAGTGGACGGCGGCGAACGATCCCGACTGCACGCCGAACGGCAGCGAGTCGCAGACGCTTCCCGCCAAGTGCTGGACGCAGGGCGATCCGCCGGCATCGGCGCAGATGGCGCAGAAGTTCACGCTGCCGCAAGGCGACTCGATCAACACGAGCGACATCAAGGCGCACATCGCGCAGGAAGGCACCGCGGTCGCGGTCTCGATCGACTTCTTCTACCAGGCGTGGAACCACGGCCTGTCGACCTTGCCGATCAATCGCGATGACATGACCAAGGGCATCGTGCGCTACCCCAACGCGAGCGACATCACCGCGAGCCACATGCAGAAGGCCGGGCACGGCATCCTGATCGTCGGCTGGGATGACGACTACCAGGTGCAGTCGGTCGACCAGAACGACCAGCCCGAGGTCGACGCGAACGGCCAGCCCGTCATGCAGAAGGGCTTCTATGTCTTCAAGAACAGCTGGGGCACCGACATCTTCGGCGTGACCAACCCGTACGGCGCCGGTTACGGCCTCATCTCCGAGCAGTACATCGACGAGTTCGGCGCCGCCTACGTCGACACGGTTCCGGATCTGTCGGGCAGCGGCAGCGGCAGCGGCAGCGGTAACCCGCCGCCGCCGTCGTGCCAGATCCAGTGCGCGCCGTACGGGTTCGTCGCGAACCAGTGCTACATGGGCTGGCAGTGCGACGCGGCCGGGCAGTGCCTGTCGCAGACCGCATCGGGCACGTGCCCCTGAAGGGGAGAGCTACCGCCAAGACGCCGCAGAGCCAAGGTTCGCCAGCAGACCTTGTCGATGCTGGCGGATCCTGGCTCCGCGGCGCCTCGGCGGTAAATCTTCTCTCCTCTACGACGCGACGTCCGCCGACACGCGGTCGACCGAGTACACGCCCTTGATCCGCGACAGCGAGCGGATGACCTGCTTGAGCTGATCGAGGTCGCGCACCGACGCGTGGAACGTGTTCACCGCGCGGCCGTCATCCGTCGCGCGGCAATGGGCCTGGTTGATGTTGACGCCCTGCTCGGTGAACGACTGCGAGATGTGCGCGAGCAGGCCGGGCTTGTCGGCGCACAGCACCTGGATGGCGACCTCGTGCTGCGCCTTGCTCGCGGCATCCCACTCGACGTCGATGCGGCGCTCGGGATCGAGATCGAGGCCCTTGTCGCAGTCGCGGCGGTGCACGGTCACGCCGCGGCCGCGCGAGATGAAGCCGACGATCGGATCGCCCGGCAGCGGCGAGCAGCACTTCGCGAACCGCACGAGGATGTCCTCCTCGCCGGCGACCTTGATGCCGCTCGACGACGTCCGCCGCGTCACCTTGCGCAAGAGCGTCTTCAGCATGCTCTCGGCCTTCGGCGCGGCCTCGCTGTCGGCCTTCTTGATGCCGGGCAGCGCGGCCTCGAGCACCTGCGCGACCGTGATCTTGCCGTAGCCGACCTGCACGATCATCTCGTCGACGGTCTGTAGCCGCAGCTCCTTCGCCGCGTGAGCGAGCTGCTTCTCCGCGCGCGCGATCGTGGTGTCGTGCTTGCGCAGCGCCTTGTCGACGAGGTCGGTGCCGAGCGCGACCGCCTTGTCGCGCTGCTCCTGGCGCAACAGCCAGCGGATCTTCGTGCGCGCGCGCGCCGTCTTGACCAGCTTGAGCCAGTCCTTGTTCGGCTTCTGGTTCGGGCTCGTGATGATCTCGACGCTGTCGCCGTTGCGCAGCTGATAGCGCAACGGAACGATCATGCCGTTGACGCGCGCGCCCGAGCAGTGGTCGCCGATCGACGAGTGCACCGCGTACGCGAAGTCGATCGGGCAAGAGCCCTTCGGCAGCGCCTTGACGTCGCCCTGCGGCGTGAACACGTAGACCTCGTCGCCGAACAGGTCGATCTTCACGCTCTCGAGGAACTCGGTCGGATCGCGCAGCTCCTTCTGCGACTCCATGAGCTGGCGCAGCCACGCGAACTTCTTGTCGTCCTCGGGCGCGAGCGCGCCGTGCGCGCCGCCGCTGCCTTCCTTGTACTTCCAGTGCGCCGCGATGCCGTGCTCGGCAACCGTGTGCATGTCGCGCGTGCGGATCTGGATCTCGATGCGCTCGCCCTTCGGCCCGATCACCGCGGTGTGCAGCGACTGGTACAGGTTCGGCTTGGGCAGCGCGATGTAGTCCTTGAAGCGGCCCGGGATCGGCGTCCACGTCTGATGCGCGACGCCGAGCGCCTGGTAGCAGTGCATCTGGCTGTCGGTGACGACGCGAAAGCCGATCGCGTCGTGGATCTCGGCGAACGGGCGCTGCGTGCGCTTCATCTTCTGGTAGATCGACCACAGGTGCTTCGCGCGGCCGATGACCTCGCACGGCACGCCGCCCGCCTCCATCTCCTTGTGGATGAGCTTCTCGACGTAGTGGATGTACTCGAGGCGCTCGGCGCGCGACTTCGCGATCTCGTTCGCGAGCTGCTCGTACTCGCCCGGATAGAGGTACTTGAACGCGAGATCCTCGAGCTCGACCTTCACCCACTGGATACCGAGCCGGTTCGCGAGCGGCGCGTAGATCTGCATCGTCTCGGCGGCGATGCGCTCCTGCTTCTCGGGCGGCAGATGGTTGAGCGACCGCATGTTGTCGAGCCGGTCGCACAGCTTGACGAGGATGACGCGGATGTCGCGCGCCATCGCGAGCAGCATCTTGCGGAAGTTCTCGGCCTGCTGCTCCTCGCGCGTCGAGTACGGCAGCTTGCCGAGCTTCGTGACGCCGTCGACGAGATACGCGATCTCCTTGCCGAACTGATCGCCGAGCTGATCGACCGTGGCGCTCGTATCCTCGACGCAGTCGTGCAAGAGGCCCGCGCACACCGACGCGACGTCGAGCTTGAGCTCGGCGATGATCTGCGCGACCGCGAGCGGATGCGTGACGTACGGATCGCCCGACTTGCGCGTCTGGCCGTCGTGCGCGGTCGCGGCGAACTTGTAGGCGCGCCGGATCAGCTCCAGATCCGCGCTGGGGTGGTATCCGGCCACCTCCGACATGATCTGATCGAGCTGGTTCATCACGGCGTACTACCCAGCTAAAATTACCACGCAGCAGCGCGATCAGCGACGAACGAGCCGGCGCGCGTGGGCCTCGGCGGCCGCGCGCTCGTCGGAACCTCGCGGATCGGGCAGGCCGTCGCGGCGCGCGAGATAGAGCGCGCGCAACACCGCGTAGGCTCGATCGAGGTCGTCGTTGACGATCAGGTGCTGGTACTCGTCGAAGTGCTCGAGCTCCTCGAACGCCTTGTGGAGGCGGCGCTCGATGACCTCGGGCGCGTCGGTCGCGCGCTGGCGCAAGCGATTCGCGAGCGTGTCGTGATCGGGCGGCAGGATGAAGATCTTGAGCGAGTCGGCGGGCCAGCGCGCCGACAGCGAGGCACCGCCGTGGTAGTCGACGTCGAAGATCATGTCGCGGCCGGCGGCCAGCGCGGCCTCGATCGGCGCCTGCGCGGTGCCGTAGCGCCGGCCGTGGACGAACTCGTGCTCGGCGAACTCGTGGTTCTCGACCATCTGCTCGAACTTCTCGGGCGTGACGAACCAGTAATCGCGACCGTCGACCTCGCCCGGACGCATCGGCCGCGTCGTGTACGAGACCGAGAACTCGAGCCGGTCCTTGAACTCCGCGAGCAGGCGCCGCGTCAGCGTGGTCTTGCCCGCGCCGGATGGCGAGCTGACGATGACGAGGACGCCGCGGGTCATCTGGTCGCCATCATTCCACGTTCTGGACCTGTTCGCGCAGCTTCTCGAGCACGGCCTTGGCCTCGACGACGCTCGCCGTGATCTCGGCGCTCGCGGACTTGCTGCCGATCGTGTTGAGCTCGCGGCCGAGCTCCTGCGCGAGAAAATCGAGGCGACGTCCGACCCCGCCCGACTTCGTCGAGCGCGGTCGGTCGATCGCCTCACCCGGCGAGGCTGGCGGCTCGTCGCCGGCGAGCAGCGCGCGCACCTGGTCGAGGTGGCTGGCGAGCCGCACGAGCTCCTCGGTCACGTCGGCGCGGTCGGCGAGCAGCGCGACCTCCTGCGCGAGCCGCGCCGGATCGAGAAACCCCGCGGCATCGGCGTTGCGCTGGTCGGCCTCGTCGCGGACGAGCCGGCCGAGCCGTTCGTGCAGGCGGCGACCGAGCTGTTCGGGCAGGCCGGCGGCGAGCCGTGCGATGTTCTCGCGCAACGTGGCGAGCTCGGCGACACGCGCGGCGAGCTCGCGCGCGAGCGTTCCGCCCTCGGCGGCGCGCATGCGGGCGAGCTCGACGAGCGCGGGATCGAGCGCGGCCAGGATCGCGGGCGCGTCGCTGTCGCGCGTCGCTTCGGCCGCGGCGACCACCCCCGGCTGCGCGAGCACGAGCCCGAGCTCGGGCGGTGCGGTGCCGAGCTGCTTGGCGAGCGCCGATAGCTGCGCGTGCGCCGCGCGCGCCGCGGCTTCATCGATGCGCGAGCGCGCGTCGCTCTCGCGCGCGAGATGGATCGCGATCACGACCGAGCCGCGCTCGATCGCGCCCCGCACGCGCGCGCCGATCGCATCTTCGGTCGCCGGCGCGACCGGCTCGCCGCGCAGCTTGAGATCGAGAAAGCGGTGGTTCACCGCACGAATGTCGACGGTCGCGCGCACGCCGCCGCGCTCGGCGACGCCGCGTCCGAAGCCGGTCATGGACCGCACGCCGATCGCATAACACGTTACGCTAACGCGCGATGCATCGCCCCGCGCTCGTCGCCGCCCTCGCCGCTTGTGCGAGCCAGCCCGCCGCGCCGCCGCCGATTCGGTTTTTGCACACGTTCGACTCCAAGGAGACCGAGCTGTTCAACGCGACGATGGCGGAGCGCCGGCTCGCGGTCGAATCGTCGCTCGTGCCGTTCGCGCGCGGCCAGCAGGTCATCGCCGAGATCCTGAACGACGGCAAGCACTGCCCCGACGCGATCCGCATCGACGCGACGTGGCTGCCCGAGCTGGTCGCGGCGCACTTGCTGGCACCGCCGCCGCCCGCGCTGGTCGCGCTCGACTGGACGCCCGAGGCCGCCGCGCTCGCGCAGGTCGACGGCCGGTGGTGGAGCGTGCCCGAGACCGTCGATGGCCTGTTCGTCGCGCGCGATGCCGCGCAAGCCGCGCCGGCGTCGCCGTCGATCGACGATCTCGTGGCCGCGGCGAAAGCGCGCAGCTCGCTCGCGGTGCGCGTCGACGGTTACTGGCTCGTGCCGTGGCTGCGCGCCGAGGGCGTCGAGCTCCAGCCCGGCGACGCGATCGCGAGTCAGGGCGCCGTGCACGCGCTGTCGAAATTCGCGGCGCTGTTCGGCGGCGTCGTGCCCGCGCCGCCGGCGGCGGGCAGCGAAGCACCCGAGGAGCTGCGCCGGTGGAACGACGGCGAGGTCGCCTACTGGGTCACCGGGCCGTGGCAGCTCGGCGCGCTGCGCGATCGCGAGCGGGTCGCGGTGTCGGCGCTCGCGCACGCGCCGCGCGGCGGGCAGCTGCTCGTCGTGCCGACCTGCGCGCCCCGGCCCGAGGCCGGCTGGCGGCTCGCCGGCGAGCTGACGAGCGTGACCGTCGAGCTCGTGTTCGCGGACGCGTTCTCGACCGTGCCGACGCGGCGCGCGGCGTTCGACTCGGCCGCGCCGCTCGTGCGCGCCGAGTACGACGCGCTCGGTTCCGCCGAACCGCTGCCGCGGTCGCCGGTCACGCCGCTGTTGTTCGACGACTTGAACCCCGCGCTCGCCGCGGTCGTCGCCGGCGATGCGACCGCCGAGGAAGCGGCCGCCGGCATCGCGCGCGGCTGGCATCGCCTGAGGACGCGGCCGTGAGATCGTCGCTGCGCTGGCGCGTGCTGCTCGTGCTGTCACTCGCGGCGCTGGTGCCGACGACGATCGTCGGCGTGCTCGCGATTTTGCGCGCGCGCCACGACGTCGAGGACGAAGTCCAGCGCGGCGCGCTCGCGCACATCCGCGCGCTCGGCGCGGCGCTCGACGACACGCTGCAAGACGCGAGGCGCACGGTCGAGCTCGCCGGCGCGTCGTGGGCCGACGCGCCCGGCGATGTGCGCGAGACGCAGCTGCTGCTGCGCCGGCTGCGCCGCGACGTGCCGATCATCAAGTCGCTGTCGATCGTCGATCCCGACGGCAAGCTCCTGTACGGCGACACCGTCCCCAAGGGGATCGACATCGGCTCGCACAGCTTCGGCGGCTACATCGGCGACGCGGTGTTCGAAGGCGGGCGCCCGACCGTGCACGTCGTCGTGCAAGCGCGCGGCCGCACCGGCGAGCTGATGGGCGTCGTGATCGCCGCGCTCGATCTCGGCTTCGTGCGCGACGTGATCGCGGCGGCGCGGCTCGGGCCGGGCGCGCGCGTGCTCGTGGTCGACGGCACCGGCGTGCTCGTTGCATCGAGCGACGGCTCGGCACTCGCCGGCAGCGATCCCGCGGTCGATCGCGCGCTCGAGTCGACCGTCGAGGGCACGCTGAGCGAGCACGGCATCGTCAGCGCGTATCGCAACCTGTCGAGCTACCAATCGCTGCGCGGCGTGCGATGGGCGATCGTCCACGAGCAGCCCGAAGACCAGGCGTACGCGCTCGCGCGCCGCACCACGCGCGACACCGCGATCATCGGCGCCGCCGCGCTCGCGCTCGCGCTCGCGATGGGCGCGTTCTTCGCGACCCGGCTGACGCGTCCGCTCGCCGACCTCGCGCGCCGCGCCGACGCGATCGCCGCCGGTCACACCACCGACGGCCCGCCCGTGCGCGGCCCCGGCGAGATCGGCACGCTCGCGCTGTCGGTCGACGAGATGGCCAAGCGCATCGCCGAGCGCGCCGAGCTGCAGGCGGCGCTCGCGCGCGGTGATCGACTCGCGTCGGTCGGCGTGATGTCGGCGCAGGTCGCGCACGAGATCAACAATCCGCTCACGACCGTGCTCGGCTACGCGAAGCTGTTGCAGGAAGACAAGCCGGAGGGCCATCCCGATCGCACGGCGCTCGCGCTGATCGCCGATGAAGCCGAGCGGATGAAGAAGATCATCGGCGGGCTGCTCGAGTACGCGCGCGCGCCGCGGCAATCGGAGCCGGCGATGCAGGCGACGACCGGCTCGTCGGAGCCGGCCGCGGTCGTGCGCCACGTCGCCGCGCTCGTCGCGCCGCAGCTGCGCAAGGCCAAGGCCGAGCTCGACACCGACGTGACCGCGACCGCGCCGATCGCGATCGAAGCGCACGCGCTGCAGCAGGTGCTCGTCAACCTGGTCCAGAACGCCGCGCAGGCCGGCGCGTCGAAGATCGCGATCGCGGTCGCGCCGGCGACCGGCAACGTCGCGACGCGCATCGTCGTGCGCGACGACGGACCGGGCGTGCCCGCCGCCGATCGCGCGCGCGTCTTCGATCCGTTCTTCACGACCAAGGCGCCGGGCGCCGGCACCGGCCTCGGGCTCGCGGTGTGCAAGCATCTGGTGGCGACGGCCGGCGGATCGATCGAGGTCGGCGACGGCCCGGATGGTCGCGGCGCGGAGTTCCGCGTCACGATCCCGAACGCGTGATGGCGGGCACCCGCCCGTGCTACGCCGCGCCGCGCGCGCAGCAGCTGTGCCGCGTGGTGCGCGAAGCCGCGGTGACCGAGCGGTCACGGAACCTGCAACGCCTGCTGACACCTGCTCGGGTACCGAACCTCGGAATCGTCGATGTCGTACGCGATCGACACCGCGCCGCCGTACACCGTGCCGGCAGGTAGCTCGTACCCGATCGCGACGGGCGGCGCCGCCATGCCGCCGCACGCGGCCGTGCTCGGCGGACACTCGCACGCGATGACCGTACGGTGCCGGATCGGGCTCGCCAGACGCGTGATCACGTGCAAGGTGCCGCTGGCGTCGCGAGCGAGATCCTGAGGCAATGGCGGCCCGCACTGCTGCGCCGCCGTGCCCATCATCAACACGTGCACCGTCGTGCCGGCGTCGTCTCGATCCTCGAACGTGCCCGTCGGCGCAGCGCCGCCGTAACCGAGCGGCCAGACGTGCATCTTCGCGACGACCGTCGTCAGCCCGCGACCCGACAAGGCTCGTTCGAAGGCTTCCTCGTCGAACTTGTGCTCGACCTCGACGTCATGCGCGATCCGGGCCGCGCTGGCGCAGCGGCCTCGATCGATCGCGGACGCGTGCTCCGCACCAGTCGCACACGCGATCGATAGCGATACGAACGCCACGAAGGCCGCACGTTGCATCGACACTGCAACTAGGGTACCTCAGGCGCGTGAGCACGATCCTGGTCGTGGACGACGAGCGCGGCATCCGCGCGCTGTGCTCCGACGTGCTCGGACGCGCGGGCCACGAGGTCGAGGCGGTCGATTGCGCGGCCGGCGCGCTCGCCGCGATCGCGCGCCGCCGCTTCGAGCTCGTGCTGTGCGACATCAACCTGCCCGATCAGGACGGCGTGTCGCTGTTGCCGAAGCTGCTCGCGTCGGATCCGCCGCCCGCGGTGCTGCTCATCACCGCATATCCGTCGATCGACACCGCGGTGCGCGGCATGAAGCTCGGCGCGCGCGACTACATCGGCAAGCCGTTCTCGCCCGACGAGCTTCGGCTCGTGGTGTCGCGCGCGCTCGCCGAAGACGAGCTCAAGAAGAAGCACGGCGAGCTCACGAAGCGGCTCGCGTACGGCTCGATGATCGGCGAGTCACAGGCGATGCGCGACATGCGCGGGTTGATCGACAAGGCCGCGCAGTCCGACGCGACCGTGCTCGTCACCGGCGAGAGCGGCTCGGGCAAGGAGCTGGTCGCGCGCGCGCTTCACTTCACCGGCCGGCGCGCGAGCGAGCCGTTCGTGCCGGTCAACTGCGGCGCGCTCGTCGGCACGCTGCTCGACAGCGAGCTGTTCGGTCACGTGCGTGGCGCGTTCACCGGCGCCGACACCAGCAAGCGCGGGCTGTTCGTCGCCGCCGACGGCGGCACGCTGTTTCTCGACGAGATCGGCGAGCTGCCGATCGAGCTCCAGCCGAAGCTCTTGCGCGCGCTGCAGGACGGCGAGGTCAAGCCGGTCGGCGGCACGCAGGCGACGCGCGTCGACGCGCGCGTGATCGCGGCGACGAACCGCGAGCTGTCCGAGCGCGTCAAGGCGGGCGCGTTTCGCGAGGATCTGTTCTACCGGCTCGCCGTGATCACGATCGAGGTGCCGCCGCTGCGCCAGCGTCCGGGCGACATCCCGCTGCTCGCGAAGCACTTCGCCGAGCAAGCTGCGTTGCGCGCCGAGCGCGGCCGCGTGTCGCTGACCGACGCCGCGCTCGCGCACCTCGCGGCGCAACCATGGCCCGGCAACGTGCGCGAGCTCGAGAACGCGATCGAGCGTGCGGTGATCCTCGCGGCCGGCGACGTGCTCGACGTCGCGGAGGTCGCCGGCCCGCGCCCCGCGGTGGCCGCCGGCGCCGCGCTGACGACGTTCACCGGTGACCGCGTGCCCACGCTCGACGAGCTCGAACGCGCGCACATCCTGAGCGTGCTCGAGCTGTGCGAGGGCCAGAAGACGAAGGCCGCGCAGCTGCTCGGCATCAACCGCACGACGCTGTGGAAGAAGCTCCGCACGTACGGCATCGAAGGCGAATAGAGGAGCAGAGTTACCGCCGAGGCGCCAACGCGCCAAGGAAGACGCCAGGGAGAGCCGAGATGGGGCCCGTATTGCTTCGGGCCGAAATCGATCTCCGCCTGGCATCTTCCTTGGCGCCTTGGCGGTAATTCTGCTCTTATCGCAGGGCAGCCAGCGCTGCCGCGAAATCCGGCGGCGGTGGCGCCTCGAACCGCAGGTGCTCGCCGGTGACCGGGTGGTCGAACGCGAGCAGCTGCGCGTGCAGCGCCTGGCGCGCGATCAGCGGCGAGCGCTTGCCGTAGACCGCGTCGCCGAGCAGCGCGAACCCGTGATCGGCGGCGTGCACGCGGATCTGATGCGTGCGGCCGGTCTCGAGCGTGAACCGCACGAGCGCGCCTTCGCGCAGGCGCTCGATGACCTCGTAGTGCGTGACCGCCGACTTGCCGGTCGTCACCTTCGACGAGAACCGCTTGCGATCGACCGGATGTCGCGCGTACAGCGTGCGCAGCGTGCCGCGCGCCGCCGGCGGCGCGACCGCGGCGATCGCGACGTACGCCCGCTCGATCGCCCCTTCGCCCTTGCGCGCGAACGCGTCGGCGAGCGCGGCGTGCGCGCGGTCGGTCTTGGTCGCGACCATCACGCCGCTCGTGTCCTTGTCGAGCCGATGCACGATGCCCGGCCGTGCCACGCCGCCGATGCCCGACAGGTCCTTGCAGTGATAGAGCAGCGCGTTGACGAGCGTGCCGCTCGCGTGACCGACCGCGGGATGAACGACGAGACCGGCCGGCTTGTCGATCACGATCAGCTCGGCGTCCTCGAACAGCACGGCGAGCGGGATGTTCTCGGGCGCGACTTCGATCGGTTCGGGCGGCGGCACGCGCACCTCGATCGCGTCGCCGGCGTCGACGCGCGTGTTGGCCTTCGTCGTCACCGCGCCGCGCCACGCGACGTGCCCGGTCTCGATCAGCCTCTGCACCTGCGTGCGCGAGAGCTCGGCGATCGCGGCCGCGACCACCGCGTCGAGCCGGCCGCCGGCGTGCGCGGCATCGACGACGAGCTCGTGGAGCTCGTCATCCGCGTCGCCTTCGGCTTCGGTCACCAGATCTTCGACTTGACGTGCCCCTTCGACTTCACGAGCACGTCGACGATCGCGCGCTCGTAGATGTGCTGGCCGAAGATGTCCTCGGTGACGCGGCTCTTGAACAGCTCGCGGCCCTCGTTGATCTCGTCCGCCATCGTCTCGAACAGGTTGTCGTTGGCGATGCCCTCGAGGATCTTCGGCTCGTGATAGAGGGTCAGGTCCGAAGCGATCGCGCGGGCCAGCTGGCGCGCGCGCTTGGGATTGTCGATGAGGGTCGCCATATGTCGATCGTAAGGCCGAGGTCGCGCGCGGATCAAGCGAGCTACTTGTTCTTTACGGCGAACAGGACATTGTCGTAGCCCTCGTCCTTGACCGTCGACACCACGTGCGTGATCAGCCCGGCGGGCGTGTCCTGGTCGGCCTGCAGGATGATCATGCCGCCCGCGGCTCGCGACGGCAGCGCGCGGGCCAGCGCGTCGAGCTTGCCGGTGACGTGAACGAGCTCGGACACCGGGCCGATCGACGTGTCGTGGTCGGCGACGCGCAACGTGAGCTCGGTCCGCGTGATGATGACGACCGGCGCGGTGACGAGCGGATCGGCTGCCCCGCGCGGGGCCACGGACGGCGCGCTCGCGTGCTTCACGCTGTCCCCCGTGCACGCGCTCGGCGCGCCGTCGGCGTCCGCGCTCTCGAGCGCGACCACGAGCTCGCCGGGCGTGCTCAGCGCGACGTTGCTCAGGCCGACCTTGATCGCCCGGTCCATCACCGCGATCACGTCCCGATACGGGACGTCGCGATCGGCCGCGACCTCGACGTCGGGGCGGCAGGGATGCGCGTCGTAATGATGCAGCTGGCGTTCGAGCCAGTCGAGATCGAGCGCACCGCCGTGGCGCGCCGCATAGCACCGGCCATGCGGAGCGGTCCCCGTGCCCAGCCAGACGCCATCGGTCTTCACGTACACCGCGATCGTGCCACCGTCGCACTCGGGCTCACCGCTGCGCGGCTGGATGTCGATGCGATCGATCGGTGTGTGTGCGATCTTCGTCCGCACGTCGCTGCACTCGGCCTCGTGCGCGAGCACGTAGCTCGGCAGCATGCAGTGTCGCATCTCGAGCGGCATGCCGAGGCACAGCGCGACCCGATCGCGGTCCGCGCCGAGCGGCGGCGTCGTCATCATCGTCGGGATCGCGTCCCAGATCGCCGCCAGGCGCTGGCAGTCGTCGCCGAACGGCGCGACGCAGCGTTCGATCACCTCGGCGATCTTCACCGGCTGACCGGGATACCGCTTCGCGATCTCGGCCGGCGCGTGCGCCGGATCGCCCAGGACGATCGAGCAATCGTCGTTGGCCGTCGCCGCCTCGCGGCACGCGGCCGGCGCCAGCGCGACCAGCCAGGCGAGCCGAGCCACGCGCTTCATGGCTTCGCCGGTTCGGACTCGTCGGACTCGGCCTGCGGCCGCGCGGCGCGGTAGCGCTCGAGGTAGGTCTGCTTCACGCGTTCGACGTCGAGGCCGAGCGCGCGCGCGTACTCGGCGAGAAATCCTCGCACGTACACCGGAGCCGGCAGCTTCGCGAACGCCTCGCTCTCGAGCGCCTGCAGATACGCCATGCCGATCTTCGAGCGCTCGGCGATCTCGCGCAACTCGACGCCGACCGCCTCGCGGATCTGGCGCAACAGCGGCCCCGAGAACTCGGTGCGCGCGTCGATCTGGGGCATCGGCGGGCGAACCGCGAGCGTCGCCGGGTCGTCGGCTTTCGCCGACGCGCGCGTCTGCGGCGCGCTGGCCTCGGCCTGCGGCGACGCGACCGGCATCGGCACGCCGTCGGGGAACAGCTCGAGGTCGTATTCCTTGCGCTTCGCGGCGTCCATCAGCGTCGTGTACGCGAGATCGAGCCGGCGGTGCACGGCCTCGAGGCTCGCCGGATCGTACAGGCCCGACACCGCGATCGATTCGGCGCCGTAGATGTCGCGCACGCGGCGGTTCGCGCGCCGGATGTCCTCGAAGCTCGCGGTCGGCGGCACCTCGAGCAGCTCGTAGTGCGAATCCGAGGGCAGGACCTCGGTCGCGAGCGCGCCCGAGCCTTGGCCGCGGACGGCGAGCAGCGCGCGCGCGACGCGCTCGAAGCACTTCGCGATGCGGGTCTCGGGATGCTCGATGAGCAGCGGGCGGCGCCTGCGGGTCGACGCCCACACCGCCTCGTCGTACTCGAGGTGGCCGAGGTAGCGGATCGGTGTGCCGAGCCGGCGGCGCGCCGACGACGCGACCGCGCGGCCGAGCTCCATGTCGCTCTTGCTGCGCGCCGCGTTGATCACGAGGTGCGGCGCGAAGCCGAGGATCGCCTCGCGCAGCCGCTCGACATCCGGCGACGCCGACGACACGGCCGCGAGGTAGATGTCGAGCGCGCTCGGCATGCCACCTTCGTGCTCGCGCGGCGCGCGCCCCGGCACGTCGGCCAGATGCGCGAGCCCGGCGCGGTGGAGGTGCGCGAGAAAACCCGCGCGCACGAAGCGATGCATGAGCTCGATCGACGTCGGATCCGGAACCGCGACGAGCAGGCCGATGTCGGCCTCGAGAAACAGCTCGAGCGTGGCGGCGCCGAGACCGGGCCCGAGATCGACGACGACCCAGTCTGCGGGCAGCGCGCGGATCTGCACGGCGAGCGCGTGCACGGCGTCGCGCGGCGGATCGCCGACCCACGGCGGATCGTAGACGCCGCCGACCAGCCGCACGCCCGGCACGTGCGTCGGCACCGCGAGCTCGGCGAGCGGCACCGGCTGGTCGGCTTCGAGCGCCTCGTACAGCGAGCGCGACGGCCGCGGCACGCCGGCGAACAGGTGCAGGTTCGCCGCGCCGAACGCGCCGTCGACGAGCACGACGCGCTTGCCGAGCGTGGCCAGAAAGATCCCGACGTTCGCGGCCACCAGGCTCTTGCCGATGCCGCCCTTGCCACCGCCGATGGCTACGACCCGTGGGGCCACCGACGGTGTGTATCACGTTCCGCGCAGCGCGGCGGCGACCAGGGCCAGCTCGTCGTCGGCGAGCGTGCGCACGTCGAGCCACAGTCGGCCGTCCTCGATGCGCGCGATCACGGGCAGGGCCGCGGCGCGCAGGCGGCGGTCGAGCTGGTCGGGCGCGATGCCGCGAACGGTGACGGCGAACGACGGCAGCTCGGCGGTCGGCATCGCACCGCCGCCGACCGCGGACGTGCACGGCTCGACCGCGAGCACGAGGCCGGGGAGCGCGCCGCACAGCGCGCACAGCTGGCCGGCCGCCGCACGCAGGTTCTCGGCGGACCGCGCGATCATCGCGACCGCGGGCACGTCCTCGGCGCGACCGTCGCGGTACAGCGCGAGCGTGGCGGCGAGCCCGGCGATCGTCAGCTTGTCGGGGCGCAGCGCGCGCATCAGCGGGTGCTTGCGCGCGGCTTCGATCGCGGCGCGCGTGCCGACCGCGATGCCGGCCTGCGGCCCGCCGAGCAGCTTGTCGCCGGAGAACGTGACGAGGTCGGCGCCGCTCGCGATCGCCTCGGCGACGGTCGGCTCGTCGGGCAGGCCCCACCGGCGCTGGGTCGCGCGATCGACGACCATCCCCGAGCCGAGATCGATCATCGTGGCGATGCCGCGCGCGCGGCCGATCGCGACGACCTCGTCGGGCGCGACCTCGGACGTGAAGCCGACGATCGCGAAGTTCGAGCGATGGACCTTGAGCAAGAGTCCGGTCGCCGGACCGATCGCGCGCTCGTAGTCGGCGCGATGCGTCTTGTTCGTCGTGCCGATCTCGACCAGGCGGCCGCCCGAGAGCTGGAGGATCTCGGGCAGCCGGAACGAGCCGCCGATCTCGATCAGCTCGCCGCGCGACACGACGATCTCGCGATCGCGCGCGAGCGCGGCGAGCCCGAGCACGGTCGCGGCCGCGTTGTTGTTGACGACGACCGCGTCCTCGGCGCCGGTCAGCTCGACGAGCAGCGCGCGCAGGTGATCGTGGCGCGAGCCGCGCTCGCCGCGCTCGAGATCGTACTCGAGGTTCGCGTAGCCGCTCGCGACCTCGTCGATCGCGGCGCGCGCGGCCGGCGCGAGCGGCGCGCGGCCGAGGTTCGTGTGCAAGACCACGCCGGTCGCGTTGATCACGCGGCGCAGATGCGGGCGCGCGAGCTCGGCGGCGAGCTCGGCGACGCGCGACGCGCTCGCGTTGCCTTCACGCCCCGCGAGGATTTCTGCGCGGGCGGCCGCGATCGTGCGGCGCGCGGCCTCGACCACGGCCCACCGCGGGGCTCCGGTCACTTGATCGGCGAGCACGTGGACCGCGGGAAGCTTGGACAGATCAGGCACGGAAGGCGAAGAATCTACAGCCAAGACGCCGCAGACGCCGAGGAAGACGCCAGGGAGAAACGTGTTTCTGCATGGCGTCTTCCTTGGCGTCTGCGGCGCCTTGGCGGTAATTCTGTGGTGTGAATGTCCAGGCCGTCTCCGCGCTGCTCGCGGCGCTGCTGATCCTCGCGATCGGCGCGTCGGTGCTGCTGCGGTCGCGCTCGGACCGAATGTACACCGCGTTCGCGGCGTTCACGTTCACGGTCGGCGGCTGGCACCTGTGCTCGTTCCTCGATGCCGCGACCCACAGCCCGGTCCTGCACTGGCTGTCGCTGTGGGCCGCCGCGACGATCCCGCCGACCGCGATCCGCTTCTTCCGGATCTTCCTCGCGCAGCCGTCGATCGGTGGCCCCAAGCGCGGCCCGCGCGTCACGCTCGCGTGGACGCTGCTCGCGTACGCCGGCCTCGTGTTCTCCGCGATCGGCAAGCCGATCCACGACACGAGCTACTTCCTCGTGCCGTTCGGCGTGTACGTGTTCGGCGGCCTCTACCGCTGCGTCTGGGACATGTACCGCGCGTATCGCTCGACCACGAAGCGCGTCGAGCGCACGCGCGTCGGCTACCTCGCGCTCGGCGGCTTCATCACGACGACGCTGACGCTCACCGACGTGCTGCCGCGCTACGGCATCCCGTGGCCAGCCGTCGGCAACGTGCTCGGCATCCTCTACCTCTACTTCCTGTCGCAGACGCTGTTTCGCTATCGCCTGCTCGACTTGAACGAGCTCGTCGGCAAGATGGCGGTGCTCGGCACGCTCGTCGTGCTGCTGTCGGCGGTGTACGGCCTGCTCCTGTACTGGGTCGGCGGCGACCAGCAGGGCCTCTACATCTTGAACGCGCTCGTCGCCGCGTTCGTGATCCTGATCCTGTTCGAGCCGGTGCGCAGCTGGCTCGAGAACGGCATCAACCGCTGGCTGCTCCGCCAGCGCAGCGAGCTGCGCGGCAAGCTCGAGGGCGTGCGCCGCGAGCTGCCCGGCGTGGTCGACGTCCAGGACATGGTGCATCGGATCATGACCGCGCTCGAGGAGTCGCGGCGCGTGACCGACGCGTCGGTGTACCTGCTCGACGCCGACGGTGCGGGCTTCGATCGCGTCGGCCATCTCGGCGCGCCGGCGCCCGAGCGCCTCGACGCCAACGCCGAGCGCGCGCTGCTCGATCGCGTGCGCGCCGGCTTCCTCGACGTCGATCAGATCACGCGCGAGATCGAGGAATTGCAGCCCGGCCCGGAGTCCGACGCGAAGCGCGCCATGCTCGTCGCGCTGCGCGACCGCGCCGGCGAGCTCGGCGCCGCGCTGATCTTCCCGCTGCTCGGCTCGGCCGAGACCGAGCAGGGGCCGTGGCTGCTCGGCCTGATCGCGCTGCGCGAGGAGCGCACCGACGGCGCGTTCGACGCCGACGACTTCGACGTCCTGCGCCAGCTCGCGATCGCCGCCGCGCGCGTGATCGAGTCGTCGCAGGCGTACGAGCGCGTGAAGGAGCGCGATCGCCTCGCCGCGCTCGGCGAGATGTCGGCGGGTCTCGCGCACGAGATCCGCAACCCGCTCGGCGCGATCAAGGGCGCGGCGCAGCTCCTGATCTCGCCCGACGGCTCGATCTCGCCGAGCGCGCTCGCGAACCCGACCGAGACCGCCGAGTTCTTGCACATCATCGTCGAGGAGGCGAACCGGCTGAACAACGTCGTCACGCGCTTCCTCGATTACGCGCGCGCGGAGCGGCCCGGCGGCGAGAGCGAGGACAAGGTCGACCTCAACGCGGTCGTGCGCCGCACCGAGACGCTGTTGCGCCAGGACGTGAAGGCGATCGAGCTGCGCGTGCGCGTCGACGAGCAACTGCCGCCGGTCGCGGGCGACGCCGAGTCGCTGCTGCAAGTCTTTCTCAACCTCGGCCAGAACGCGCTGCAGGCGATGCCCGACGGCGGCACGCTCGAGATCCTGACCACGCGCCGCCGCCGCTCGCGCCTCGGCTACGGGCAATTCTGCGAGGTGCGCTTCCGCGACACGGGCATCGGCATCCCGCGCGACCGCTTGAAGAAGCTGTTCATCCCGTTCTACACGACCAAGCAGAAGGGCACCGGCCTCGGTCTCGCGATCTCGCAGCGCATCATCAACCAGCACGGCGGCACGATCGAGGTGCGCTCGACGATCGGCCAGGGCTCGACGTTCTCGGTGTTCCTGCCGGCCGCCGAGCCGGTTCCGGCCGGCAAGGTCGTCGACATCACCGAGACCGGCCGGCTCAACCGCAGCGAGGTTGCCCCGCTCAAGCCCCAGGCCGAGGCCGAGCCCGAGGCCGCGATCCCCGACCAGCCGACACCCGTTCCGGCGGCGACGAAGTAGAGTAGCGCCCGGTGCAGCCCGCCAAGATCCTCGTAGCCGACGACGAACAGAACCTGCGGCGGGTGCTCGCGGCGATGCTGCGCCGCGACGGCCACGACGTCGTGCAGGCGGCGAGCGGGCTCGAGGCGATCGACCGGCTCGCCGATGTCGACGTCGTGATCACGGACCTGCGCATGCCCGGCGCCGATGGCATGGAGGTCCTGCGCACGGCGGCGAAGAACCACCCGCACGTGCCCGTCATCATGATCACGGCGTACGGCTCGGTCGGTCAGGCGGTCGAAGCGATCAAGGCCGGCGCGTTCGACTACATCGAGAAGCCGTTCGAGCAGGAGTCGATCCGCGTGATCGTGGACAAGGCGATCGGCCAGGCCACCGCGAACCGGCTCGCGCCGCGCCCGACCTTGTACACCGACACCGGCCGGTTCGGCCTGGTCGGCCAGTCCCCCGAGATGCACGCGATCTTCGGCGTCATCGAGAAGGTCGCCGACACGCCGTCGACCGTGCTGATCACGGGCGAGAGCGGCACCGGCAAGGAGCTGGTCGCCAAGGCGTTGCACGAGCAATCGGGTCGCAAGACCGGCCCGTTCATCAAGATCAACTGCGCCGCGATCCCCAAGACGCTGATGGAGTCGGAGCTGTTCGGCTACGAGAAGGGCGCGTTCACCGGCGCGACCTCGAGCAAGCCGGGCCGGTTCGAGCTCGCCGACGGCGGCACGCTGTTCCTCGACGAGATCGGCGAGATCCCGGTCGAGATGCAGGTCAAGCTCCTGCGCGCGATCCAGGAGAGCGAGTTCGAGCGCGTCGGCGGCCTCAAGACGATCAAGGTCGACGTCCGGTTGATCACCGCGACGAACCGCGATCTCGAGGCCGAGATCCAGCGCGGCAACTTCCGCGAGGACCTGTTCTACCGCCTGAACGTCGTGCCGCTGCAGATCCCACCGCTGCGCAAGCGCACGGGCGACATCCCGCTGCTGGTCGCCGCGATCATCAAGAAGTTCAACGAGCGGCTCAAGAAGAACATCACCGGCATCGCCGACGACGCGCTCGCCGCGCTCGAAGCGCACGCGTGGCCCGGCAACATCCGCGAGCTCGAGAACGTGCTCGAGCGAACGATCCTGTTCTGCAAGAGCGACCGCATCGAGCGCGCCGACCTCCAGCTCGGTTCGACCGGCCCGGTCGCCGCCCCCGCGACGACTCCGCCGCCACTGGCCGCGCCCGAGCCGGCGCGAACGGTCGGTCACCGCGGCTCGGACGCCGCGCCGACCTATACGGAGAAGCAGGGAACGAATGACAGCGGGCCGCTCGCGCCGATTCCCGACGACGACGAGGAAGATGCCGGCGGCGAGATCTCGGGCTCGCTCAAGGACGCCGTGCGCGCGAAGACCGCGCAGGTCGAGCGCGACCTCATCCAGAAGGCGCTCGACGAGACCGGCGGAAACGTGACGCAGGCCGCGCGCCTGCTCAAGATCAGCCGCAAGAGCCTGCAGATGAAGATGAAGGAGTTCGGGCTGCGCGACCGCGAGGGCTGATCGCCCGTGATACGCTGCAGCCACGTGCGCACGGGTGCCGTGATCGCCTTCATCCTCGCGCTGCCGATCGCGGCGCGTGCGAATCCCGACTCGCTCGTGCCGTCGGCGATTCCGCCACAGCCGGGCGAGCCGACGAACCTCGTCATGACGCTGACGTACGACTACGAGGCCGACCACGCGCAGATCGAGCGCGAGCAGGTCGGCCCCGGCGTGCCCGCGAACGGTCCGATTCCGCTGCAGAAAGACCTCGAGTGGAAGCAGAACAGCCACACGATCACGCCGCGCGTCGACATCGGTATCCTGCGCGATGCCTGGATCTACGGCGCGCTGCCGATCGTGATCGCGCAGTCGCGCGACCTCCGACTCGACAGCGGCGTCTCGTACGGCACGAGCTCGACGGTCGCGAGCAAGCTCGTCCCGACCGGCGGCTACGCGGCGAGCGATCCGACCACGCCGCCCGGCGGCAGCGAGGTCTTCGAAGGCCCGAACCGCCACGGCCTCGATCAGGTCGACGCCGGCCTCGGCATCGCGCTGATGAACCAGGCGCGCGACGACACCAAGCCGACGTGGAAGATCGGCGCCGAGGCGCGCATCGCGATCGGCCGGGTCGCGCGCTTCGATCCGACCGAGCCCACCGCGAACACCGCGGTCGGCCAGGGCGCGCACGAGGTCAGGCTGTGGACGACGTTCGATCGCCGCCTCGGCTGGGCCGAGCCGTGGCTCGAGCTGTACTGGCAGGTGCCGCTCGCGTACACGTCGGCGTCGCTCTTTCAGAACCCCGGCTCCGGCGCGACGAACACCGGCAAGGGCCAGATCGCGGGCGCGAACTTCGGCTTCGAGGCGTACGCGATCACGACGCCCGATCAGAACCGGATCAGCCTCGACATCGGCGCGCGCATCATCGGCCACTTCGAAGGGCGCGAGTACACGCCGCTGTGGGAGATGCTGGCGTACGCCGGCAGCCCGACGAACAGCGGCCCGCTCGTGTGGTACCCGAACCCGCTGTCGCCGGGCGCGATGGCGTCGCAGTATCCCGGCATCTCGAACGTCGAGAACTACCTCGAGACCGGCGCGCGCGTCGCCGTCCGCGCGCAGCTCGGCCCGCACGTGCGGTTCGCGGTGCTCGGCGACGCGGTGTGGGTCTCCGATCACGCGATCACGTTCGCGGACGCCGGTGTCGATCGCAACGGCAACATGCTGATCGATCCGAACTCGAACGAGGTCAACCCGCTGCACGTCGACGCGATCGATCTCGTCGGCCACCGCTATCACTCGGTGCACGAGCTCGACTTCATCATCGGCGTGCAGGGCCAAGTCTTGTTCTGATGCTCGCGCGCCGCGTCATCGCGCTCTCGTCCGACAAAGCGCTCGGCCGCAAGATCACCGCGGCGCTCAAGGCCGCCGGCGGCGCGGTCGACGTGCACGCGACGCTCGACGAGCTCGGCAAGACCGAGCTGCAGGCCGCGCTCGTCGTCGTCCATCTCGACGGCGAGCTCGCGGGCATCGCCGCCGAGCTGTTGCAGCGGCTGGTCGGCGACACGCGCGTGATCGCCGTGCTGCCGCGCACGAACCTGGCCGCGGTCGTCGACATCATGCAGGCATCGGAACGGCTCGCCGGGATGATCGTCGCCGAGGAGCTTCACGGCAGCGAGCTGTCCGCGATGGCGACGCGCGTGCTCGCCGGCGACATCTTCGGGCTCGAGAAGCTCGTGCCGTGGGGCACGCTCGTGCACAGCCAGCTCGTCGGCGACTACCAGGACAAGTCGCTGTGCATCGCGCAGATCTCGGAGTTTGCCGAGGCGATGGGCGTGCGCCGCAAGTACCGCGAGTCGATCGAGCAGTGCTGCGACGAGATGCTCATGAACGCGCTGTACGACGCGCCGGTCGACGACGAAGGCAAGCAGATCTTCGCCGAGATCCCGACCAGGACGCGGATCTCGCTGCGCGTCGAGCAGCGCGTCGTCGTGCAGTACGCGTGCGACGATCGCCACTTCGCGCTGTCGGTGCGCGACGCGTTCGGCACGCTCGAGCGCGGGACCGTGCTGCAGTACCTCGCGAAGTGCCTGCACCAGGCCGATCAGATCGATCGCAAGGCCGGCGGCGCCGGCCTCGGGCTGTACCTGATGGTCAACTCGGCGACGGTCGTGTTGTTCAACGTGCTGCCCGGCATCGCGACCGAGGCGGTGTGCGTGTTCGATCTCGAGGCGCCGAAGCTGCAGCTGCGCGAGTTCGGTTTCTTCACCGAGAAGATCGACGCGGCCGGCCGGCTCGCCGCCGGACCGTCGCGCAAGTTGCCCGCCGGCACGTCGCACCCGGTCGAGCGCCGCCAGACCGTGCCGCCGGCCGCGCCGCCGCCGCGCGGGCTCGTCACCGTGCTCGCGGTCGCGATCGTGGCGATGTTCGTGCTGATCGGCATCGCGGCGTGGCCGCGCCTGTTCGGCCCGCACGCGGCGCGCGCGCGCGTCACGTTCTCGACCACGCCGCGCGGCGCCGCGATCGAGATCGAAGGCAAGTCGCGCGGCACGACCGAGAGCGGCGCGCTCAGCGTCCCCGACCTCGAGGCCGGCCGGGCCTATCCGGTCGTCGCGCGGCTGTCCGGCTACGAGGCGAAGGAGCAGGTGATCGAGCCGCACGAAGGCGACAACCAGGTCGCGTTCGAGCTCGCGCCGCTCGCGGCGCGCGTCGAGCTCGAGTCGCAGCCGACCGGCGCCGCGGTCGATGTCGACGGCAAGCCAGCCGGCACGACGCCGTTCGCGATGACGACGCTGCCGCCGAGCTCGACCGCGCAGGTGCACTTCGCGAAGCCCGGCTATCGCGACGCGACGGTCACGCTCGCCGTGCCGGGGCCGGGCAAGGAGATGCGCCTCGTCCAGCCGCTCGCCGTCGCCGACGAGCTCGCGCGCGTCAAGCTCGCGTCGGAGCCACCCGGCGCACAGGTCGTGCAGAACGGGCAGCTGCTCGCCGGCGTGACCACGCCGGCCGAGGTGCTGGTCGAAGCCGGCAAGCCGCAGCGGTTCGTGCTGACGATGCCGCACAAGGTGCCGGTCGTGCTCGAGCCGGTCGTCGCCGAGCGCGGCTCGGAGAACCTCGAGCGCAGCGGCAAGCTCGTCGACGGCGCCGATGTCGCGATCGAATCGAACGTCGATGCCAAGGTCACGGTCGCCGGCGCGCCGCACTGCAAGGACCTCGCGCTGCCCGCGACGTGCACGCTCGCGCCCGGCAACTACTTCGCGGAGGTGACCGGCCCGCTCGGCGCGCACGCGACGCACCCGATCGCGGTCGCGGCCAAGCCGGTCACCGCGAGGTTCGAGTTCGGCTTCGTGCAGGCCGCTGCCGGCAAGACGTTGCGCGCGGGAAATGGGGCCAATGTCACGCGCGCGGCGTTCGAGGTCGGGACGCGGTCGATCACGGTCACCGACGACGCGGGGACGCATGCCGCGGCGGTGAAGGTCGTGGCTGGCGCCACGGTCACGGCCGAGTGACTTAGTTAGTTCGCATTCGGCCGCAACGGCTCCGGTATGCTCGGACCGTGAAGTCCGTCGTCGCCGCCGCGATCCTGCTCGCCCCGGCGAGCGTGTTCGCCGACTTCACGCAGACCTTCACCGGCGACCCTCACGCCGGCATCCACCGCGAGACGTGGAAGGACGACTCGATCCCGGCGGTCGTGCGCGTGATGCGGATCGATCTGACGAGCGCGCAGATCCAGCTGGTCGCGACGATGCCCGATCAGCGCGGCACGACGACGAGCGCGTACTCGACGGCCGAAGGCGCCGCCGTCGCGATCAACGGCGATTCGTTCGCGGTCGGCGACATGCAGCCGCTCGGGCTCGCGATGGGCCAGGCGATGGTATGGCCGGACACCGCCGACGACGGCACGTCCGCGGTGTTCGACTTTCGCAGCACGGCGACGCCGACGACCGGCGAGTACACGGCCGCCGAGATCGTGCCGACCGGGCTCGTCGTCACGCCCGCCACGCTGCCGACCGGCACGCTCGGCGTCGTGTCGGGACGGCCGCTGCTCGTGCGCAGCGGGCAGCCGACGAGTCAGTTCGACTGCAACGACTCGATCACGATCGCGTGCGAGCGCGCACCGCGCTCGGCGCTCGCGCTGTCCGCGGACGGCAACACGCTGTACCTCGCGGTCGTCGACGGCTGGCAGGCGAGCTCGGCCGGGCTCACCGACGCCGAGCTCGCGTCGTTCCTGGTCGCGACGTACGGGATCGACAGCGCGATCGCGCTCGACAGCGGCAGCTCGTCGACGCTCGTCGTCGACGGCACGCTCGTGTCGAGCCCGTCCGACGGCGTCGAGCGTGCGGTCGCGAACCACCTCGCGGTGCAGTTCGCGCCGACCAAGAGCGGCGGCCTGATCGGCCTGGTGTGCGAGGGCACGATCAGTCCGTGCAACAATCCGATCGATGCCGCGACGGTGACGCTGGACACCGGCGCCACCAAGACGACCGACACGAGCGGCGTGTACCAGTTCCCGACGCTCACGCCGCGCTACACGTGCGCGACCGCGACGAAGGCCAACTACTACCCGACCACACGCTGCGTGGTCGTCGGCCCGGGCCCGAACCCGACCTACGACTCGATCGCGATGCAGAAGTGCCCGAGCGGCGGCTGCCCGCCGCCCGATGCGGCCATGCCCGACGCGCGCATCGAATATCCCGACGCCCCGCCGCTCGCCGGCGACGCCGGCAGCCGCGGCAGCGGCAACCCGGCGACCGGATCCGGCGGCGGCTGCTGCCAGACCGGGCCGGATCGCCCGCCCTGGGCGCTCGCGCTGCTCGTCGTTTGGTGCTTGGCGCGCCGACGATGTACAACCAGTTGAAGTGACCACGGTCCACACGCAGCTTCTGACCGACGATGCCAGCGGGCTGCTCGTCGAGCGCAGCTTCCGGCTGCGCGTCGTCTCCGGCCCCGATCAGGGCAAGGACCACATGCTCGACGAAGGCACGACGATGGTCGGCACCCACGCCGACAACGATCTCGTGCTGACCGACGCGACGGTGTCGCGCCACCACCTCGAGGTGCGCGTGCGCAAGGACGGCATCGAGGTGCGCGATCTCGACACCACGAACGGCACGAAGCACGGCGGCGCGCGCATCGGCTCGGTCGTGCTCACCGGCGCGGCGCGGCTGCGGCTCGGCAAGCACACCGAGATCGACGTCGAGCCGGTCGACACCAACGTCGACCTCGGCGAGTGGGCCGGCGATCGCTTCGGCGACGTGCTCGGCTCGACGCAGCCGATGAAGCGGCTGTTCTCGCTGCTCGCGAAGGCCGCGCCGACCGATGCGACGATCCTCCTGCAAGGCGAGACCGGCACCGGCAAGGAAGCGATCGCGGAGGCCGTGCATCGCACGAGCCGGCGCTCGAAGGGCCCGTTCGTCGTCGTCGACTGCGGCTCGATCCCGCACGAGCTGATCGCGAGCGAGCTGTTCGGCCACGCGAAGGGCAGCTTCACCGGCGCCGCCGCCGACAAGGAAGGCCTGATCGAGGCCGCGAACCGCGGCACGCTGTTCCTCGACGAGATCGGCGAGCTCGCGCTCGACCTGCAACCGCAGCTGCTCCGCGTGCTCGATCGCCGGCAAGTCCGGCGCGTCGGCGAGACGCAGAGCGTCGACGTCGACATCCGCGTGATCGCGGCGACGCACCGCGACCTGCGCGCGATGGTCCGCGCCGGGGAGTTCCGCGAGGACCTGTACTACCGGCTCGCGGTCGTCGCGACGCACGTGCCGCCGCTGCGCGAGCGCAAGGCCGACATCCCGGCGCTCGCGTCGTGGTTCGCCGAGAAGATGGGGCGCGGCAGCTTCGCGCAGTCGCCGGCGCTGCTCGACCAGCTGCAGCGCCACGACTGGCCCGGCAACGTGCGCGAGCTGCGGAACGTCGTCGAGCGCGCGCTGTCGCTCGGCGATGCCGCGCTCGCCGATCTCGGCGACGGCGCGGCGCCGCGCACCGGCGTCGGCGAATCGACCGTGCCCGACAAGCGCGGCTCGGATCCGGCGATGCTCGAGATGCCGTTCAAGGAGGCGAAGGCGCAGCTCGTCGAGGCGTTCGAGCGCGATTACCTGCGCGCCCTGCTCTCGCGCCATCACGGCAACATCTCGCGCGCGGCCGCCGAAGCCGGGATCGATCGCAACTACATCCACCGGCTCGTCAAGAAGTACGGCCTCGAGGTCGATCGCAGTTGAGGCGCGCGATGCTGATCGGGCTCGCGCTCGTGCTCGGACTCGGGTGCCAGAAGAAGAAGGTGCAGGAAGCGCCGAAGCGCGACGCCGGGCCGATCGAGATCGACTGGGCGCGCTGCGAGAAGGCGCTGCACGACGTGCAGGCCGCGCCCGATCCGGCACGCACCGCGGCGCTGCTCGACGGCTGCCCGGTGTGCGGCGACTGGTCGCCGCTGCTGTTCTGGGCGACGCTGACCGAGAACGGCGGCCCGCGCCGCCAGGACATCACCGGGCGCCTCGATACGTGTCACGCCTACTGCAACACCGACGCGAAGCGCCGCTTCAACGACACGATCGACGAGGCGCGCGGCCGCAACTCGCGCGCGCCGTGGCGCTATCTCGGCGAGCAGTGCAGGGAGCAAGTCAGCGCGGTCCCCGATCCGCGCTACATGTCGGCGCCCTACTTCGCGCTCGATCGCATCGCGCGCGCCGTGACCACGCACGGCGGCGGTGCCGCCGCCGAGCTCGCGAAGATCGACCTGCCGCTGCCGCCGTTCTCGCTCACCGGCGCCGGCGTCGACCTCGCCGACGCGCCGCAGGACGTCGTGCCCGCGCCGGCCGTGCACGTCACGCTGCTCGGCGACGGCGCGCACGTCGGCAAGCTCCCGCGCGCGCACCTCGGCGCCAATGGCGTCACGGTCGACTACGGCGGCGAGCCGTATCCCGGCCCGGTCGTCGACTCCGCAAAGCTCGCAGCTGCGATCCACGCGCTCGATCCGTCGCCGCATCCGGTCGTCGCGCTGCTCGTGCCGAAGGAGCTGCCGGCAGACAAGATCGCCGCGGTCGTTGCGGCCGCGCCCGACGTCGAGTTCCACCTCGCGGCGGTCGCTCCCGGCGCGCTTCCCGGGTGGCCGGTCGTCGTCGTCGCGCGCGACCGGCTAAAATGACGGCCGGATCACCATGAGCGGCGCGTACGACCTCGTCGTCATCGGCGGCGGCATCACCGGCGCCGGCATCGCGCGCGATGCCGCGCTGCGCGGGCTCAAGGTCGGGCTGTTCGAGAAGGGCGACTACGCGTCGGGCACGTCGTCGAAGTCGAGCAAGCTGATCCACGGCGGGCTGCGCTACCTCGAGCACGGCGAGCTCGGCCTGGTGTTCGAGTCGGTCTCGGAGCGACGCGTGCAGACCCGGGTCGCGCCGCACCTCGTGCGCCCGCTGCCGTTCCTGATCCCGATCTACGAGGGCGTGCGGCCTGGCCTCGAGATCATGAACGTGGGCCTGTGGATCTACGACTCGCTCGCGCTGTTCCGCGCACCGCGCCTGCACAAGACGTTCCGCGGCACCAAGGCCGCGCTCGCGCTCGAGCCGCAGCTGCGCCCCGAAGGCCTGCGCGGCGCGCTCGAGTATTACGACTGCGCGACCGACGACGCGCGCCTCGTGCTCGAGAACGCGCTCGACGCGCAGATGCTCGGCGCCGACATGCACACCTACACCGAGGTCGTCGCGTTCGAGCGCGCCGCGAACGGCCGCATCGTCGGCGTGCGCGTGCGCGACCGCCTGCACGACCGCACGTGGACGGTCGAGTGCCGCGCCGCGATCCTCGCGGCCGGCGCGTGGACCGACGAGATGGCGCGCCGGCTCGAGATCCCGCTCGAGCGCCCGATCCTGCGCCGCACCAAGGGCGTGCACGTCGTGTTGCCGCGCGAGCGCCTGCCGCTCGCGCGCGCGATCACGCTGATCTCGCCGGTCGACGGCCGCGTGATGTTCGCGATCCCGTGGCGCGGCCGCAGCGTGCTCGGCACGACCGACACCGACTTCACCGGCTCCGCCGACGAGGTCGCGGCCGATGCCGCCGACGTCAAGTACCTGTGCGACAGCGGCAACGGCTACTTCCCGGGCGCGAACCTCACGCCCGACGACGTGATCGCGACGTGGGCCGGGCTGCGCCCGCTGATCGCGGCGCCGCCCGACGTCGGCGAGTCCGAGATCTCGCGCGAGCACGAGGTGTTCACGCGCAAGGACGGGCTCGTCATCATCGCGGGCGGCAAGCTCACGACGTATCGCCGGATGGCGCGCGAGACCATGCACAAGACGCTCGAGCTGATGCACGAGCTCGGCGCCGATCAAGGCATGACCGTGCAGCGCGCGAGCACGAAGGCGCGGCCGCTGCCCGGCGCGGTCGGGCTCGAATCGCCGACGCTCGAGGGCGTCGCCGCGGTCGGGCGCGCGCTCATGCACGACGTCCCGCTCGACGTCGACACCGCGACCCACCTGTGCGGCGTGTACGGCGCGCGCGCGGCCCTGCTCGGCGCGGCGATCGCGAAGGATCGCAGCCTGGGCGAGCGCATCGATCCCGAGCTGCCGTACGTGTGGGCCGAGATCGACTTCGCCGCGCAGCGCGATCTCGCGCGCACGCTCGAGGACGTGCTGGCGCGCCGCGTGCCGCTGCTGCTGGTGTCGCGCGATCAGGGCCTCGGCGTGTGCGAGCGCGCGGCGGCGCGGCTCGCCCAGATCCTCGACTGGAACGCAACGACGACGGCGAAAATGATCGAGACGTATCGCGCCGAGGTCGCGCTCGCGCGGCGTTGGCGCCAGCCAGTCTGATAGGCTTGCCGCCGCATGGCTCGACGACTAGGGGACTTCGCACGCGGCTTGTTCGGCCGCGCGAAGAACCTGCGCGATCCGCAGGTGTTCCACCACATGAGCCTGGTGGCGTTCCTGGCCTGGGTCGGGCTGGGAGCGGATGGTCTGTCGTCGTCCTCGTACGGTCCGGCCGAGGCGTTCAAGGCCCTCGGCCACTGGAACGAAGGCGCACCCGGCGCGTGCGAGAAGAACGCGACCGCAGAGCTGTCGAAGCTGTGCACGTTCGTCCCCGATCACGCGTACCTCGCGGTGTTCATCGCGATCGCGATCGCAGCGACCGTGTTCATCATCTCGTGGAGCTACCGCCGCATCATCGAGGAGTTCCCGCACGGCGGCGGCGGCTACATCGTCGCGTCGAAGCACCTCGGGCCGTACGTCGGCGCGATGTCGGGGTGCGCGCTGCTCGTCGATTACGTGCTGACGATCGCGGTGTCGCTCTCGGCCGGCGTCGATGCCGTACTCAGCCTCGACTTCGTGCCCGACAGCTTGCAGGCCCACAAGCTCGTCATCGTCCTGGTCGTGCTCGGCCTCTTGACACTGATGAACCTGCGCGGCGTCAAGGAATCGGTGACGATCCTGACGCCGATCTTCCTCGCGTTCCTGCTCACGCACGCGGTTCTGATCTTCGGCGCGATCATCACGAATATCGGCAACGCGGGCGAAGTCACGCATCGAGTCGTCGACGAGGCGGGCTCGCACGTGCGATCGGTCGGCATCCTCGGCGTGTCGCTCGTGTTCATGCGCGCGTTCTCGCTCGGCGGCGGTACATTCACCGGCATCGAGGCGGTCTCGAACGGCATCGCGATCATGCGCGAGCCGCGCGTGCGCACCGCGAAGCGCACGATGACGCTCATGGCGACATCGCTCGCGATCACCGCGAGCGGCATCCTGCTCGCGTACCTGCTCGTGCCCGGCGTGCTGCCGACGCCGAACGACAAGGTCACGATGAACGCGGTGCTCGCGCAGCGCTTCGCCGGCACCGGCCCGATCGCGCTCGTGTTCACCGCGATCACGCTGGTGTCGGAAGGCGCGCTGCTGTTCGTCGCCGCGCAGGCCGGCTTCGTCGACGGCCCGCGCGTGATGGCGAACATGGCGCTCGATCAATGGATGCCGCACCGCATGGCCGCGGTGTCCGAGCAGCTGACGATGCGCAACGGCGTCTACCTGATGGCGGCCGCCGCGGCGATCGTGCTCGTCTACACGAACGATTCGGTCGACGCGCTCGTCGTCATGTACAGCATCAACGTGTTCATCACGTTCACGCTGTCGAACGTCGCGATGATCCGCCACGCCGTGCATACCAAGCAGGGGCGCTGGCAGCGCGCGGTGTTCGTGCACGGGCTCGCTGCGGCGGTGTGCGCGATGATCCTGGTCATCACGGTGATCGAGAAGTTCACCGAAGGCGGCTGGCTCACCACGGTGATCACCGCGAGCCTCGTCGTCCTGTGCTACCTGATCCGCCGCCATTACCGCGCGGTCGGCGCGAAGGTCGTCGAGCTGTCCAAGCAGCTCGCGCTCGCGGCGCCGCCGCCGGGCGCGGTCCCGCCGGCGCCCGAGGAGCTCGATCCGACGAAGCAGACCGCGGTCGTGCTCGCCGGCGGCTTCGGTGGCCTCGGCATCCACACGCTGCTCCAGATCCCGCGCGTGTTTCCCGGCCAGTTCCACCAGGTCGTGTTCATCGCCGCGGGCGTGATCGATGCCGGCGTGTTCAAGGGCAAGGACGAGATCGACGCGATGAGCAAGAAGATCGAGGCCGACCTCGACAAGTACGTCGAGTTCGCCCGCCAGCAGCTGGGCTGGGCCGCCGACAAGGACTTCGCGGTCGGCACCGAGGCGGTCACCGAGCTCGATCACCTGTGCCGCGAGGTCGCGCTCCGGTTTCCGCGCTCGATCTTCTTCGCCGGCAAGCTGATCTTCCAGGAAGAGAGCTGGTACCAGCGCATCCTTCACAACGAGACCGCGGCCGCGGTCGAGCGCCGCCTGCAGTTCGCGGGGCTGCCGATGATCGTGATGCCGATCCGCATGTTTCACTGAATCCCGTCGCAGCAGCTCCGCGCGTTCAGTACGCGACCGGCGCGGCGGGCGCCGTGCCGGTCCAGCACGCGATCGAATGATCGGCGAGCAACGCGCAGCCGCGGTCGCCGTGACCGGCAAGCTGCGTCGCGCCGGTGACGCCGCGGACCACGGCGATCGAACGCGCGCTCGCGTCGCCGGTCCAGCAGTGGACGGTGCCGTCGGCGAGACGCGCGCAGCTGCCGGCGACTTCGACGACGTTGGCGAGCGACAGCGGCGAAGCCGTGCACGATGCCGCCGCCGGGTCGTGGCACACGATCCGCTTGCCGGTCGTGACCGCGCACAGGCCGGCGTCGAACGCGAGGTGCGAGGCCGGCGACAGCGCCGCGAGCTTCTCGACGCGCACCGCCGGCGTCGCCACGGGTTTCGGTGCGGGCTTGACGTGCTTGCCTTTAGGCGGCTTGGTCGGCTTCGCAGGCTTCGCAGGCTTCGCGGGCTTGGTCGGTTTCGGCGCCGGCTCGGCGGCCGCGCACGGCTGACCGGCGCCGAAGCATTCGACCGTGCCGTCGTCGGTTCGCCCGCATGTGAACGCGCCGGTCGTCGCGAGCTCGACCACCCCGGTCGTACCCGCGCGCTTGCCATCGAGCACGACATCGCCGCTCTCGAGCAGCGCACCGTGCGCGGTCATCGCGACGACGTGGTCGAGAGGCCCGGCTTCGCTGGGGCCGGCAGCAACGCGAAGCGTCGCGGAGCGTAGATCGAGCCCGCGCACCGCAGTCGGCGTGCGGTGCGCGCCGGTCGCGGTCACGTGCCCCGCTGCGTCGACGTCGCCCCAGCACGCGAGCGCGCCCGACTTCTCGCTCGCGCAACCCGCACCGCCGAGCGCGAACACGCGCACCGCGTCGTTGACGCCGGGCACCGCGGCCGGCGCGGTCTGATGCGTGCTCGCGCCGAAGCCGATCTTGCCCCAGCACGCGACCGAGCCGTCGTCGAGCAGCGCGCAGGCGTGCGCGTCGCCGAGCGCGACGTCGAGCACGCCGCGCAGCTCGGGCCGCAGCGCGCCGCTGTCGCCCCAGCACCGCACGGTCTTGTCGCTCAGGATCGCGCAGCTGTCGTGTGCGCCGACGACGAGCTTCGCGGGCACCGGCTGCGCGGCCGCCGGTGGTGCATCGGGCGGCGCCGCGGCCGCGTCGCGCGTGGCCGGTGCGGCGGCCGCATCGCGCGGCATGGCCGGCTCGTCGTGCTTGGTGCACGCGGCGAGCGCCACGATCGCGGCGAACGCGCACCTCATCGTTCGAGCAACCTCGTGTCGATGCGCCCGAGCAGCTTCTTGATTCGCTCCGCCATCTCCTCGAGCTCGCCGAGCCCGCTGGCTTCACCGATCTTGCGCGCGCAGTTCATCACGCGGACGAGGTACGTGAACAAGTTGCCCTCTTCGTGCTCGAGCCCGTGCTTCTCGACGAGCTCGAGGAACCCGGCGCCCGAGTCCTCGAGCTGCGCCCACACCGTCTTCGGCTTTCTGCCGCCGTGCAGCTCGGGGTGCGGCACCTTCGCGGAGAACTCGCCGTGGATCACCTCGACCTTCGTCAGCACCCGCGGGTGTTCCTTGTCCCACAGCGCCTCGACGTCCTCCCAGCTGACGTGCGGATTGTCGACGCGCAGCTCGCGCAGCTTCGCGCGCATCCACTCCTTCTTCTCGCCCTCGCCTTCGCGATCGAACAGCCGCTGCACGACGTCGTGATCGACCAGATACTCGACGAGCTCGCGCAGCTCGACGTACTCGAGCTGGTGGTGAAACAACACGTAGTAGATGAGCAGGCCGTCCATGCCCTGCAACTCGCGGATCATCTGGCCGGAGACCTGCGCGCCGTGCTCGTCGAGCACGCCGACCGCGCGCATGTTCGCGACCAGCTGCGCGAGCGTCTTCTGAAGCTCCTTGCGCTCGCGATCGCCGAGCAGCAGGTGATCGATCACGGTGACGATGTCGAGCCGGAGCGACGGCGGCAGCGATGCCTCGGCCTCCGCCATGCGCGCCGCGACCTCGTCGCCGGGTAGTGGCGCGGACGCGAGATCGGGCAGACCGATCGCGAGCACCTGCTCGGCCGTGATCTTGGTCTTGCTGCGCAGCTCGGCCGGCTCGCCGCGCACGAGCTCGGCGTGCAGCTCGGGCGTCCAGATCACGTCGCCCTTCTTGTGCGCGTCCATGCGCGCGCGGCCGTACACGCTGCGCTTCACCTTCTCGAGGTCACCCTTCGCGTGCTTGAGCTCCTTCTTCAGGTCGCTGACGATCTGCTCGGGCGCGAGCGTGATCGCGAGGCCCTTGTCGTCGAACTGCGGCCGGCCGGCGCGCCCCGCCATCTGGTGGTACTCGGCTGACGTCAACAGGCGCGCCTCCTGCTTGATGAACTTGCGCAGCGACGGAAACACGACCGTGCGCGCCGGCAGGTTGATGCCGGCCGCGATCGTCTCGGTCGACACGACGAACTTCACGAGCCGCGCGAGCGCGAGCTGCTCGACGAGCTGCTTGTATCTCGGCAGGATGCCGGCGTGATGGATGCCGATGCCGTGCGCAAGCAGCGGCCGCAGCTCCTTCGCGGCGCCGCCCGGCAACAGCGCCTCGTCGCACTGCTTCTCGATCTCGGCGCGCTCGTCGTCGCTCGTGAACCGCCGGCAGCTCTTCACGAGCCGCGCGACCTCGAAGCATTGCTCGCGCCCGAACACGAACACGATCGCCGGAACGTCGCCGGCGTGCGCGAGCTCCTTCACGGTGTCGATCAGCGTCTCCTCGCGGAACTCGTGCACGAGCGGCACCTTGCGCTCGCGCGAGTCGACGAGCGCCATCGGCACGCGGCGCGTGAGCTCGACCCAGTGGCAGAACTTCTCGGGGTGGCCGACCGTCGCCGACAGGATGACGAGCTGCACGCGCGGATCGAGCCCGATGATCGACTGCTCCCACACGTAGCCGCGCTCGGGGTCGTTGAAGTAGTGACCCTCGTCCATCACGACGACGTCGGCCGGCGCGACGCTCTTGTCGGCGACGATGCGGTTCCACAGGATCTCGGCGACCTCGACCTGGATCGGCGCCTCGCGGTTGACCTTGTAGTCGCCGGTCGCGAACCCGACGTAGCCCTCGCCGAAATCCGCGCACAGCTCGCGATACTTCTCCTCGGTGAGCGCGCGCAGCGGCGTCGTGTAGATCGCGCGCTCGTTGCGGCCGAGCGCGCGATGCAGCGCCGCCTTCGCCATCAGCGTCTTGCCGGTGCCGGTCGGCACCGTGACGAGCACGCTCTTGCCGGCGAAGATCGCGCCGATCGCCTGCTCCTGCACCGGATACGGCTCGAGCCCGCGGCTCCACAGGAACTGCTCGTAGAACGCGAGCTCGAGCTCGCCGTCGGTGGGCACCGACCGATGTTAGCGCTGCTTGCCGCGCGCGAGCAGGTCCTGGGCCTGATAGACGACGCCGCTCCACATGTCGTGCCAGTGCCGGCTCGCGATCTCGGCGAGCTCGGCATCGCCTTCCTTGGTGCGGCCGAGCGCGATCAGCGCGCGCGCCTCGGCGAGCCGCGGCGTCGGATTCGTCTGATCGATGATCACGGCCTGGTGATAGAACGGGAGCGCCTCCGCGACGCGCCCCTGCTGCTCGAACGTCGTCGCGACCGACATGTAGCCGGCACCCGACCACGGATCGCGCTCGATCTGCGACGACATCTGCCGCCACGCGGCCGCACGATCGCCGATCGCGAGCTCGAGATCGCCGAGCATCTGGTCGACCTGCGGGTTGCCGGGATCGATCGCGCGCCACCGCGCACCCCACGCCAGCGCGCGCTCGACGGCGTGCTGGCGCTCGGCGCCGGTCGAGCGCATCGCGGCTCGCGAGGCGGTCGCGATGATCGCCGCGAGCTCCTCGCGCACGACCGCGATGTCGACGCGCTCGTCGGCGCCTGCCGCCTGCGCCGCCTCGAGCGAGGCGAGCGCGCCGGTGAAGTCGCCGTTGGCGTCCTGGAGGCTGGCCAGGGTCTGGTAGACGTCGTGCGTCGGCGCGGTCTTGACGAGGGGCGCGAGCAGCTTCTGCACCCACGCGTCCTGCCGGTACATCATCGCGACGCGCGCGAGCGCGAGCTTGCTGTCGACGTCGTCGCCGGCGAGCACCGCCGCGCGCTCGAGCACCGGCATCAGATCCGCCGGGTGCTGCGCGGCCTGGCTCACGAGCGCCATCACGTGCCCGAAGCTGTCGCCCGCGAGCACGCGGTCGCGCCACGTCGCCCACGCGAGCTGCCAGCCGGCCGGCCCGCGCCGCGACGCCTGGAACGCGTACGCGAGCTGGTCGAGGTACGGCGGCAGCGCGTGCAGATCGACGCTCGCCGCGAGCGCGCCGGCTTGCTCGGCCGCGCGCTCGTAGTCGCCGTGGTTCATCAGGGTCTGAGCGGCGACCAGGCGCGCGACATTCACGTACGGGCCGATCGCCGCCGCGTCCGTCGCGCGGAGCACGTCGGCGGCGGGCAGATCCCAGCGCTGGGTGAGCAACGACGCACCGACGTAGCGCAGCCGTGGCGCGCGTGCGTCGATCGCGACGATGTCGTCGGCTGCTTCCTTGCTGGTACCGGCCGACATCTCCGCCTCCGCGGCGCGCAGCGACCACAGCGCGCCGACAAACCCGTCGTGCGATGCCGGCTTGACGCGCGCACCCGTGCGGTACGCGCGGCCCGCGACCACGTAGCCGGCAAGCGCGGTCTTCGCGAGCGGTTCGCTGCCCGCGATCGCCTTGGTCGACGCCTCGGCGGGCGCCGCCGCGAAGCCGGCGCTCGCGAGCGCGAGATCGCCGGGCTCGATCGCCTCGTGCGCGCGCAGCGCCTCGAACGCATCCCACAGACCGCCGCGATCGCGCGACACCGCGAGGCTCGCCAGGTACTGGCGCTGCGCGTGCTGCCATGCCGGCGTGCCGGCGCTCTCGCGCTCGGCCTTCGCCTTCCAGTACGACGCGACGCGCACGGGCAGCTCGACGGACACGCCCGGCTCGGAGCTTCCGTGCGCCCACGCGCGCGCGTCGGCGACAGCTTCCGGCGTGAAGCCGACCGAGAGCGGCTCGCCGTGCACGCGCGCAGCGGTCGGCCCGGCCGCGTCCCACGTCACCGCGAGCAGCGTCGAGCCGCGACCGTCGCGCACCGCGACGAGCCGCGCGCGATCGTCGAACACGAGCACGAGCACGGTGTGCGGCTTGCCATGCTCGGTCGTCGCGAGCGTGACCTCGCGGCCGTGCGCCGTGACGTCGAAGTAATGCGCGTAGTGCGCGGGCTCCGCGATCCAGACCGGCAGATACGCGAGCGCGAGCGCGACATCGTCGTCCCCGATCGCGCGCGTCGTGTCGAGGCCGAGCTCGGCGTAGCGACGCGTCCAGGTCGCGCCGTCGAACGATGCGGTCTCGGCGAGCGCGTCCTCGCTCGTGAACCGCGAGCCGATCCGGCGCGCGTCGTCGACCGCCAGCTCGCGATCGCCCCAGCGATACACGCCGGTCGGCAGCGCGCGGCGGGCCTGCGCGAGCAGGTCGCGCGCCGCCGGATCGATCGAGTGCGCGCCGCCTGCGCCGTCGCCGTCGATTCCGAGGCGCGCGCGCCACGCGTCGAGCTCGTCGGCGGACAGCGCCGGCACGAACGCGGTGAGGTCGTCGAATGCGGGATCGCCCACGTAGTTGAGTCGTGCCAGCGCGAACGCACCCGATGCGCCGGTCCGCTTCCACCAGCCGACACCGCCGCTCCTGCCGCCGCCGATGCCGCCGATGCCGCCGATGCCGCCGATGCCGAGCGATTCGTCGGAGGCGAAGCTGCCGTCGACGGTGATGTGGCGGCGCAGCGCTGCTCGGTGCTCGACCGGTTGTTCTGTGGTCTCGAGCGGATTCTCGGCCGATTCCTTGTTGACCCTGACCTTCTGTTCGGCGTCCGCGTCGGCGTCGCCGTTCGCGAGCTCGAGCTGGGCGCGCGTTCTCTCGTCCTCGCGCGACGACAGGCCCAGGCCCCCGCCACCTTCGCCATAACCGGCGCCGTGGCCGATCGTGCCCGTCACGAGCGCCTCGTCGCGCGCGGACAGGTCGACCACGCGCGGGCCGGCGCGATAGATCGACGCCTCGTAGAAGATCGCGAGCGGCGCGCGCACGAGCTCGGCGTCGTCGGCCGCGCCGGCTGGCGGCGCGCTGGCGACCGCGACCGGCACCGTCGCGATGCGCGCCGGCAGCGCGTACGGCGCCCAGGTGTCGCCCGCGCCCTTGTTCACGCCGAACTGCGCGTACATCTCGTCGTTCTCGAGCACGAGCAGCGATGTGTGGCGCGACAGCAAGAAGTAACGCTTGCCGAGCGCGACGACGTCCTTGCGGATCTCCTCGTCGCGCGCCTCGCGCAGCTCGGGCGCGATCGGGTCGTGCTTCGCGAGCAGGCGCGCCGCGATGTGGCGCTGCGCCCACAGCCGCGGCAGGTAACCGCCGTCGTGCGCGGCCGGCAGCGCGATCGTCTGCTGCCACGGCGCGCCGTCGCGCGTGCCGGTGACCGCGACGGCCGCCGGCGTTCCGGATCCCGCGAGCTTCGCCACCAGCTCGAGCTCCTCGCCGTCGGCGAGCTGCGGCGAGCGCACGTACAGCGTCGCGGGCACGAGCTGGCCCTGCGCGTCGACGAAGTGCGCCGCGACGTCGGTCACCCGCGACGTGTGCAGCGCCGCGACCAGATCGAACGCGCGCCACGACACGTCGTCCGCGAGGTCGATCGTGGTCGAGAATCCGCCGGTCGCGCCGGCGAGCGCGTCGAGCGTCTGCGTGTCGGGGCCATCGCCGAGCCCGACGCCGACGAAGTGCGCCTTGCCGACGAGCTGCGCGCGCAACGCGTCGAGCTCGCGCGGGCCGGCCGTGATCACGCCGTCGCCGAGGTAGACGATCATCGCGTCGTCGGGCGCGACACCGGCAAGGAGCTTCGCGGCGGCCGCGAGCGCGACCGAGAAGTCGGTCGCGCCGACACCGCCCTCGCCGCGCAGCGCCTCGCGCAGCGCGCGCTGATCGACGTCCATCACGCGCGTCGGCGGCAGCTTCGTGCGCGCCTCGACATCGAACGCGACGACCGCGAGCCGATCGTCCTCGTCGAGCTCGCGCGCGAGCGAGCCGATGAAATCCTGCTGCGCGCGCAGCTCGATCGCGCTGCGCGACGCCGACACGTCATCGAGCACGACCCACGTGCGCGGCTTGTAGGCGCGAGCCGCGCCGCCGCCGGAGTCTAGCGACGGCTTCGCGCGCACGAGCACGTAGCGGTCGCCGCCGTCGGTGTGTGTCGCGACGAGCGGCTCGCGCTGCGGCTGCCGCACGTGGACGACGAACGAGTCGCCGAGCTTGTCGGTCGAACGCGTGTACTTGACGATCGCGTCGCCGGCGTCGCGCGTGACCTCGATCTGGTGGCTCGTCGACGACAGCTCGCAGCTCGCGCAGCCCTTGATGCGCATCGCGACCGCGAATTCGCCGACCGGCCGATCGACCTCGGGCAGCGGCACGGTCAACGTCCAGTCGTCGTACAGCTCGGGCACGCTCTGCGTGTACGCGAGCACGAGCCGCTTGTCCTGGCGCGCGGGGATCGGGTACACGCGCAGCGCGAGCCGGCCGTTGCCGGCCCACTCGAGCAGCGCCGGGTCGATGCGCCGGTAGACCAGGTTCTCGTAGATGCGGCGCGCCTGCATGCGCTCGACGACCGCGGCCTCCTCGAGCCGGCCCTCGTTGTACATCGCGAGCCGCTGGAGCGCGGCGTCGGGCGGGATCGCGAACCGATACACGCCTTCGAGATCTTGCGCCTCGTCGTTGTGGAACGTCTGATCGATCGCGACGCGCGCGACGCGATCCTCGACGACGATGTCGAGCCCGAGCTTCGCGAGCGGCAACGGATACTCGTCGCCCCACGGCGGATGGCTGCGCACGCCGGGGTCGCGCGCGAACAGCGTGCCGTGATGCAGCGGCTCGAGGTCGTGGTCGGCGCCGCGCCGGGCTTCCTCGGCCCACGACGCGAGGTACGACAGCCGCGGCGCCGGCCCGCGCGTCGGCGCGCGCCCGGCTTCGGCGATGCCTTGCTCGCCGGCGTGCAGCAAGACCTCACCGGCGTCGGTCGCGAGCTTGACGCTGCCGCGGACGACCGCGGCCGTCGTGCGTGCGAGCTCGCCGTCGACCAGGAACCGCGTGCCGAGCACCTCGATGCGGCCGCGTGCGGTCTCGACCGTGAACGCGCCGTGCCCGGGCGTGACGTCGAGCAGCGCCGTGCCCTCGACGCGCAGGTGACGCGGGCCGAGCACGGTGACCTTGCCGCCGGGCGCGGTCAGGTACGTCGAGCCGTCGGCGAGCGTGGTCGCGCCCTCGCCGGAGACCGGCGGCTGCGCGCCGCCGCCGCCGTTGCCGCCGAAGATGCGCAGCATCACGATCGCGATCGCCGCGGTCGCCGCGAGCCCGCCGAGCACGGCGAACAGCGGCACGCGCGCGCGCGATCGCGCCGGCGCCACCGCGCCGAACTTGTCGACGAGCTCGGCGCGGATCCGCGCCCGCGCGGCCTCGGCCATGCGCGGCGCTTCGCCGCCGCTCTCGAGCAGGCTCGAGACGTTCTCCTCGAGCACGTCGCGCTGGATATCGTCGTTCATACAGCCTCCGAGAAGTGAGCCGACAGCGTCGCGAACGTGTCGCGGAACGCGCGGCGGGCGCGCGCGAGCAGCGACTTCGCGGCGGCGGCGGAAATGCCGAGCTCGCCGGCGAGCGTGTCGAGGCTCTCGCCATCGACGTACTTGCGCGTGAGCGCGGTGCGATATGGTTCGGGCAGGTTCGCGATCGCCATGTGCACGAGGTCGCGCGTCTCGGCGCGCTCGAGCACCTCTCCCGGCAGCGGGCGTTCGGCCATCGCCGCGAACGTCTGGGCGAGCGTGGCGTCGATGCGCTCCCAGGTCGCCGCGAGCTGATCGCCGCGGTGATGCGCGCGCAGGTGATCGCGGATCACGTTGCGCGACAGCACGGCCAGCCAGCTGCCGAGCGAGCCGCGCGCCGGGTCGTAGTCGGCGCGCCGCGACAGCGCGATCGCGAACGTCTCCTGAACGACGTCCTCCGCGAGCGCCTGGTCGCGTCCGACCCGGAAGAACACGAACGCGTACAGGCCATCGACGTGGGCGTCGTAGAGCCGCGCGATCGCGTCGCGATCCCCGCGTTGCGCCGCGCGTAGCTCGCGCGGTGGTCCGGAGCCGAGCAGGCGCGAGAACAAGGTCATGGTGCTTGCATGTGTCAACGGCTGAGGCCGTGGTGTCGCGAGATCTTGCACGCGAACGAGATCGATGGGTTACATGAGCGCATGACGCCCCGCGCTCGCTCGATCTGGCTGGTCACCGTCGGTTCGCTGCTCGTCTTGATCGGGCTGGGATCGGATCACTGGTTCGGAGGCCACGGCGTGACAGGCTCCGAATACGAGCAGGCCGAGCACGCCACTCTCCAGGTCGGGCTCGGCGGCGCGACGTTGTTCGCGATCGTCTTCGCGGTGATCGCGCTGGTCCGCGGCAGCCGGCTCGCGGTGCACCTGGCCTGCGCGCTCGTCGTGTTGCTCGTGGTCCTCGCGATCGACGCCGCGTTCGGCCACCACGATCCCGCCGACTCGCTCGGGGCCAGCTTCGCGATCTGCTCGAGCGGGTGCGTGAGCCTGCTCGTCGGCGTCACCGCGATCGAGCCGCGGCGTCCGGAGGGTTGGAGCGACGACGCCAAGTAGACATGGTGCTTGCATGGATCGTGGACCGTGGCGTGTCGGCAAACCCTGGAGAACCCGGTGAGGTCCTAACGTCGTGCGTGCGCTGCCCTTAGCGCCCCCGCGTCACCGACCGGAGCATCCCGGACTCTGGGCCCGGGTGCTCGCGATTTCCGCAGCCTTGCACGCTGCCGCGTTCGCGTGGGTGGAAGTGGGCAGATCTCCCAAGACCCTGCCAGCACTGGCTTCCCCGCCAGAGCCCGAGTCCGCGCCCGCACCCGCGCCCGATCTTACGGTCGACGTCACGTTGCTCGACGACCACACCACGGCGCAGATCCGTGGCATGGATGCGACGCCTCTCCGCAGCGCCGCCACCCGGTCGCATGCGACGTCGCGGGGCAGCGCGCAGATCTCGAGCTCTGGTCCGACCGGCGAGACGCCCAGCTCGAGCGGTACGGGCACCGCACCGGGCCACTCGCTGATGTCCATGCGCGGCCCGGAGGTATCGAACGGACTGTCGGGCGACTTCGTCACGAGCTTTCTCGCGAACAGCCATCCCTTGGAGCCCGCGCCGGCGCCGAGCGGCGAGCTCCACCCCTCGGGCCACGGCACGTACGTCGCGGTGGTCGGTGGTGACGTCGACCATCCCAAGGACGGCATCGCGACGATGCACGTCGCGAAGGACGGTACGGTGAAGATCGACGACTCGCCCGACGTCACCGCGCACTGGGTCAAGCCGCTGCCGTTCATCGCCGGCAAGATGGCGCTGGACGACGCCATCATGCGGCGCTACGGCATCGATC
>DATJXL010000254.1:0-77418 GCA_035500135.1 Kofleriaceae bacterium
TGACGGCGATCTCCGAGGCGTACGGCACCACCGTCGTGAGTAACTTCGACTCGACGGAGGAGACGTTCCAGATCCGGATGTCGCCGTGGGCGTGGCTCGACACGAGCGCTCGCCCATCGGGCGACATCACGATGGCTTGCACGAATCCCGCCTCGACGAGCAACGGCTTGCCGATCGACGTGGCGTTGCCAACGTTCCACAGCCGGATCGTGTGATCGTCGCTGGCGGTCGCGAGCGTCGCGCCGTCCCCGGAGAGCGCGAGTGCGAGCACGGCGGCCGTATGACCTTCGAGGCCACGTCGGCGATCGTCCATGCTCCAGAGCTCTGCATGACCGTCCTGGCCGCCCGTGATGATCGTTCCGTCCGGCGCGACGACGAGCGACGTGATCGGCCCATCGTGCGCGGCGAACGGCACACTCAGCCGATCGTGCAGCGGCCACAACCGCGCCGCGCCATCCGTGCCCTCGGTCTCGAGCCAGCCACCGTCGGAGGACACCTCGACGCCGGTGATCGGCACCGCGTGGAGCCCCAGCCGCCGATGACCGCCGGTCTCGGGGTCGACGAGCACGAGCGAATGATCTTCCAGACTGGCGAAGAACCAACGCCCGTCGGGCGTGACCGCTCCACCGGAGATTCGGCCGACCGGCGGCAGCGGGCGACTCGTCCCGAGATCGGTCCGCCATGCCCGCAGGGACTCGCGCCCGGCGAGCGAGATCACGAGTCGGCCGTCGCGCGATGCGACGAAGCCTGCGATCGGCGTTCGATCTCCTTCCAGCACCTCGGGCGCGCCGCCGGCGAGATCCCAGACGCATAGCCGACCGTCCGTGGTCGTCGCGGCGATCTTCGACTCGCCGAGGAAGGCCACGCGCGTGCTCCCCCGCGCGAACGTGACATCGGACGGGCGCGTCAGACGATGCGCGACGCGCTCCTCGGGCGTCCACCACGTGAGCTCGCCGTCGTGCAACGCGGCGAGTCGTCCGCCGCGATGAACGTACTGGGTATAGGAAACGAACGGCGTCCACACCGGCTCGCGAGCGGAGTAAGGGCTCGAGTACCTCACGAGTCGGCCGTCGCGCGTCGCGACGACCACACTCCCGTCCTTGTCGAATGGCTCGAACGTCTCGTCGACACCTGGGATCAGGTCCGCCCCGAGCGGAGTGGTCTCGCCCGTGACGAGATCGATGATCGTCGATGGCCCGTCGTCGGTGCGGCGGAGCAACAAGCGAGCGCCGTCCGGCGCCCACGAGACCGTCAGGATGTGCCGGACCGGGAACAAGCGGGTTTCGCCGCTCGCCAGATCGAGAACTCGCACGCCGTCGCCGCTCGTCGATGCGAAGCGCATACCGTCGGGCGAGAACTTCCCGACGCTCGATGTCCCCGGCAACACGTACATCGCGACCCCCCGCGCGCGCGCATCCATCGCGATCTCTCGTGCCTTGTCGAGCTCCGCGCCGTCGGCGGGGTACGTGCGCAGCCACGCGATCGCGGCGGTCGGATCGCGCTCGAGCTCGCCGCTCGCTTGCGCGAGGATCAAGCGATCGCGCTCGGCCCGTGTCGCGTTGCGCTCCGCCGTGGTCTGTCGGTTGGCCCACACGAGCACGGCGAGCGCGGCGGCCATGATCGCGAGCACGAGCGCGATCGCGCCGCGGCGCAGGCGACGACCGCGGGCGGCCTCGGCGAAGCTCGCGGCGACGAACGCCTCGTCGCCTTCGGTCAGGCGCTGTGCGTGACGCGAGCGCCACGCCTGCAGCTCGACGAACGCGTCGTCGCGCCACAGCAAGCCGCGCGGTCGCCCGCGCTGGAGCCACTGCCGCGCCGCCGCGCGCACCTGATCGCGCATGCGCGCGCCTTCGGCATCTTCGCGCCGCCAGGCGTCGAGTCGCGGCCACGCGACGAGCAGCGCTTCATGGACGAGCTCGATCCGGGCTTCACCCGTGTCCGATTCGGTCGCGGTGATCAAACGCGCCGCGATCAGCTTCTCGACGATTGCGTCGGCACCGGCGTCATTCATCAGCTGCTGCAGCTCGTGGCGCGAGAGCACGGCGCGCGTGCCGTCGGCGGTGACGAGATGACCGAGCCCGACCCGTGCCAGTTGCTGCTCGTGCGCACTCATCGCGGCGAGCGTGCGTTCGGCATGTTGCGCGAGCGCACCGGCGACGCCGCCGAGCGCGTCGTGTGCTCGGCGCGTGAGCTGGCGAAATTGCCGATCGCGCAAGTCCCACAGCTGTTGGGCCGTGAACGACAGCAGCGGCAGCGCGCCCGGAGTCGTCGCGACGGCATCGACCATCTGCTCCGGCAACGAACGATCTTCGAACTCGTAACCGGCTCGAGCGAGCGGCTCGGTCAGGATGCGCACCAGCTCGGTGCGGTCCGGGGTGCCGAGGAAGAACAGCGAGCTGGTCAGCCGCTCGCGCAGCGCCGGGAGCTGCATCGCACGCGCGAGGAAGTCATCGCGCAGGGTGATCAAGACGCGTGCGCGATCGTCGGGGTCAGCTGCCGCGGCGAGCAACGCTCGCACGTACAGCAACTGCTGCTCGGCGGGTGCGCCCAGCGTGAACAGCTCCTCGAACTGATCGATCACGAGCACGGTCGTGCGCTCGGACTTCCTGAGCAGCTCGGCGAGCGCTCCGGGATCGCGCTCGATCGCCGCAGCGAGCCCGTCGGCGGCAAACCCCGAGCGTTGCAGCCGCGATTGCAGCGCAGTCAGGGGCGTGGTGCCGGGCCGGGTCGTGATGGCCGTCCACGCTTCCGGAAGCGAGGGCACCACGCCGGCATGGACGAACGAGCTCTTGCCGGCACCGGATGGTCCGAGCACGACGACGATCGGCGCGATCCGCAACCGATTGACCGCCGCGTCGATCTCCCGCTCGCGGCCCACGAACGACGCGGCATCTTCGTTCGTGAACGATGCGAGCCCGCGAAACGGCGTCCCTTCGGTCTGCCCCGACGCGCCCGTATCGACCGCGCCATCGGCGAAGCGCTCGGCGATCCACGCCCACACCCGCTCGTCCTGGCGCTCGAGCGGCTGCGGCAGCGCCACCAAGCGCGCACCGCGACGACCGCGGCCGTCGAGGAAAAACATCTCGGGCACGGCGTCGACCAGCGGCGGCGATACCTGGACGAGCGGCCACAGCGACAACACCGGTCGGTTCGCCCGGTCGAGCAGCACCGGCTGTCCCGGTTCGATCGCGCGGCCGCGCAGCTCGACCGCGATGCGCTGTGGGCGTCGGAGCCCCATCCACGACTGCGCGCGGCCGGTCTCGACGACGACGAGCTGATAGTCCGCGAGGAAGGCGATCGTTCGCAGGAATCGTGCGACCCCCGGCAGGTTCGCGCGAATCTCGTGAACGACATCCGATGCAGGATTCGCGTGCGACGGCGCGTCGAGCTCGTCGCTCTCGGCGCTGGTCGACGGACGGCGGGCGATCCGCTTGCAGAGCAGGTCGACGAGCTCCGGCACCGGATAAGCCTGAGGTCGTTCCGCGAACGGCCGCACGAGCTCGCGGGCTAGATCGAGCCACTCGTCGTCGGAGAGCCGCCGGCGGCGCAACTCGCGCAGCCAGGTTCCGAGCGCGGCATCGGCCGTCGAATCCGCTACGCGCACCTGCGCGTGGCCGGCGATCGCGATCAGCGCCAGGTAACGCGCCGCGACCTCCACGATCCCACCGAGCGCGTCGCGGGCCTGGTGTGGATTTCGAGCGGCGTGAAATGCCGAGACGGCTTCAGCGATCGGTTGGGGGTAATTTGCCTCGACCGAGATGCGCAGGTCGTCTTCGAGCGCGGGCAGCGGCTGGCTACCGAACCCCGCGGCCGCGCGAAACTCTTGAGCGAACTCGAGCACCGTGGCGTAGCGGGCCTCCGGTTGCTTGGCGAGCACCTTCGCGATCACGCCGTCGAGCGCGCTCGGAAAGCCGGGACCGAGCGACGGCACCGGCGAATGCGTGTGCTCCATCGCCATCGCGGGCAAAGTCGGCGCGACGAACGGGCGCTTGCCGGTGAGAGCTTCGAACGCGAGCACGCCGAGCGAGTACATGTCCGTGCGCGGTGTCGCCGTCGACGAGTCCGCCCACTGCTCCGGCGCCATGTACGGCGGCGAGCCGAGCGTGGCCCCATCCTCGGTGAGCGCCGGATCGTCGGCAGACGAGACGAGCGAAATCGAAGATGCCGATACCGCCACTGCGCTGGCCGGTTTGTGCACCTGCCCGGCCCCGCCGCCGAGCACACCGACAAACGACACCGTGCTGTCCATCGCGAGAGGCGGTGCAACCGACGGTAACGTCCCCTCGAATGCGGCGCCCCTGGCCTGGCTCGCACCGTCGCGGACCGCGGCCTCGCCGTCGTGCGCGGGCTCGAGCACCACGTCGGCCTCGCCGTCGCTCGCCTTCGCGATGCCGAAATCGAGCAGCTTGGGCAAGGCGCGCCCCGAGCGCTCCACCACCATCACGTTCTGCGGCTTGATATCGCGGTGGACGATGCCGAATTCGTGCGCGGCGTGCAGCACTTCGCAGATTCGATCGAGCAACGGGACGAGCTGCTCGGGTGACATCGGACCGTGCTCGCGCAGCAGCTCGTGCAACGTCTTGCCGCGCACGTATTCCATCGCGATCCACATCAGGCCGTCGGACTCGACGCCGAACGCGTAGATGTGCGCCGCGTACGGATGGTCGAGCTTCGACGCGAGCCGGGCCTCGCGCAGGAAGCGCTGGATCAACGTCTTCGAGCTGCGGTGCTGCGCGTGCATCACCTTGATGACAGCGTCGCGACCGAGCGCGGGCTGCTCCGCGCTGTAGACCTCGCCGTATCCGCCCACGCCGATCCGATGGCGTACGACGAAGTCCCCGAGTTTGCGCCCCGTCAGCTGTTCCCCGGACACGCTCTTCCGTGTCGGCGCCGTTGTACCTATAGTGGCCCCGACACCTCGTGGCGGACGGTACCACAGACGAAACGCTTTCGTCGACGGCAGCTTTCGTCGAGAAGACACCCGCGCACGAGGCTCCCCTCGATCCGAGCGGGCGGATCTACATGCTCGTATTCGAGCGCGACATGTCGTGGGTGTTCGAGCTCCCGCAGTCCGGCGAGGTCGTGATCGGCCGTGGTGACAGTGCCGAGCTCCGCTTGCGCGACCAGTCGGTGTCGCGCCGCCACGCGATCTTGAAGATCACGAAGCGCAGCGTGATGCTGACCGATCTCGGCAGCCACAACGGCACGTTCGTGAACGGAAGCCGCATCGCCACCGAACGCGAGCTGCATTCCGGGGACTCGGTCGCGATCTGCGCCGCGACCCTCGTGTTGTTCACGAGCGCACGCACGACCTCCGGTTCGCGGTGGTTGCCGTACCTGCAGCTGCGCGATCGGATCGAACAAGAGGTCGAGCGCGCGCTTCGCTACGAACGGCCGTTCGCATTGCTATGCGGACTGCTGGCCCGGGATGCCGATCACGAGCACGCGCAGCGCGCGCTCGTTGCGTTGCGCGGGCTCGACGTGTGCTCGTGGGTCGACGCGACCCAGTTCCTGATCCTCGCACCCGAGACCGATCCGGACCACGTCCCCGAGATGGCGAGACGTCTGCGTGAAGCTCTGGGCGACCTCGACGTCAAGATCGGCTACTCGGTGTGCCCGATGGACGGCGGCGACGCGGAGCTGCTCGTCGTCGGTGCGCGCGCCGCTGCGGCCGGCACGAGCGGCACCGCGGTGGCCGGCGTCACCACGTCGCTGCGCACGTATCGGATCGGCAACCGAAACGCGATCGTCGCGGATCCCGCGATGGCACGCCTGTACGCGCTGGTCGATCGTCTGGCGCGCGTCGATCTCCCGGTGCTGATCACCGGCGAGACCGGAACCGGCAAGGAGCTCGCGGCGACGATGTTGCACGAGCGCTCGCCACGCCGCGGCAAGCCGCTGGTCGCGCTCAATTGCGCCGCGATCTCGGAGACCCTTGTCGAAAGCGAGCTGTTCGGTCACGAGCGCGGCGCGTTCTCGGGCGCGCACGCGACCAAGCAGGGCCTGCTCGAGAGCGGAGACGGGGGCACGGTATTCCTCGACGAGATCGGCGAGCTGTCGCTCGCGATCCAGGCGAAGCTGCTGCGCGTGCTCGAAGCTCAGCGGCTCACGCGCGTCGGAGACGTGCGCGAGCGCGAGATCAACGTGCGGCTCGTCGCGGCAACCAATCGCAGCCTGCAGGACGAGGTCGACACCGGGCGATTTCGCAAGGACCTGTATTTTCGCCTTTCGGGCGCGACGCTCGCGGTCCCGCCGCTTCGCGATCGCAAGCGCGAGCTGCCGTTGCTCGCCGAGCTGTTCCTGTCGGAGGCCTGTCGCATTGCCAGCCGTGGCGCGGTCGTGCTGGCGCCGGATGCGCTCCAGGCACTCGAAGCGTATCGTTGGCCGGGCAACGTTCGCGAGCTGAAGAACGTGATGGAGTACTGTGCAGCGACGGTCCCCGATCACACGATCACGGCCGCGCACCTCGCGGTGCGGCTCGGTCCGCCGAAGCCGGCGCGGGCCGCGACCGCCGACATCGGAGTCGCACCGCGGGTGTTCGTGCCGATCGCCGACGAAATCCGGGCGCTCGAGATCCGGCGCATGACCCAGGCACTCGATGCAGCCGACGGAAATCAGACCAAGGCGGCCGAGTTGATCGGCATGCCTCTTCGCACGTTCTTCACCAAGATGCGCCTGTACAACCTGCGCAAGTGAGCCCGGCCACGTGGCAAGCGTTACTCGACGGAGCGCTCGCGGAACGCGCGGGGGCGGTCGTCGGCAGCATCGTCGAGCGAATGACGATCGCGCCACCGACCACCGCCGGGCTTGGGGATGCGGCAGGCCGAGCGCTGTTGTTCGCGCGCGTGGATCGCGACGACGAGGCCGAAGCCCAGCTCGACGTCGCGATGTCGAGCTCCGAGCTGCACGGTCCGGGGCTGTTCGGCGGGCTCGCCGGCGTGGCGTTCGTGCTCGCCCAGCTCGGCTGTGAAGTGGACGGAAGCGTCGACGATGGCCTGGGCGCGATGGTCGAGTCGATGTCTCGTCACGATCTCGTGTTCGGCGTCGCCGGAGTCGGCGTGTACGCGCTCGAGCGCATGCCTGCAACTGCGTCCCTGCTCGAGCGCGTGATCGCGTGGCTCGAAGCTCACGCGACGCGCGCGACACCAGGCCGGTTTCTGTTCAGCGCGCCGGATGCGCTCGGGGCCGCAACTCGCGAGCAATTTCCACAGGGCGCGATCGACCTCGGGGTCGCGCATGGCCAGGGCGGCGTGATCGCGGTCGCTGGCGCCGCGGCCGCGTGGGGAGTGGCCGGCGCGCGCGCGCTGTACGAGGATCTCGTCGCGTACGTCTGGTCGCAGGCATCCGACCGCGCGCCATTCTTCCGTTCGATGGTCGGTTCGAGCGCCGGTCGTGCCGCTTGGTGCTACGGCGATCCCGGAGTCGCGGCCGCGTTGTTCGCGGCTGCGAACGCCGCCGGCGACCACGACACGAGGCGACGTGCCCTCGACGTCGCGCGCGCTGCGGCGAGGCGTGTCGCGCTCGATGACGTCGCGGAGGCACACTTCTGCCACGGCGCGATCGGTCTTGCCCACGTGTGGAACCGCCTCGCGCAGGCCGCCGCCGACGACGAGCTCGCGGCTGCAGCCCGCGCCTGGTACGACCGTGCGCTGCGCTTGCCGGTGCCGGGCGAGCTCGGTTTGCTCGAGGGTCAGCTCGGAGTCGCGCTGGCGCTGTGCTCCGCGACCTCGGACCGAGAGCCAACGTGGGATCGGGCGCTGGCCGTATCGCTGTCGCGACCGGACTGACCTTAGAACGACGCGAATGCTGTCGAGGTCGTCGCTTGTGAGCGCTGTTCTGCCTTGCCGGCTCCGACGGTGGCGCGTTACGACCGGACAGCGATGACGCGCTCCTTCTTCGTCGTGCTCGTCCTCGCGCTCGCGCCGGCCGCGTGCGCGCCGCCGTGCGGCGACGGCGTCGGCGCCGCGCAGCTGACGATGCAGAGCGCCGACATGACCGTCCGGATCACGACGCAGCCATACTCGCTCACCGTGCTCGACGCGAGCGGCAACGTCGTCGTCGAGAACGGCACGCTCGGCTGGACGTCGGGCGAGTTCGCCATCGGCAAGGCGCTCTACAACGGCTACTTCTTCTTCACGCCGACGTTCGATCCGTGGCGCGAGAACCTCGACGTCGTCGCGTCGACGCAGAAGGACGGCGAGATCGACGTCACGCTGTACGACAGCGACGGCGACTGCATCACCGTCACGCACGTGATCCGCGCCGGCGCGCTTCGCGTCGAAGCCCATCGCGGCGGCACCGCGCCGCGCGCCTGGCAGATCGGCTTCGCGTCGCCCCCCGACGAAGGCTTCCTCGGCCTCGGCGAGCGGTACGACCACGTCGATCATCGCGGGCTGTCCGTCTACAACTGGCCCGAAGAGGGAGGCCTCACGACGGGCGAGCTCGTGCCGCCGGGGCCGGACAACCCGATGCCGAACGGCGGCACGATGACGTACTACCCGGTGCCGTTCATGCTCTCGACCGAAGGCTACGGCTTCTGGCTGGACACGACGTACTTCAACCAGTTCGAGCTCGCGACCGAGTCGCCCGTCGCGTGGCGGACGTGGGAGGTCGGCCCTACCCTCGCGTTCGAGATCTACGTGCCGATCGCCGGCGACCCGCGTCCGTGGCCGCTGCAGGTGCTCGACACGTTCACGGCGGCAACCGGCCGCCCGATGGTCCCGCCCGACTGGAGCTTCGGGCCGCGCCGGCGCATCGATCGCGGCAACCTGGTCGACGGCGTGCCGGAGCTGCAGGCGATGCGCGACCAGGGTCTCGCGATCACGGCGGCCGACGACACGCTGCACTTCTTGCCGAACGGCGACGATATCGGCAACGAGGCCACGCTCGCCGCGTGGGTGCAGTCGGGCATCGACCTCGGCTACAAGATGATCTGCTACTTCAACCCGTACTTCTCGAGCGATCCGACGAGCCCGCTCGCGAGCGTGATCGGGCAGGGCCTCGCCGGCGATTACTTCCTGCACGCCGCGGACGGCACGCCCGGCACGGTCACGCTGATCAGCGGCGAGACGCTCTCGGTCTACACGATGGATCCGACGAATCCCGACGCGGTCGCGTGGTTCACGAGTCAGTTCCAGCGCGCGTTCGCGCTCGGCTACTCGGGCTGGATGTACGACTTCGGCGAGTACGTGCAGGGCAACTGGACATCGCACGACGGCCAGAGCGCGGTCTCGCTCCACGACGCGTTCCCGGTGCTCTACGACCAGGCCGCGCACGACGCGCTCGAGCAGATGCGCCCCGGCGACTGGTACTACTTCTCGCGCTCCGGCTACACCGGCGCGCAGCAGTACGCGCCGATGACGTGGTCGGGCGATCCCGACGCGTCGTTCGGGCTCGCCGAGGGCTTGCCCGCGCAGGTGCGCGCCGCGATCACGCTGTCGATGTCGGGCGTCGCGCACGTCGGCTCCGACATCGGCGGCTTCAAGTGCCAGAACAACGGGCCCGACACCGCCGACGGCGAGCTGATCGCGCGCTGGATCGAGGCCGGCTCGATGTCGTCCGACATGCACGACGAGAACGCGTGCTCGGGCGGCGGCACGAAGGCGACGATCTGGACGTCGACCGACGCGCAGACCGCGTGGATGACGTACGCGAAGCTGCACACGCGCCTCGGGCCGTACATGTCCGCGCTCGCCGCGCACGCGCACGCCACCGGCACGCCGCTCGTGATGAGCGCGTGGCTCGTGCACCCCGAGCGCCGCGCGCTCGCGAACGTCGACGACGCGTTCTACTTCGGGCCCAGCCTGTACGCGATTCCCGTGGTCACGCGCGGCGCGACCACCGTGACCACGACCTTGCCGCCCGGCGAGTACGTCGACTGGCGCGACGGCACGCTCTACGATGGCGACACCATCGCCACGCTGCCGGCGCCGCTCACCGAGCTCCCGCTGCTGCTCGTCGACGGCGGCCTGATCCCGATGCTCGATCCGACGATCGACACGCTCGCGGTCGAGTCGTCGTCGACGGTCGTCGGGCCGACCGATGTCGCCGATGTCTACGACGTCGTCGGCGCGCTGTCGCACGCGACCGGTAGCGCGACGTTCACGCTCGCCGACGGCAGCACGCTGGCAGCCACGTACGACGGCTCGCCGATCGCGTGCACCGGCTGCACGATCACGCAGCTCGGCCCGCGCGTCCAGCGCGTGCAGGTCACCGCGACCACCGACGTCGCCGCCGGCGGGCTCGCGCTGCACGCGTCGGGTATCGCGCGCACCCTGCGCTGGGATGTCTACGTGATCGATTGACGCGCGGCCTCACGGCAACGCGTCGAGGTTCGCGAACTCCTGCGCGTAGCCGCACGCGGCGCACACCAGGGTGCGAAACCGCGGATCGTCGCGCTGCACGGTCTTGATCTCGGTGTGCTTGCACAGCGGGCACGTGCCGCTCGCGAGGCTCGACGCCGGCGGCGCGACCGGCGCGGCCGGCGAGACCGGCGAAGCAGGCGACGACGCGGGTCGCGCGGGCGGCGGCGGCAAGCCCGGATGCACGAGCTCGAGCCGCGTCGAACCCACCGCGATCTTGTCGCCGTCGTGCAGCATGGCCTTGTTGACCTTCTGGCCGTTCACGAACGTACCCGTGCGCGAGCCGAGATCGATGATCTGGATCTGGTCCGCACCGATCTCGAGGATCGCGTGCATGCGGCTGACCTGGTCGTCGTCGCCGAGGCGCAGCTGGGCCGCGGGAACCGTTCCGATCTTGACGATGCCGGACAGCGATCGGGTCTCGATCAGGCGATCGCCGCGGAAGATCCGGAATTGCGCCGTCGCCGATGGCTCGATCATCGACGGCGCCGGGGGAACGGTCGACGGCGTGCTGCTCGTGCCGCCGAGCCGCGCTGCGATGATCTCCGGCAACACCTTGCTCCGCGCCTGCGCGATCGCGGTCGCGTAGTAGTTGCGCCGGGCGAGCAGCCACAGCCCGGCCAGCGCGGCGACCGCGGCGGCGACCTCGTGCGCCGGCGTCAGCTCGTTCGACGAGATCGCGAGCGCGACTGCACCGCCGACCGCGACCACGCCGAGCAGTCCGCGCTCGTTCATCCGCAGCCACCGCGCCGCGCCCGGCTTGGCGACCTCGTCGAACGCACCATGCACCGCGATCTCGGTCGCAGACCGCTCGCCCGCATCCTTGCTTCGTTCGATCGCCGCTGCGATCGCGTCGAGGTAGGTCCCGCGAGCCGCCGCGCACAGCTTCGTCGCGCGGTCGAGGTTTCCGGCCAGCGCGAGCTTGATGATCATCGAGTTGGCTGCGGCGACGTTGATCCTGCGCCGCGTCACGTCGACCAGCGCGAGCCCGATCATCACGCCGCCGAGCGCGGCGAGTGCGTAGCTGGTGAGCTGGGAGCCGGTCATCCTCGGAGGCTACACCGCGCCCGAGGCGGCGCGGCTACTCGAACACCCACCATCCGAGCGCGAACATGCCGACCACGATCGCGAGCGCGATGCCGACCCCGATGACGATTCCGACCCGTCGCTTCGTGTCTTCGCGCGGCACACGTCGAGCGTAGCGCGGGCGGCAGCTGCGAAGGCGCAGCTCGGCGAGATCGGTGTCGGGAATGTACCGCTGCCCGTTCCCAGCTGGCCTATGATTCCGGCGTGTCGATCGACTTCCCCGAGCCGGCGTTCGCCGCGCTGCGCGACCACGCGGCGCGACTCGTCGACAGCCGCAAGCCCGGAACCGATCTCCGGTCGCTCGCGCGCGACCTCTTGCACGCGCTGTTCGACATCTGCACGCGCGCGGGCCTCGACCGCGTGCTCGCCGAGCTCGCGGCCGCGTTCCCGGAAGCCGATCCCACGGACCGCTCGGCGCTCGCCGACCACGATGTCGCATGCGCTGCGGTGATGGCGAGGATCGAGGACATCGATCTCGACGGTCGCGGCCCGCGCAACGCGAAGCCGCGCCAGCTCGCGGAGTGCGTCGTCGCGGCGCTCGGGCTGGTCGTGGTGGCGGCGCCCGAGCCGGTCACGACACTCGGCGACGATGTCCGGACCGCGGCCGTCGCGGCACTCGCGAGCGTCGTCGAGGTCGCGTTTGAGGCGACGGCGCTGCGCGAAGCGATCGTCGCCGACGCGCGCGCGCGATGCGAAGAGCACGTGCACGGTGCGTTCACGAAGATCGCGGCCCAGCTCGACGAACGTGGGATGCAGTTGCTGAAGCAACCCAAGGTGCCGATCGACGCGATGCAGGCCGTGCAACGCGCGCTCGCCGGCGCGCGGGATGCGGTGGTCGGCCGCGCCGCGAGCGAGGCGATCGATCGCGCGAAGGCCGTGATCGCCGCGACCGACGCCGACGCGGCCGCGCGCATCGACGCGCCGATCACGCTGCACGCCACGCCGCGCGACGTCGCGATCGTGCGCGTGTGCGATCCGCGCCTGATCAAGACGCCCGCGAACGTCGTGCAGACGCTGTCGACGGCGCTCGCCGAGCTCGCGCGCATCGCGTGGCGCGCGCCCGAGCAAGTCGTTCACCCGTATTCGCCCAGGCGCACCTTCGCGGTCGGCGAAGTGATCGATCACCCCAAGTTCGGGCGCGGGACCGTCTTGTCTCGTGTCGCCGACCGCATCGAGGTCGAGTTCCCCGACACCAAACGCACGCTCGTGCACCTCGCGGCGCCGCGGGGCTGAGCCGCGAGCTCACCACGTGTACTGCGCACCGAGCGCGAGCGTCCCGGAGCCGATCGTCTCGCCTTGCTCGGTGTCGCGCGAGGCCGACAGCTTGCCGTAGACCTTGAGCCGGCTCTCGCGCGAGAGCTTCCAGCGATACTGCACGCGCAGCGCCGCGGTGACGTCGGTGCCTTCGTCGTCGACGTATTGGCCGTACGTCACGCTCGCCAGCATCATCAGCGATCCGAAGCGATGGATCGCGCTCGGCATCACCGTGTACAGGAGCGGCGCGAGCGACGGGCCGTTGCCGAACGACGCGGTGCGGCCGACCGCCGCGATCGAAAAGTAACCGACCTGCGCCGGATCCTCGTTGTAGAGGTAGTAGGCGGCGTCGATGCCGAGGTCGGTGTCGCCCCACAGCGTCTGCGTGACGTTCGCGTCGAGCACGTACTGCGCGAGGTGGGTCTCTTGCGCACCGAGCACCGACGTCAGCTGCGGCCCGCACGCGTGCGTGCCGCAATACATCTGGATCTGATCGATCGAGACCGCATGACCCTTGCGATCATCGATCTCCGTCAGCTGCTGCTGGGTGTCGAACTCGTTCGCGGTCGCGGTCGCGAGCACCGCGGTGTTGAACGCGCCGAGCAGGCCCGAGTCCCAGCCGACCCACGCGGCCGCCGACGCGGTATCGCCGGTCGACTGCAGCTGCGCGTCGGCCTGCAGCGTCCCCGACGTCGACTGGAACGGCACGGTCGTCGTCGCGGTCGTCGTGGCCGACGGCGAGTATCCGCCGACGAGCTTGAACGACCAGTCTCCGGGATCCCACTCCGCCGACAGGTTCGCGAGATAGATGTTGTTCGCGGAGCTGCCGAACCGCGCCATCGCGCTCGGCGCGCTGCCCGCGTCGTGTGTCGTGGTGAAGTCGAGCCGGATCTGCCACGCGTCGTTCGGCTCGTAGATGCCGGCGACCTTGTCGGCGATCCACGCGCTCGACGGCGCGCTCGCCGTCGCCTGCGTGTTTCCCGCAGACGCTTCGTCGAGCACGCCGTCGGCACGTGCGGTGGAGCCCGCCGCCGCGAGCGCGCAAGAAGCCAGAACGACGTGGCGCATGACTGGCCTCCCGCGGCGCGCTGTTAGTGATGGTGGCGATCCGCGCGCAGGTCGCGGCGATCCTCGCGGAGGTCGCGCAGATCCGCCCGCGCGTCGCGCATGTCCTGCTTGAGGTCCTTGCGGTCGCCGCGTGCGTCGCGCCGATCCTTGCGCAGATCGACGACGTCCTTCACGAGGTCCTTGCGGTCGGCCTTCATGTCGGCGACCTCGGCCTTGATCGCGGCCTTGTCGGCCGCGACCGCCGACGCGTCGTGCGCGGCCTCGTCGGCCTTGAGCTTCGATACGTCCTGCTTGAGATCCTTGCGATCGGTCGCGAGGTCCTTGCGATCGGCCTTGATGTCCTTCTCGTCCTGCCGGACGTCCTTGATGTCCTGACGCAGATCCTGCTTGTCCTGGTGGATGTCCTTGACGTCCTGGTGGAGGTCCTTGATGTCGTGACGGATGTCGTGCCGGTCGGCGGCTGCATCGCCGCCGGCCGAGGCGATCGCCGGGACCAGCAACGAACCAAACACGAGCGCGACGCGCAGTAGCTTCTTCATGATCAGACTCCTAATTGGAAAGTGGCTGCAGTGACCCCGTGCACTGGATGTGCCGCGCCAAGTCCGCGGCGCGAGAGGGTGTAGGGTCGAGCCTGCGGCACGCGCAGAGACCATTTCGAGCGGTCGCGCCGGCGTGGGTGGAACGTGGAGAGACCGCCAAAGAGCTCAGTCGTCGCAACCGATGGGCTGGTTGGCAACGTCGAAGTCGTCGATCCAGATCTCGGCGGCCGGGAGCGCGACCGGCGAGTCGTAGGCGCCGAGTGCCAGCTCGACGTAGTTGATCGGAGCGGACGACGGCGAAAAGCTCAAGCCGCCTGCCGGATCGATCGACGGCGCCTGGACGCCGTCGATCGTGATGCGCGTGGCGCCGTCGGCTGCCCCGTCGCTCGTCGGAAAATCGATCTCCCACTCGATGCAGGTCCAGCGATCCAGCGGAAACGACAGCGACGACGTCACCGTTACGTCCGTGGGCTCGTAATTCTGAAACTCGACCGCTCCGTTGGCGTCGTCGAGCGTGACGCCGTATTCGGCGCCGGTGTCGTTTTCCACCTGGATCAAGTCATAGACCTGCGACGCAGATGCCGGATCGGACGCGGACGGAACGTACGCGTACATCCGCACGAACAGCGTCGTGCGTGCAAACGGAAAGCTCGTGGTGGTGATGGCTGCGACCTCGGTGCCGCCCGCGATCGCCAGGGTCTGGCTGTGGAGCGACTGGGATCCGCGACAAGCCCGAGCTCCGTCGACCTCGACCGTGCCGTTGTTCTCGACAAGCGACCACGTGGCAGCAGCGATGGCCGCGCCTTCGAAGCTGTCGCACAGCGGCGCGAATGTCGGGCACCGCGGTGGCCCGTTGCATCCGGTGAGTGACGCGACATCGGACGGTGCTGCATCAGACGATACGGCGTCGAAGCCTACCCGCCCGCATGCTGTGATGGTGAGCGCGGTGAGCACGTACCTGCGCACCGATCGATGCTACCGAAACTCGGGCCGGTGTGTGCGCGGCTCGATCGCGGCCCGACGACGCGGCGCAGACTCCGCTACAGCGGGTCTCGACCCAGATCCGCGGCGTCGTACGCGAGTCATGTGGCAGGGACGATCCGTACCAGCTCGTCGTACAGCGCAGCGCCGGCGCCGTCATCGGAGAGGCGAGCTCGCACGAGCGCGTTCGCGCACATGCCGGCACGCAGATGACCGCCTTTCGGGACGAGCGCGACATCGGTACGCTGGGCGCGATCGAAGCGCACGCGAACGGACATCGATCCGATCGCGGACTCGAGCCGAGCGAGTGCTCCGTCGACGAGGCCGGGCGCAGCATCGGGATGCACGGTGACCTCGCACGGAGCCTCGGGTGGTCGTGCCCACTGCGATGCCTGTGACTTGTCCGTCGACAGCGACAACAGGAACATCGGGTACTCGCGCGTCGGTACCGCCGGTGACGGCGGCCGCTCGGTCACCAGGTTCACTCGTCCGCTCGCGGTCCGGAACTTCCGATCCTCGTGGACGAGCTCGCCGACGAGCGGATTGCGGATCGGCGCCTGCTCGAGCTGCTCGAGCGTGATCCCGCGCGGCGTCAGCTTGCCCGCCAGGAACCGCCGCTTCCACGCCCGCGCGTCGCCGGCGAGCGCTTCGCCGAGCCCGACCCGAGCGGCGAGATCCTGGATGATCTCGAGATCCGAGCGCACGCTCGGCGGCGGAGCGACGACAGGTTTCGAGACCCCGATGTAGTGGTGGCCATACGAGCCGAGCAGATCGTCGTCCTCGAGCAGCGTGGTCGTGGGCAGCACGACGTGGGCGAGCTCGGCGGTGTCGGTCAGCATCGAGTCGACGACCACCACCAGCTCGCGACTCGCGAGCGCTCGGGCGACCGTGCTGGAGTCGGGCAGCATCGCCACGGGATTCGCGGCCGTGATCCAGATGGCTCGGACCGGCGGGCTCGTCGCGGCAAGGATCTCCTGGCCGAGCTGCGGTTCGTTGATCCATCGCGGTGCAGTGCCGCGGATGAACGAGAAGTCGAACGCGCCGCGACGCTTCGCCTCGAACGAGACCCCGCCGCCGCGCACGCCGATGTTGCCGGTGATCGCGCCGAGTGCGTCGAGCGCGCGCACGATCCCGCCGCCGTTGAGCCGCCGGCCCATGCCCCAGCCCACGAGGATCGTGGTCGGCCCGGCGTGAAGGCGTTCGGCCAGATCCTCCACCGCAGTCTCGGGCAGGTCGGCCTCGCGGCACCAAGCGCCGACCGACTGCGACTCGGCGAGCCGGCGGAAGTCGTCGACGTGATCGCACCACGTGCGCGCATCCGCTGCGATCCAGTCGCGCTCGAACAACAGGCGCGCCACGCCCATCGCGAGGGCGAAGTCGCCGCCCGGCCGCGGCTGCCACGTGCGCTCGCACAGCTCGGCGGTTCGGTGATGTACGGGATCGACGAGCGCGAGCCGGGCACCGCGTTTCTTGGCATCGCGCAAGACAGGGATGAGATGTGGACCCGAGATGAAGACGTTCTTGCCCCACAGCACGAGGTTGCGCGCGTGCAGCAGATCGAACATGTCGCTCGACTCGATCTCGCCGAAGTCGAGCGCCTGGGCCCACTCGCCGGCGCCGGTGCAGATGTCACCCCGCTTGCCGGTGATCGGCCCGAACAACTCGAAGAAATAGTCGGTGAGGTGCTTGAGCATCCCCATCGCACCGCCGGACTTGTAGTGAAAGATCGCCGACGCTCCGCTCTCGCGTTTGATCGCGAGGAGCTTGGCCGTGATCAGCTCCAGGGCCTCGTCCCAGCCGCACGGAACGAGCTGCCCGCCGCGGCGCACGAGCGGCGTGGTCACGCGGGCGGGCGAGTACTGGGTCTCGAGAAAGCGGCTGGTGCGAGCACACAGAAAGCCCCGGGTGATCGGATGGTCCTTGTCGCCCTGGATGCGCGTGACCCGTCCGTCCTCCACGGTCGCGACGATCGAGCACACGTCGGGACAGTCGCGGTTGCACAGAGTCTTCTTGTGCTCGACCGACACTGGTCCTCATGTTCGAGGATAGAACACCTGGATGTGACGCGGAAGCTGGATGCCCGAGACGTGGCGACCGCGCCGGGCAAGCTCGCGCAGGTCTGGTTCGGCGTCACCGAGGAGATGACGAGTGATAGCGTCGCACCATGCAGAACCTGCGAAACCTGCTGCTGGCTGGTGTCGCCGCGTGCGGCGCCACCCCGCACGCGGCGCCGCGCGCCGAGGCGCCGCCCACCGAGCTCGACGACGCGCAGCGCGCACGCGACGCCGCGCTCGCTCCGCGGGCAGCTGCGTTCGTCGACGCGTTCACCAACGAGGATCCCGAGCTGCTACCCGACGGGCGCGTCGTGTACTCGTCGACGCGCGGCGGCCTGCCGGCGTTATACGTCGCCGATTCCACTCACGCGGGTGCGCCCCCGCGCAAGCTGCCGGGCCCCGACGACCGCATGTTCGGCCTGCGCGTGCTCCCCGGCGACAAGACCGCGCTGTTCGTGAGCGACCACGACGCGGACGGCAACTTCCACGTGTTCCGCGTCGAGCTCGACGGATCGGGCTACTCGGATCTCACGCCTTCGCCCGTGATGCATCGCGACGTGCCGGCGATCGCGCGCGACGTGCCCGACGTGTTCGCGTACTCCGCGCACACGATGACCGACCCTGCGGCGCACCTCTACGTGCAGAAGCTCGGCGGCGCGCCACGCGAGTTCCACGTCGACAAGTCGGCCGGCTACCTGGTCGAGCTGTCGCCGGGCGGCGAGCGCGCGCTGCTGGTGACGTACGTCTCCGACGAATCGCAGATCTTGTATTCGGTCGACGTGGCGAGCGGCGCCGCGACCCGCCTGTATCCGCGCGAGGACCAGGTCGCCGCGGTCGATGGACCGTCGTTCGCGCCCGACGGCAAATCGGTCTATCTCGGCAGCGAGGCGCGCGGCCGCGCGGCCCTCGTTCTGCGCATCGATGCCGCGAGCGGTGTCGAGCTCGCGCGCTACGAGGAGACGGCCGCGCCGCATGCGTCGATCAGCGGGATCGCGGTCTCGCCGCAAGGCGATCGCATCGCGGTCGGAATCGACGCCGGTGACCACACCGAGCTGCGGCTACTGGATGCCGCACTCCAGCACGTGCGCACCGCACCGCTCGGCCTGGTCTCTGGCTGGATCGGTCGGTTCTCCGCCGATGGCGCGCGGCTCGCCGCAACGCTGACCCGCCCCGACGCGCCGACCGACGTGTTCGCGATCGACACGGTGACCGGCGAGCCGGCCGCGCTGCGAGACGATCCGCGCGCCGGCCTCACCGATGCGCCGAAACCTCGCGCGACGATCGAGCACGTCGCCGCGTTCGACGGTCTGTCGATTCCGATCAACGTGTACCTGCCACCTGCCGTAACGACGCGCCGGCTGCCGACGATCGTGCTGGTGCACGGCGGTCCTTCCGGCTCGGCCCAGATCGGCTGGAGCTACACGATCGGCTTCTGGACCGCGATGAACTTCGCCGTCGTCGCCCCCAACATCCGCGGCTCGTCGGGATTCGGCCTCGACTACATGGCCGCCGACAATGCCGCGAAGCGCGGCGATGCGCTGCGCGACATGGAAACCATCAACCGATGGCTGCGCGCGCAGCCCTGGTGCGACCCGGACCGGCTCGTGATCGCCGGCATCAGCTACGGCGGTTACATGACACTGCTCGCGCTCGGAATGCAGCCGAGGTCGTGGGCCGCCGGGATCGACGGCTCGGGCATGAGCAATCTGAAGACGATGGAGGAGCTCGAGGACCAGACGATCCGCGTGTTCGACGAGACCGAGTTCGGCACGCTCGGCAAGGACGACGCGATCCTCGCGGCGTGGAGCCCGCTGAGCCACGTCGACGCCGTGAGGTCACCCGTGTTCGTCTATCAGGGCGTGAAGGATCCGATCACGCCACGCGACGAAGCCGATCAGATCGTCGGCGCCCTGCGTCGCCGCGGCATCCCGGTCGAATACATGTTGATCGCGAACGAAGGGCACGGCATCACGCGTCGCGACAACAAGATCGCGTACCTCGTGCGCTCGTTCCGCTTCCTCGCCGACCACCTCGGGCTCGCTCGCCGAGCGCCTTTCGACGAGAAACCTTCGGAGTGATTGCCGCTCGGAGCCGAGATTGAGGAGCACCAAGTCGAGCGGGGTACACGGCGACGTTCGTGCTGCCCGCGCTCGAAGCCGCGTCACCCGACGTCCGGAACGATGGAAAGCAGCGTGAAACCGTCGCGAGCTCACTACTTGTGCTTCTCGAACCACCATCCGGCGGCGGCCGCTCGGTGGCTCATCTCGCCCGACGATCGCCGTCGCGCACGATGCACCGTCAGCAGCCGCGTGGTATCGCGAGCTGACCGGAGAGCGGCACAGCGCAGCGGACTACCTGTGCGAGCGCCGTGCCCATGATCCGTGCATGGCCATGCCGGGGACGATCGCATCCGAGCTCGCCAGACGAGCTCGTGCCGCTGTCGTCGAGCGTGATCGCGATCTCGCTCGCGAACGATGGCAGGCGCAGCGTACTGACGTGGCGCGCGGTCGACGGCAGCGTTCGAACCGGCGCGGTGATCGATCTCTACCTTCCGGTGCAGTGAGCTGGAGCCGACGAGCACGAACCGTCGCATGTAGCCCGCGGGCGGCGCACCGTCGCTCGACGGCTACTGGGCCATCGCGGGCAACCACGTGGATCGACGCGGCGCTCGTCCTGGCATCGCAGCTGCTTTAGAGAACGCGCACAACCCTTGTAAGGAGCTACGCATGTCAGCGATTCCAGCCGACCCGTTTCACGTGATCGACCTCGACAGCCTGCATGGCATCTGCGGCGGCGACGCCAACGAAGGCTGGGGACACTGGGCCGGCAAGTACCTCGGCACGACGCTGGGCGGAGGCCTCGGCGCGGCCGGCGGGTTTGTCGGCGGTGGCGCGGCAGGCGGCGCGATCGGCACCGCGGTCGGCGGTCCTCCCGGCACGGCTGTCGGCGCGACCTATGGTGCGTGGACCGGCGCCGGCGCGGGCGGCGCCCTTGGGGGTTCGCTGGGCTACGACTACGGTGGCAAGATCGGTGACTGGTTGACCGGCGGTCGGTGAGCGCGCGCGTTCGTTCGTGCGATGCGTGCCCTCGTGTCCGAAAACGAAGGCGCCGCACAATCGCACTCTAGCAACACTTCTCTGCCGCGGTTTACCGTCGGAGGCTTCGCGGTGTTGAATCCCTCCACACACGCGCGTCCGATCTCGCGACACCCCCGCGTGGCCGATTTCACATCGGGAGCGTTATCCACCATGACCGCAGGGTGGAACATGCGTTGCTGTGAGGTCGGGGGAGAAGGAGCCTCCCATGCAGACTCATCTAGTTCAGTGTGTGCGATCCGCCATCGTCTTCGGTCTCGCCATCGGAGGGACCACCGCGTGCACGAGTGACGCGGACCAAACGGACGGGGAGCTTGGCCACGCTGGGTTCTCGTATATCGGCGAGGGCTGCCAGGTCATCGGTTGCCCGACGAGTCGAGCGATCATGCTCGGCAGCACCGAGCTGATCTCGGTCGTGGCAAAGTCAGGCTCCGTTCCGGTAGTCACGGCACAGGTGAGCGACGCATCGATCCTGAGCGCGACCGTCTCGGGTCGAGAGTGCTGCACGTCGACCAAGGATGGAGGGACGTGCCGGTACGGCGATCCGATGCTGGAATGCGCGAGCGACGAAGTCGCGTCCGAAACCGTCAGCGTGTCCGCGATCGCGGCCGGCACCGCGCAGCTGCAGTTGATCGTCGCCGATGGATCGACGTTCGACTCGCTCGAGCTGTCCGTAGCCGCGCCGGATCAATTGACCGTGAGCTGTCGCGAGGAGAACCAGCCGGACGTCACCAGCATGGCAGCCGGCACGTCGTGCATGATGCGATGGAACGCGGTCGACGGCCGCGGGAAACAGCTGCAAGCCTCGACCGGCGTCACCGTCTCGGTCGAGCCGCTGTCCGTCGCCGGCCTGGAGCCTTCGCTTGCGGCACCGCTCGTCGCGATGACAGCGGGTGACCAGGGCAGCCTGCTCGGCACGTCGCTCGACGCGGTGGCGTCTGGTACCGCCACCGTCACCGCGACGGCAACGGACGCGCCGTCGGTGAGCGGGACGATGTCCATCACCGTCCCCTAACAAACCGCTCGTCACATGCGAGCCAAACTACCTCTGGGCGAAGGTGCACGAAGCATCGGAGTCGTTCGGCAAGTACATGAAGCTCGCCGCTTCGAAGGACAAGCTCGCCGCCGCATTTGCCGAGCATCACCTCCCGGAGTCGGATGTCGAGGAGGCGACGAAGGTGCCCGGCTGGTTCCACAACAACATGAGCCGCGGTGAATCGCAGACCCTCACGACCCACAGCCAGGAGCTATTGATCGCGCTGCGCGACGTGGCGGGGTTGTCGTGGGGTGGCGCCGAGATGAGCTCTAACGAGAATTGTCGGCAGGATAGTATCGGCACTGTGCTCCAGAACTTTAATTTCCCGTAGCCTCGTGCTGATCGTCGGCCTCACCGCGTGCAAAGGCAGCAGCAAGACCGAGCCGGCGAACGCTGGAAGCGCAGCGATGAAGCCCGCGAACGTGGAACCTGCGGCGAAACCCACGGCAGACGCGAACGCGATCGCGCGCAAGATCGTCGACGCGCAGCTCGCTGCGATTCAATCCAACAAGGATCCTGATCTCGTCACCACGTTCACGAAGGATGCGGTGATCCTTGCCGGTGCGCCTCACAAAGCTTCCGATGGAGACCTGATCTCGCTGGTCGCGTCCCTCACGCCTCATGACCAGCTGAAGGAGATCAAGGCCGGTCGCATCATTGCGGGTGGCAACGACGCGGCGGTGTGGCTCTACGCGGAGCTATCGATCAGCAAGCACAACAACGAGCCCGGCGAAAAAGAATCGGATGCGACGGCCACCGTGCGTGCGACCGAGCTCGCGACCGCGGCGAGCGGCTGGAAGGTCGTGAGCGCTGCGTTCGCGGAGCCCGACGAGCCCGTTCACAGCGGCGGGGCGTTTCCCATGATCGGCACGACCGCCGCGGGGCCGGTCGCGCAGCTCTTGACCGCGCCGAGCCTGGCCGACGACGCTGCGGTGATCACGGGGAAGGATGTGGCGATCGGCGCGGAAGCTGCGAAGACGCTCGCGGCATGGACGGCTCACAAACCGACCGTCGATGGCAACGTGCGCGAAGTCCACGATGCCAAGTGGGGCTTCGTGCAAGCGAACCTGTCGTGGAAGGACGGTGATGCCCCGCCGTTTCGCGCGTCGGCGCATGTCATCGCGCTCGCGAAACCGGACGGGTCATGGATGATCGTCGCGCTGCATCTGATGAAGGTGTAAGCGGCAGAAGTGCAACGTGACTGCGGCTGTGGCGACCACAGTGACGAGCTCGACCACCACCGTTCGGTCTTGCGAGATGTAAGCGCAGCGCAAGAATCTCGCGACGTTGTACGAGCGATTCGTTACGCAGCGCGGAATTCTCGTCGAGGATTCTGCGGAACGATCGGGCGTAAGCGCGGTATCGGAACGGCGTGGTACCGTGTCGGCGTGGGCTTCGAGGTCGATGTCACGCTGATCCAGGAGATGCTCGCGCTCACGCCGACGCAGCGGATCCAACAAAACGATCGCGTGCTGCGCATGATCGAAGAACTGCGTCATGGCCTCGCAAAGTCTGGAAAGCCTGCTGTCGACCCTGGCGTCGAGCGACGTTGAGTTCATCGTTGTCGGGCTGCTCGCGGCTGTGGCCCAAGGCGCACCGGTCACGACGCCCGTTTCGACATCGTGCACCGACCAACGCCGGACGTGACGGCGCCCGATCTCGGTTCCCCCGCCAACGCCACGAAGGTCGCTACTGCAAAGATGGCAAGCTCGGGTCCATCACTGCGATGAAGGACTCGCGCACCGAGCTCGAGTCGCACACCAAGAAGCTCCTCGAGCTGGCGTCGAAGTAGCGCTCGCGAAGCCGATCGTCGGCATGTCAGCTGCGAGCAAGCCAACGCCCTCGCGGTGAAGCGCTGATGGCGCACGAGCCGTCGCCGAAAAGCGAAGACGCCTCGCTGGTTTGCGAGGCGTCTTCTTCCTGTGGAGCCGTGGGGGATCGAACCCCAGACCTCTAGAGTGCGATTTTCGAACGCACGAGCGATCTCGCGTGCTTGGTGCCGCGTTTCGTTCCTCGACCACGACCCTTCCGTCGAGGATTACGAGAAACGCTCTCCGCGTCTGAACGCGGTCGCGGAAGCTTGCGTGATCGCCTTCGCCGGGGCGACTCGTGAAGCTCGAGCAGCGCGACGTCGGCGATATCCTTGTCGCGCCCAGCTGCCCGCTTGTTCTTGATGAGCATGTCACGACCGATCACGTACAGCGGATGCGTCACGAAGTCAGCTTCGACCCGGCTCTTCCAAGCCTGCGCGAAGGACACGCCGTCGATCGAGGTCAGGATGTCGATGCGCCACGGCTTGTGGCCGAGCATGAACACCTTGTGCGGACGTGCGAGATCGGTCGCGGCCGGAGCGACGTTTCCGAATCCAAAATCGACGAGCGCCTGGCGAAGCCTGCGCGCGTTAGCCGGAGTGCGCTCGACGAATACGTCGAGATCCTCGGTGAGACGAGGTTCGGCGTGCCCCGACACCGCGTGACCGCCGACGAGCACGAACCGCACGCGACGGTAGATCAGCGCACTCAAGAACTCGGTCCAGTCGCGACTCAGCTCGATCTTCACCGAACCAGACCCTCCGCAGCCGTTCCACCTCCGAGATTCGCTCCTCGAAGGACATCGCGGCGATATCTTGGCGATCGAGCTGCGCAGCCTCGGCGAATCCGGTCGCCGTTCGCAAGACGCGCTCGATCATGGTCGGACTATCGCATGCCGCGCCGTGCGAAACGATTCCGCGCGTCAAGGTCGCGAGATGTCAGCGGAGCAGAGTTCCCGGAACGATTGCTCGCTCACTCCGAAAACAAAAACGGCCCGCATCTCTGCGCGGCACTTTCGTTTTCCTGGTGGAGCCGTGGGGGATCGAACCCCAGACCTCTAGAGTGCGATGAAAAAGGGCCTGAAGAATCTCGCGCGCTTGCATGCGCAATTCGTTCCGCACCGCGGAATCCTCGACGAGGATTCTACGGAACGATTCGCAACTAGCTTCGGAACTTCACAGCCCACATTCCGAAGATGCAGGTTCGAAATAGCGTAGCTACCCGGTGGAAGACCTCGAACGATTTCCGCGTATCATCAGCCGGGGGACTCATGGCCGGGCCGTCACCAACTTCCGCTCAACAGACGCCCGAGGCACAACCGCCGGACGCGCAGCCTGAAGTAACGCCGCCGGCACATTCCGGGCAGCAATTTTCGTCGGCGGGGCCGATCCCGCCGGTGGCCACTGCATCCGCAACGAGGACAGGTGGACCGTCCGCATCGGACCAAGCATACGGACCACACGAGCAAGTCGCTTCTCCGCATACGTTCACCGGGTCTGCACACCTTCGGGTGACCGCGAGCGGACTCAACGTTCGGTCGACCCCGAGCTCCGGCGTCAGCGACAACATCATCGGTGGACTCTTTCACGGCGATCGTGTGGACGGCCTCGATCGAGAAGGTGACTGGATCCGCATCACGTATCACGGGCAACGCGCTTACGTGCACGGTGGCTACGTCGAGGTCGTTCCGACCGAGGTCTCGCCCGAGGCGGTCGCGAAGCAGAAGACAACCGAAGCCGTGAAGGCGCCCGAGACGCACGCTGCTCCTGCGGCTGCAGCGCCGTCGACCGAGACACCTGCATCTACGCACGCGGCAGCGACGCCGGAAGCAGCGCCGACACCGCATACAGTCGCGCCAACGCCGCACTCAGCCGCGCCCACGCCAGCGCCACATGCAGCCACGTCAGCGCCACATGCAGCCACGCCAGCGCATGCAGCCACGCCAGCGCATGCGGCTGCGCCCGCAGCACACGCCACCGCCGATCACGCGGCTACCGAGCACGCGAGAGAGGCTGTGTTGCGTGCGCAAGGCAACCTCCTGTTGACAGAAGTGGAAGCCGGCTTCTTGACGCTCTCCCAGGCGATGAACGTGATCGACAAGACCGATCGCGAGGGCAATGGCGGGCAACCGTCCGCGATCGGTATCCAGATCGCGGCGGGAATGCCCGCGGCCTACGCGCTACACGCGTTGGGTGCCAGCGCAGGCAGTACGACGAGCGCGCCTGCGCCGGAAGCGCCGAAGCACGACGCCGCCCAGCCGGCGGCGAAGGCGCAATCGACGCTGCATCCGAGTCAAGCCGACCACGCCCCCACTTCCGCGCCGCCGATCGACGATGCCGGCCTCCAGAAGCTCGCCGGCAGCTTGCACGATCCGCGCGTCGACCAGATCATGCGCGATCTCGGAGCTATCGTCGCGCTCGATGCGAAGCTCGAGAAAAAACTCGCCATGTCGGAGATCCACGGTCCCGACCGCGAGCGACTTGTCGCCGACATCGGGTCGGTTCGAGCGCAGGTGCTCGCGCTGGATGGGCTCGATCCCGCGGCGCTTGCGGCGTTCAAGGTGGGCGTGAACCACAAGCTCGAGCAGGTGGCGCCCTATCACGCCCAGTGGAACATCTTGACGATCGAGTCCGCGCCGGAGAAGGGCCAGAAGCGCCCGTTCACGACCTGCAACATGACGTCACTCGCGATGTCACTCGAGGCGATCGGCAAGAACGCCGCGAGCTACAAGCCCGAGCTCCATGCCAAGCTTCTCGTCGTCGCGAACGCGTTCAGCGGCGACATCGGGACGGCGACGCTCCCCTCGGCCGGCGTGTCGCCCACGATGGATTCACTGCTCGGGCTGCGGCTTCCCGACTTCATGGAGCTGGCTGCCGTCGTCCATTTGATGAAGGGGAACACCGAAAAGGATGCGCACGACGCCGCCACCGCCGCGGTGGGGAAGAAGACGCACCTCGACTTCCTCGCTGGAATCGCCGGAGACTTCAACGCCAAAGCTGACCCGGAGTACATGTCGTTCGGATCGGACGCTGCGAACAAGGCATTCGAGAAGAACTCCAACGAGGAGAGCAAGCAGGCGAACAAGGTGATCGATGCGCGAAAGACCGCCGAGACCAGCCCGCACGATAAGACGGCACAGGCAGCGTACGAACAGGAGAAGGCTGCCTTCGACGCACAGGACGCGACCCGCTCGATCAACCAGGACCTGCCGCTGGAGAGCTACAAGAGTCAGATCATGAAGCGCATCGTCCCGATGCTCGACGCCGGCGCTGGCATCATTGCAGGTTGCTTGAACCACTTCACGCGCTGCTACGAGATGACGAACGACTACATCATGGTGCAAGATCCCGGTCAGTTCTCGCGCAGTCACCTCAAGATCATGTGGAACGAGGCACGCGCGGCTCGCTACTTCACCAACTACATCGTCATCCGATGAAGCTTCATGTCTGTTCTTTGGTGCTGATCGTCGTTGGCTGTCATAAGCCAGCTGAGACCACGAACAGCGGATCGGCGGCCGGATCCGGATCAGGATCGGGCTCTGCGCAAGCTGGTTCGCCCGGCAGCGCGGGCTCCGCCGGCGCTGCGCCGTCGACGTCCGCCGATGCCAATGTGATCGCAGCGCTCGATGACTACGACAAGATCCTCGCGCCGATCTGGAACCTCGAGCCGAAGGCTCGGTTCGCCGCGGTGTGCGCGCACTACAAGGAGCTCAACGCCAAGGCGCTGCAGGTCCGTACGGCCGCGTCGCACTGGACCACCAAGTCGGCCGAAGTGAATGACGCGATCGAGGGGTTCTACGCGAACACGAACAGCCTGCCGATGTGCTGCGACCAGGCGAACGACGACGCGAGCAACGATCGCTGCATCGCGCCGGTTCATCAATCGTTCGTGGACCTCGTCAAGCTCGTTCCCGGCGCGAAGCCTAGCGACACGCATGCCGGCGACGCGGTACCCACCGCGACGGCTTCGGCTGGTTCCGCCGCCGTGCCGAGCAACCTAAAGGCGAAGTTGCAGACAGCCGACGACGCCCTCACATCCGTGATGCATCAGACCTACGGATCGGCGAGTGAGCTCTGCAAAGCAGGCACGGCCGCGACGGAAAAGGTCAATGACATCGTGACGGCGCCCGATCTCGGTTCCCCCGCCAACGCCACGGGGTTCGACGAAGAGCTTGGCGCTTTGACGATGGGACTGCCGGCGTTCGAAGGTCGCTACTGCAAAGACGGCAAGCTCGGGTCCATCACCGCGATGAAGGACTCGCTCGCCGAGCTCGAGTCGCACACCAAGAAGCTCCTCGAGTTGGCGTCGAAGTAGCTCGCGCACCGCCGAAGCCGAAAACAAAAACGCCGCGCATCTCTGCGCGGCGTCTTCGTTTTCCTTGTGGAGCCGTGGGGGATCGAACCCCAGACCTCTAGAGTGCGATGAAAATAGGCGTGAAGAATCTCGCGGCCTTGCATCCGCGATTCGTTCCGCAGCGCAGAATCCTCGACGAGGATTCTGCGGAACGATTGACCGTTCCTCGACCGTTTCCACGCGGTGTTCCACGCCCGCTACCACGCGCAGGAGTGAGGCTGGCGGCATGCAGACAAACACCACGACCAACGATCCTGCTCGAGACCCGGCGGCCATCGCGAAGGCGCGCGCTCAGGTGGCCGAGCTCAAGAAGATGCTCCACGACAGTGCCTTCGCGCGCGCCGAGCGGCAGCGCGCGAAACCGCTGTACCAGCGACTCGGCGGCGAGCCGGCGATCCGCGCTGTCGTCAGGGATATCGTCGAGCTTCACTTCACCGAACCGCTCACCGCACCGTTGTGTGTCGGTGTCGACAAGAACAAGCTCGTCGATCACGTCGTCAACTGGCTTTGTCAGGCCGCAGGAGGCACCGAGAAGTACACCGGGCGTGACATGGTCACCGCGCACGAGCACCTTCGCATGACCGACGTGCACTTCATGGCGGCGGGCGACCAGATCTTGCGTTGCCTCAAGAAGTACAACGTGCCCGAGCCCGAGATTCAGGAAGTGATGTGCGCGATCATCGCGCGCCACGACGACGTGATCCGATGAAGGCGCTCGCGACGATCGCGCGACGTCTCGGTGCCGTCTGGCTCGCCGGCTGTTTGTACTGACCTGAGGAGCTAAAGCGAATCCGAGCCCGTCGGGACACCGTCGAACAGCACCGTCGAGAGATAGCGCTCGCCCGTGTCGGGAAGCATCGCCAGCAGGACGGACCCCTCGGCCGCCTTCTGGGCGACTACAAGCGCGCCGGCGAGCGTGCCGCCTGCCGAGATCCCGCAGAAGATGCCCTCCTTCTTTGCGAGGTCGCGTGCGACCGCGATCGCCGTCTCGTCGGCGACGCTGACTACCTCGTCGTAGACGTCGCGATCGAGCACGGATGGAATGAAGTCAGGTGTCCAGCCCTGGATCTTGTGCGGCTTCCAGTCCTTGCCATCGAGGAGCGCGGCGCCAGCGGGCTCGCACGCGACGATCTTCGTGTCGGGACGCGCGCACTTGATCATCTGGCCGGCGCCGGTGAGTGTGCCGCCCGTACCGTAGCCGGTGATCCAGTAGTCGAGACGGCGACCGGCGAAGTCGGAGAGGATCTCCGGCCCTGTGGTCTGGCGGTGGTACGCCGGGTTCGCTTCGTTGTCGAACTGACGAGCGAGAAACCAGCCTCGCTCCTGCGCGAGATTCTCGGCCAACCGCACCGCGCCGGAAGCGCGCTCGGCGGCGGGCGTCAAGATCACCTTCGCACCGTAGGCGCGCATGATCTGTCGGCGCTCGACCGAGAACGACTCCGGCATGATCGACACGAACGCGTACCCGCGCGCGGCCGCGACCAGCGCGAGCGCGATGCCCGTGTTGCCGGAGGTGGCCTCGACGATCGTCATGCCCGGCTTGAGCTGGCCCTTGCGCTCGGCATCCTCGACGATGCCAAGGGCAAGCCGATCCTTGACCGAGCCGCCCGGGTTGGCGGCCTCGAGCTTGACATAGATGGTCACGTGCGCGGGCGCGAGTCGATTGATGCGCACGACCGGCGTGCGACCGATGGTCTGGGTGATGTCGTCGAAGATCACGGTGGTCGTCCTTCGTGGTTTCAGCTGTAAGATGGCCGTATCGCATGGGGAGCACCGTGGGAGCGAGCGTGGAAATCCGCATCCTGGGTCCTACGGCGGTCATGAGGAACGGGTGTCCTGTCCCGATGCCTCGCTCTCGCAAGGTGCGCGCATTGCTTGCGTATCTGACGCTCAGCCCGCATGCGGTATCGCGCAGCCGCCTGTGCGCCGTGTTGTGGGATGTGCCGAACGATCCCCGCGGCGAGCTGCGCTGGTGCCTGTCGAAGCTGCGCAGCCTGCTCGACCACGAACGCCGGCGTGTGGTCACGGAAGACGATCAAGTCTGTCTCGACCTCGGCGATGCGCGTGTCGACGTGCTCGACATCGAGCGCGCCGCGCTCGCGGGCTTCGACAACGTACCGCCAGCGGAGCTCTGCGAGCTCTGCGATCGCTTCGGCGGCGACGTGCTCGATGGCGTCGAGATCGACGGCAATCCCGAGTTCGCAGGCTGGCTCGCGGCGCAACGCCAGCGGTATCGCTCGCTTCACGTCGAGTTGCTGCGCACGCTAGTCTCGCGCGTCTCCAGCGAAGACACCTTCCGCCGGCTCCAGGTCTGGCTGGAGCTCGCGCCGTTCGACACGCGCGCCCACGAGGTCATGCTCGACGGGCTCGCGAAGGCCGGGCGCTTGCGCGATGCGGAGAACCATCTCGCCGCGACGATTCGCGCGTTCGAGGCCGAAGGCCTCGACTGGGTGCCGTTGCGCGATGCGTGGCAACAGCTGCGCACACCGCGGATCGAGTCCGCCGCCCTGCCGGTTGTCGCCGTCGTCCCGCGGCGCCGCGCGTCGGTAGCCGTGATGCCTTTCACCGATCGCGAACAGGGCGGTATCGCCGATGGTCTCACCGAGGATGTGATCATGCAGCTTGCGCGCTTGCGCGTGCTGTTCGTGATCGCGCGCGGGAGCGTGTTTGCACTTGCCGAGCGCGGCGTCGGACCACAAGAGGCTGCGCGCGTTCTCGGTGTCGACTACGTGGTCAGCGGATCGATTCGCCGTACTAAAGGGTGCTTCACGGTGAGCATCGAGCTCGCAGATGCGCGCGACGGCCGCATCGTGTGGACGAACGCACTCGACGGCGTCACCGACGATACGCTTGCGGTCCTCGATTCGATCGTCGAGCGTATCGTGTCGGCGATCGCCGAGGAGATCGAGACCGAGGAGTCTCGCCGCGCGGTGCTCAAGCCTCCAAGCTCGCTCGATGCGTGGGAGGCATACCACCGCGGCTTGTGGCACATGTACCGGTTCAACGGGCCGGACAACTGTCATGCCGAGCATTTTTTTCGCGCCGCGGTCGCATCGGATCCCACGTTCTCTCGCGCGCATGCGGGCCTGTCGTTCACGCATTTTCAAAACGCTTTTCTCGACCTCACGCCGGACCGCTCTGCACAGATCGACTTGGCGTTCGACGAGGCACGACGCAGCCTGGCGTCGGACGACCAGGATCCCGCCGCGCACTGGGCGATGGGGCGTGCCCTCTGGTTGCGCGGTGAAAACGCCGAGTCGATCGGCGAGCTCGAGCGTAGTGTCGATCTGTCGCCGAACTTCGCGCTCGGGCACTACACGCTTGGGTTCGTTCATGCTCAGCAAGGTGACCCGAAGACCGCGATCGGTGCGTGCAACTACTCGCGCGAGCTGTCGCCGTTCGATCCGCTGCAATTCGCCATGCTCGCGAGCCGGGCGCTCGCACACGTTCGTTTGGACGAGCATGCCGAGGCCGCCGAATGGGCGGTCAAGGCGACCGCGCGACCGAACGCGCATGCGCACATCCTCGCCATTGCCGCGGGCTGCTTGTCGCTCGCCAATCGCGCGACCGAAGCGAGGCGCTTCGTGGCCCGGATCCGCGAGCGTCTGCCACGCTATTCGATCGAAGACTTCCTTCGCGCCTTTCATTTCGATACCGACGTCGAGAGCTTGTTTCGTAGCAGCGCGCGCCGGATCGAATTCGCCCCCTGACGACCGGCTCGTGCAGCCATGGGGAATGGTTTTGTGCTGGTCCCGTCGACGTTTTGCTCGTCCCGAAAACAACGGCGGCCAGCTCGAAAGCAAGTATCTTGCGTGCGCGATTCGTTCCGTAGCACCGGATCCTCGACGAGGATTCTGCGGAACGATTACGCGAGAACTACTTATCGCCAGCATCCGGCCGACGCGTTCGTGAAGCTGATCAAGGGAAGCTGCGATATCGGAACGCGCGCTCTTCGAGTCAGCGCCACACTTGGTGTCAAGGTTCCCGATCACACGCCGCCCCCGGCGCCGCGGCTGCGGGCGCGAATCGGCGCGGGCTCGTGACGACGCTTCGCCGAGAACAAAAGCGACCCGCATCACTGCGAGCCGCTTTCGTCTTCCCTTGTGGAGCCGTGGGGGATCGAACCCCAGACCTCTAGTGCGATGAAAATCGGCCCAATTAGTCCCGCGAGGTTGCGGTGTCGATTCGTTCCGCGGCGCGAATCTCCGTCGAGGATTCTGCGGAACGAATGAAAGTGCTCCCGGCTTGGTGTGCCCGCGTGACCAGACGGTTAGGTTTGCGCGGATGCGGCGCCGTCAATTGCTTCGCAGCCTGCTCGGGACGGTCGGTGCTCTGCTGACAAGCTGCATGCCGCATCGCCGAAGCGTGGCACAGCACTCACCGACAATCGACGAGCTGCTCGAAAAGAATCGCCACTTCGATGCGCAGTTCGGCGGCGGACTCAGCAATCACCTGTCCATGGCGCTCGTCGCCCTGGCTCGACTCGGCGCGACCGACGCACGGCTCGGCCAATTCTTCGCTGCGTATTCGAAGCAACTCGAGCCGCGGCCTGTCGAGCGGACGCCGATCACGCGCGAGACGTTCACGAAGAACCTCGGCACGCATCACCGTTACGGCGACTACCTCGCATTTTTCGCCGACGAGCTGCACCGGAACGGCCGCACCCAGTTGCTCGCCACGTATCTGCCCAATCTCGTGCCCGGCATCTCGGGCGCGGCATTTCACGCGATGATCCGGCTCGCTTACGGCTTGGAGATAGATGACGACGCCGAGGTCGCCGCTTCGCTCGCATACCTCGCCGATGCGTACCTGATGCTCGGTGCACCAACCGGTGATGCGCCGATCGACGAGCCTCCGGCCGAGCTGCTGCGCAGACTCGCCGCGATGCCGGCACTCGCGCATCGCACCTGGCGCAGTGGCCTGATCACCAATGCGTTCGAAGACATCGCGAAGCAGCCGAGCTTCGCCGGTGTGATCGACTGGCTCCCCGCGAGCGCAGCCGAGCTCGCGCAGCTCGCCGAGGCCGCGCTCCTCGTATACGCAAGCAGCGATGACTTCGTCGCCCTCCACGGGCTGACCAGCACACACGCCCTTCGCGTCGCCTGGCCGCATTTTTCGGCCCCGGCGGTTGCTGCGCGTTTCCAGTTCCAAGCGCTTTGCGCCGTATACGCCGCGATCGGCACGCCCCCGTTGCTCTCGCCAGCGGACGCGTCCGCCTTGGCGCGTCGCGACGTGCCAGCATGGCCGGAGATCGCGGCGACCGCGGTACGATCGAACGACGAGCACGTGATCAAGCTCGTTTACAGTGCGCGCGAGGAGGCTGCGGTGTACGGCCATCCGCTGTATCGCTACGTGGCAGCGAAGAAAGCCGGCCTCGTCTCGTGACAGCGCTCGCGGAACGATTGCGCACCTCAAGGTCGCGAGATGTCAGAGGACCACTAGAGTTGCGGAACGATTGCTCGCACGCGACGAAAACAAAAACGCCGCGCATCTCTGCGCGGCGTCTTCGTTTTCCTTGTGGAGCCGTGGGGGATCGAACCCCAGACCTCTAGAGTGCGATTCTAGCGCTCTCCCAGCTGAGCTACGACCCCAGGTTCAGGTCCGGTTGGGTATCACGCAGTTAGGGACCTGTCAACGGCGAGCGTGCAGGCGGGCAAACGCCACGCGAGCATTGCGGATCCTCCGGACTGCTCCTCATGCAACTCGGCTCGCCGGGGCCGACGCGTCGTAGTAGTCGATGGACTCGCGCTCGCGACCACGCACGACGCGCTTGTCGCGCAGACGACCGCGCCATTCGGTGACGATCGTGGCCTGACCGTCGGGCTCGCCGGCGCGGTGGTAGTAGACGATGACCCAGTCATCGGTTCGCCCGAGCTCGTGAGCGCGCGCCGTGTTCGAGAACAGTGCCGTGAACGACCAGCCATCGCGCTCGACGTGCATGACCGGCAGCCATGCGTCGTGCTTCGGGTTGAAGCGGCGCGGTGCGATCCGGCGAAGCTCGCCGGCCGCCGCGGCGCGGCGATATTCGCGATCGATGTCGAGCATCAGGGCGACCGGCGGTTGCACGCGCGGCGGAGCAGATGGCCGTGTGCGCGCGAGCCTCGTCGCGAGCACGTCGCGGATCGCGGCGAGCCGGCGGTCGCCGAACCCGGGCACGCCCGCGAGCCGGCCATCGTGGGCGGCAGCCTCGAGCTCCTCGAGCGTCTCGATGCCGAGCTGGTCGTGGACACGTGCCGCGAGCTCGGGCCCGAGACCCGGTACGCGCTCGAGCACCTTGCTGCCGTCGCCGCGCAGTCGATCGAGCGCGCCGCAATGGCCGGTCTTGATCAGCTCGATGAGCACGTTCGCGAGGCGGGGGCCGATGTGGGGCAGCGCTTCGAGCCCGACGCGGCCGTGATCTCGGAACACCTCCGAGAGCTCTCGCGGGTTTTCGCGAACGGACTGCGCAGCATCCCGCCAGGCTCGAACGCGATGCGCGGACGCATCCTGCTGTTCCAGCAGATCGGCGACCTTCTGAAGCACGCTTGCGATGCCCGCGTTGGTCACAGTGGCCGAGATTGCACTCTGCATTCCAACTGGCTCGTCCGATGCACCCGCCAGAAGCATGCGTTTGACCTCTCCTGCATTTCGCGACGGCGGCGAGATTCCGACCAAGTACACGAGCGATGGAATCGACGTATCCCCGCCGCTCGCGTGGACCGACGTTCCGCGCGGGACCAAGAGTCTCGCGTTGATCGTCGACGATCCCGATGCGCCAAACCCCGAGGAGCCGACAACGACCTGGGTGCACTGGGTGGTCTTCGACCTGCCGCCGGATCGCGACCACCTGCACGAGAGCGTCGGAAAGCTCGCGCACGGCCACGTCGGGCTCAACGACTGGAATCGCGCCGCGTGGGGCGGTCCGAGCCCGCCGATCGGCCGTCACCGCTATTTCTTCAAGCTGTATGCGCTCGACCGCGTGCTCGAGCTGCCGCGGGCGACCAAGGTCGAGCTCGAGCGGGCAATGCTCGGGCATGTCCTCGCCGAGGCCACTCTGATCGGCACGTACAAGAGGCACAAGGCGGCGTCGTCATGATCGGCATGGCCGCGATCGCGAGCAAAACCCGAATCGCTTGCGCACGACCGAGCACCTGACGAACGATTCGCGGCCTTCCGGACGCCAGCCCTGCCGGTGGCGCGGCATGTCGCTTGCTCCAGCAGGACTGCATCGGCGGCTCGAACGAGCGGTCGGATCCGAACCGCCGATCCGCCATGCACATCGTTCCTCTCGAGCTCGCAATTCCGATCGGCGACATCGAGCTCGCCGGTTCGCTCGCGTTGCCGGAGGCGCCGATCGGCTTCGTGATGTTCGCGCACGGCAGTCACAGCCGGTTCAGCGCCAGCGACCGCCGGGTCGCCGACCTTCTGCGCGCGCGGGGGCTCGCGACCTTGCAGTTCGACTTGCTCACCGAGGAGGAGGCCCTTCGCGTCGACGTCGACATGCTCGCCGCGCGGTTGGTCGCCGCGACCGATAGCGTCGTCCATCTCGGTCGTACGCTCGATCTTCCGATCGGATACCTCGGCGGAGGCACCGGAGCAGCGGCCGCACTGATCGCGGCCGCACGGCGGCCAGCGCGAATCGCGGCGATCGTATCGCGCGGCGGGCGGCCGGACCTCGCCGGGGTGTCGGTGAAGGCTGTGCGCGCGCCTACGTTGTTCATCGTCGGCGGTGAAGACCCTGGCGTGCTCGAGCTGAATCGCGCCGCGGCGAAGCGGATAAACGCACCGCACGCGATCGAGATCATTCCCGGCGCGACCCAGCTACTCGAGGAGCCCGCCGCGCTCGACTCCGTCGGGCGGCTCGCGGCGGATTGGTTCGTGCGGCATTTCGAGCTCCGCGACGCGAGCTGTCCGCGCGAGGTCTGGCTCGGCTGACTGGCGACGTCGACGTGCGCACGGTCGTGAATGCGCGCGTGGGATTCGCGCGCCGGGGCCGAGCTACTTCGCTAGCGCGATCGGCTCGCTGCGCCTGCGGACACCACAGGCTGCGGCCACCGCGTTGGCGATCGCCGCGCCGAACGGAACTGCGCCCGGCTCGCCCACGCCGGTCGGTGGAGTGTGGCCGTCGTCGGTGAACACGATATCGATCGAGTCCGGCGCGTCGTGGCAGCGCGCGATCGGATAGTCGTCCCAGTTGTTCGCCGTCACACGCGGCCCGTCGTGGGGCAATTGCTCCACGAGTGCCCAGCTCAGCGCGTGCATGATGCCGCCCTCGATCTGATTGCGCGCGCCGTCGGGGTCGACCACGGTTCCACAATCGAGCGCGCACCACGCGCGGCGCACGCGGATGCGCGGCGATGTTTCGACCTCGGCGACCTGTGCGACGTACGTGTCGTTGTACAGCGCGCACGCGAGCCCGAGGCCGACGCCGCCGCCGCGCGGCCTGCGCGCCCAGCCGCTGCGCTCGGCGACGCACTCGAGGACGCGGATCAGCCGAGGATGGTCGCAGTTATGAAGCCGCAGCTCGAGTGGGTCGAGCCGCGCGGTGGCAGCGAGCTCGTCGACCGCTGACTCGATCGCGAACACGTTCGGCGCCGCCGACAGCGAGCGAAGCGCGGCCGTGCGGATCGCGGCGGGCACGATCTTCACCGCGACATGCGCGGCCGGTAGCCGATACGGGGGCACGGCGTTGCGCGCGCACGTCATCGCGACGAGCTCGTCGGGCAGGCGCTCGAGGTCACCGAAGTACACGTGCGGGTTCGTGACGATGTCGCTCGACCAGGCGACGAAGCGGCCATTCGCGTCGAGGCCGGCGCGGACATGCGCGGACAGGCGCGGCCGGTTCGGCGCCGCGTGCAGCTCGTCCGCACGCGACCACTGGACGAGCACGGGACGACCGACGGCCCGCGATAGCCGCACGGCGTCGATCGCTGCATCGGAGCTGTTGTTGCGCCCGAAGCTACCGGCCGCGGGCACGGCGATCACGCGAGCTCGCGGCGGTGCGATGCCGAGCAGCCGCGCGACGTCGTCGCGCACGCCGAACGGGCGCTGGGTCGCGGCCTGGATCGTCGCGCCGTCAGCGCGGACGTCGGCGAGCGCCGCGCTCGGTCCGAGCGGCGCGTTGGCCACGTGGGGAAGCTCGTAGATCGCAGCGAACGCATGGGCCGCGGCCGCGAGTGCCTGGTTCGCGTCGCGATCGTCGCGCAGCACGAGCGTGCGTTCGTGCTGCGGTGGCGGCGGTGGATCCGACCACTCGGCGACGAGTGCGCGCAAGCCGGCGCGTGCGGTCCTCGCACGCTCGGCGACCACGCCCACGAAGTCTCCGTCCCGGATGACCGCCGTGACGCTCGGCATCGCTCGTGCGGCGCGGTCGTCGAGCGAGACCAACCTCGCTCCATGGGCCGGTGGACGCAGCACGCGGCCGTGGAGCATCCCGGGCGTGCGCAGGTCGCCGGCGAACCGCAGCGAGCCGGTGACGATGGCTCGGCCGTCGTCGGTGCCATCGGCGGGGCCGCGCGGAACCGATAGCGGCTCGTCGTCGCGGATCTCGCCGGTCAACGGAGCCTCGGCGGCGAGCTCGGCATAGGTCGCGCAGCGTCCGTCCGGACCGCGGACCGCACCGTTCTCGCCGGCGAGCAGGCTCGGCTCGACGTTCCAGCGCCTGGCCGCGCGATCGAGGAGCTGCCGCCGCGCGAAGTGCGCTGCTCGTGCGAGCAGCGCACCGTCGGTGCGCGTCGACAGCGACCCGAACGTGCCCATGTCCCACGGCGTGGTCGCCGTATCGCCGAGCTCGACGCGCACGCGCTCGACCGGCACGCCGATACCCGCTGCGACGAGGCGTGCGAACGAGCGGCGGATGCCTTGCCCGATCTCGACCTTGCCGGAGCGTACGACGATCGTGCCGTCGGGCTCGATCGCGAGCCGCTCTTCCAGCCGGGTCATCGCCCACCGCCGGCCACGCGCTTCGCGGCACGGATCGCGCGCTCGTACACGCCGCAGCGGCACAAGTGTGGCTCGAGCGCGGCGCGAATCTCGGCGCCGCTCGGCGTCGGGGTCTTCGCGAGCAGCGCGGTCGTCGCGATCACCATACCAGCCGTGCAATACCCGCACTGCATCGCGTTCTCCTCGACGAACGCCTCCTGCACCGCCGACAGCTCGCCGCCGGCGGCGAGCCCTTCGACGGTGACGATCGCGCGTTCACCGATGTCTGCGAGCCGCTGCCTGCACGCAGGTAGAGACTCGCCGTCGACCAGCACGCAGCATGCGCCGCACTTGCCCTCGCCGCAGCCGTACTTGGCGCCGGTCAGATCGAGCTGGTCGCGCAACACGTCGAGCAGCGACGCCTCACCCGGCGCCTCGACCGCGACTTCGCGACCGTTGACGACCAGGACGTAGCGCGTCATGCGACGTCCTCTCGCGTGCCCCCGCACGGGAAGTACCGGCACTCGACCGTCGCCCACGAGACGCGATCTGCGATCGCTTCGGAGTCGCGGCCGCAGCGCTCGTCGGCATCGGTCGCATCGCACATGATGCCGTCTTGCAGTGCACGCCGCGCGCCGTAGCGGTCGGTGACTTCCGCGCAACGGCTGCGCGCGATCGCCCGCGAGTGATGGCGCATCGGATGCAACCAGTCTCGCGTCATGGCGAGCACGACCATCCGGACCACGCTGCTGATGTCTCTTCTGATCGCGCTCCTCGGCGCAGCCGGGTGGGTCTTCGGAGGCGATTCGGGAATGGTGGCGTTCGGGCTGATCGGCGTGGCGATCAACATCGGCGCGTACTGGTTCTCGGATCGGCTCGCGCTCGCGGTGCATCGGGCCACCCCGTTGCCGGAGCGCGACGCGCCGCAGCTCTACCAGATCGTCGGCGAGCTCGCGGCGCGCGCGAACATCCCGATGCCGCCGATCTACCTCATTCCGTCCGACAGTCCGAACGCGTTCGCGGCGGGGCGCGGGCCGGGGCACGCCGTCGTGGCAGTCACGCGCGGGTTGCTCGCGCTCGTGGACGAACGCGAGCTGCGCGGCGTGCTCGCGCACGAGCTCTCGCACGTCAAGAACCGCGACGTGCTCGTCGCGACGATCGCCGCGGGCCTCGCCGGCGTGATCTCCTCGCTCGGCCACGCACTGCAGTGGGGCTTGCTCGCCGGTGGTGATCGTCGCGAGAAGCAAGGATCGGCGTTGGCATCGCTCGCGTGGATCGTCGTCGCGCCGCTGATCGCGATGATCCTCCAGCTCGCGATCAGCCGCGCGCGCGAGTACGGCGCCGACGAAGCGGGCGCGCGCCTCACGAACGATCCCAACGGGCTCGCCGACGCGCTGGCCAAGCTGGAGGCGTGGTCGGCATATCGTCCGTTCGAACGGCCCGCGCCGGCGACCGCGCACCTGTTCATCGTCAACCCGCTGCGCGGTGCGTTTCGTGGCCTGCTGTCGACGCACCCACCCATCGAGGACCGGATCGCGCGCCTGCACCGCCTCGACGGTCGTATCCATCACGAATGGATGCCCGGCACGCCGACCGGGATCGGCGGGTTCAGCTCGATTCGATAGCCGCGCGCGTGACGAGGAATCCGTCCGGCGCGAGGCTGGTCGCGAGCATGACGTCGTTGATGTCCTGGTGCGCGCGATACGTGCGCGAGCTGCGGTGAGCTTCGTCGAGCCAGAACGATTCGATCGCGGCACGGAGCGGCGCGAACGGCGCGAGGCCGTGGTCGGTCGCGAGGCCGATCGCGAGCCCGAGCTCGCGGAAGGCCAGGCGGTGCTCCGCCGAGCGGCGCAGGTCGGGCACGGTGACGTAGTGCTGGAGGCCGACGCGCGCGGCGGCGAGCAGCGCCTCGCGCAGCGGCCGATCGCGATCGAGCCGTGCGAGGCGATGCGCATCGACCAGCAATCCGCCGATGCCGAGCGGATCTCCGGTCGCGAGCCCCGACGGATCGATCATCGTGCGGTACTCGGCCGCCAGCTCCGGGAGCTCGAGCTCGAGGCTGGTCACGTAGCCATCGAGTGGATCGTGGTGGCCCATCGAAGCGACCTGCGGCCGCATCAGATCGATGCTCATCTTCCAGTACATGCGCCGGCCGTCCACGAACCTGCGAAAGGCCGTCTCGGCGAGCTCGCGCGCCCACACCAGATACTTGCGATCGCCCGTGACGCGCGCGACTCGTGCGAGCGCGTGCATCCACTTGGTCAGGTAGTGGAAGTACTGGCCATCGCGATCCCACTCGAGCCGGTCGTCGATCGGCTCGCCCGCAGAACGCTCCGGAAGCGGCTTGCCGATGCGCAGGCCACCGAGCGTCGGATGGGCCTCGCCTTCAGCCTCCGACAGTCCGCTGATCCAACCGTGCCTCCCATCGTCGGCGCGATTGCGGCCGAGCTCGTGATGCACGCGATCGACGAGCGCGAGCGCTTCGTCCGTGCGCCCGAGCCCGAGGTAGTTGCACACCGCGAACGCGTCCGTCCACAGGTAGCGCTTGCCGCGCTGCCCGAACGACGTCATCAGATCATTCGCGGTGACCATGGCTGCAATGTGGAAGCGCGCGCGGCCGAAGCAAGCGCGCAGGGCTTGCATGCACCCGGTCCCGGCCCGACGGGTTTGCGCACGACTCCAGGATCGCTGCTGTGCTGGCTCGGCACGTCGCGTGCTCTACGACACGACATGCGTTTCCGTCGGCCCGCACTCGCCCCATGCGCCGGGAGCCTTGCTCCCGAGCTCCAGCATGGGCCGAAGGACACGCGAAAGGGCGGACCATGATCGACACGGTACGGCAGCGCGAGCTCATGGTGGAGCGGCAGATCCACGCGCGCGGCGTTCGCGATCCGCGCGTGCTCGCTGCGATGGCGAGCGTGCCGCGCGAGGCGTTCCTGCCGCCCGAGCTCGCCGAGCACGCGTACGAGGACACGCCGCTGCCGATCGCCGCCGGACAGACGATCTCGCAGCCTTACATCGTCGCGGTGATGACCGAAGCGCTGCAGCTGCGCGGCGGCGAGATCGTGCTCGAGATCGGGACCGGCTCGGGTTACGCGGCGGCCGTGCTCGCGCGCGTCGCGAAGCAGGTCTACACGATCGAGCGCGTTCCCGAGCTCGCCGGGATCGCCCGCGACCGGCTCGAGCGGCTCGGCTTTTCCAACGTGACGGTCCGGTGCGGCGACGGCACGCTGGGGTGGCCCGAGCGGGCGCCATTCGATGCAGTCGTGGCGGCAGCCGGGGGCCCGGACGTGCCGCGAGTGCTGCTCGAGCAGCTCGCGATCGGAGGTTGTCTCGTCATGCCGATCGGCGACAGCCGCGCGCAAGAGCTCGTGCGTGTCACGCGCACCGGCGAGCACGAGTTCCGCAGGGAGGACCTGGGCGCGGTTCGCTTCGTGCCGCTGATCGGCGAGCACGGTTGGGCCGAAGATCCGAACCCGGCGCGCCAGCGCGGCGTGTGGCCGCCGCGCAACCCGGGCCCCTTACGCACACCCGCGCCGGCGTCGCGCGATGCGGTGGTGTCGAAGCTGATCCGCGAGTGCGCGGAGCCGATCGCGCGCATCGACGACGCGCCGCTCGAGGGCCTGCTCGAGCGCATCGGCGACGCGCGCGTCGTGCTGCTCGGCGAGGCGACACACGGCACCTCCGAGTTCTACCGGATGCGCACGCGGATCACGCAGCAGCTGATCCTCCGCCACGATTTTCGCGCGGTCGCGGTCGAGGCCGACTGGCCAGACGCGTCCGCCGTCGATCGCTACGTGCGCGGCCTGCCGTCGCGCCCGCGCCGATGGACGCCATTCGCTCGGTTTCCGCAGTGGATGTGGCGCAACCGCGAGGTGCAAGCGCTGATCGAGTGGATGCGCGCGTACAACGTCGACGCACGCGAGCGCGCGAGCTTCTCGGGGCTCGATCTGTACAGCCTTTACACGTCGGCATACGAGGTCGTGCGCTATCTCGATCGCGTCGATCCGGACGCGGCGCGCGTCGCGCGCGAGCGTTACGGCCGGCTCACGCCGTGGCAGCAAGATCCGGCGGCGTACGGTCGCGACGCGCTCGTCGGTCGCATCCAGCCGTACGAGCAGGAGGTCGTCGCGATGCTGCGCGATCTGCTCGCGCGCCGGCTCGACTATTCGGCGCAGGACGGCGACGAGTTCTTCGACGCCGCGATGAACGCGCGCGTCGTCGCCGGCGCCGAGCGCTACTACCGCGCGATGTTCTACGGCTCGGTCGAGTCGTGGAACCTGCGCGACTCCCACATGTTCGACACGATCCGCGCGCTCCTCGCGCACCGCGACGGCACGAAGCTCGTCGTGTGGGAGCACAACTCCCACGTCGGCGACGCCGCGGCGACCGAGATGTCGGCGCGTGGAGAGCACAATGTCGGGCATCTCTGTCGCGAAGCGTTCGGCGATGACGTCTACATCGTCGGCTTCGGCACGGATCACGGCACGGTCGCGGCGGCGCACGACTGGGACGAGCCGATGGAGCGCATGCGCGTGCGGCCGGCGCGCGCGGACAGCTACGAGCGGCTGTGCCACGACGCTGGGATGTCTGCTTTCGCGCTCCACTTGCGCGATCCGGTTCGCCGCGAGCTACGCGACGAGCTCGCCGACCCACGTCTCGAGCGCGCGATCGGCGTCGTCTACCGCCCCGAGACCGAGCTGCAGAGCCACTACTTCCAGGCTGTCCTGCCGGCGCAGTTCGACGAGTACATCTGGTTCGACGAGACCGATGCGGTCACCCCGTTGCCCGCCGGCGAGGCCGCCCTGCCGGAATCCGAGCACCCCTTCGCCACATGAGGAAGCCATGCAACGCACCGTGATCGCCGTCGTCGATGCCACCCGCGCCCGCCTGTTCACGTACGAACGCGCCGCCGAGGTCGGCGGCATCGAGGAGAAGCTGTCCGAGCGCTTCGATCTCGTGAATCCGGCGCGCCATCGCACGCCGGCGCAGCTGTTCTCCGACACGCGCACGAACACGAGCCGGACCGGCGGCAAGCTCTACGGCCTCGACGATCATCGCGACGCGCACATGGACGCGATGGATTCCGAGTTCGCGTCGGCGGTTGCGTCCGCGATCGAGCAGGCCGTTCGCGACACCAACGCGAAGCGCGTGATCGTCTGCGCGAGCCCACGCATGCTCGGCATCTTGCGCACCACGGATCTGCGCCGCGGCGGCGTCGTCCTGGACGAGGTCGCCCACGACTACAGCAAGATGTCGCCGCACCAGCTCCACGACGTGCTCGTGGAACGCGGTCTGTTGCCGGCCTCACCGCGACGGGCGGCGCTCGCCGCCCGGATCTGATCTGGCCACTCGAGAGGAGCCTGACCATGCGCGTTCAAGATGTGATGAACACCCCGGCCATTACCTGTCATGTCAACGACACGCTGCAGACCGCGGCCGTGCTGATGTGGGATCACGACTGCGGCGTGATCGCCGTCATCAACGACGACGGCAAGGTCACGGGCGTGATCACCGACCGCGACATCTGCATGGGAGCCTGCACGCAAAACCGCCCGCTCGACGCGATCCTCGTGAACACCGCGATGGCGCACTCGCCGATCACGGTGACACCCGATCACAAGCTCGACGACGTCGAGCGGTTGATGGCCGATCGGCAGATCCGGCGGCTACCCGTGGTCGACGCCTCGGGCGCGCCGCTCGGCATGCTCTCGCTCAACGACCTCGCGATCGAGTCGGTCGAGCCCGACACGCGCATGAAGAACGGTCCGGTGAAGGTCGCCTACACGCTGGCGGCGATCTGCCGGCGCCGGTCGCCCAAGAAGAAGGCAGCGTGACGCCGGGACGACCGGCGATCACTCGGGTTGTTCGAGCCAGACGCTCAACTGGTAGGCCGTGTGCGCGGCGGCGTAGGCCGAGCCTTTCAGCACTCGCACGCAGAAGGTGGTGCTGGTCAGGCCGGATCCGGTCACCGTGTCTTCGCCGCCCACGGTGAAATCGATCACGGAGCCTCCTTCACCGTCGTCGGTGAGCGCGGTATCGCATGCGGTCGTCGTGGTGTCGTCGATCTCGATGCCGGTATCGGTCGCCGTGTCGCCACCGAACGTCACCGCGTGGACGTAGTTACCGACGACTCCGGTCGTGTACTTGTAGATGTTGGCCGTCTCCGTGCTCGTGATCGCAGCCGGCGTGATGAGCACCGGTTGCGCCGTGGCCACGGACTGGCCGGCTGCGGTCGAGGCCGCCGCCGCCTGAGCGACATTGGTAAACGCAGCGGTATGTCCCGTGACCGAGTAGTTGTAGCCGGAATCGCCGCCGAGATCGAACAGGACCGCGTAGTACTTGCCGCCGGTCTGGTCGAGCAAGCCGACCGACTGGAGCGGGATGTCCCCGAAGAAGGTCGCGAGCACGCTCGCGCTCACGATGTTCGACCAGTGACCGCTCGAGTCGAGAATGAAGATGACTGGCTGAGCGTTCGGATCGGACGGGAACGGGATCGCGAAATCGACCTCGGACGGATTGGCCGCTGCCGTGATCTCGAACAGCTGCGAATCGTTGGGCGCCGCGAGCGTGCCCGTCGCGGCCGTACCCGAAGTCAGCGTCGTCGCCGAACGCGCCATGATCGGGAAGCTATCGATGTTCGAGGTGACCTGCGAGCCCGTCGGCCCGGTCGTGATCGTGATCGGTCCGCCCGCGCCGGCGTCCACATCGATGAGCGCGAGCGCGCTGACCGAGAAGTCCGTGACGCTGTTGATCTCGAACGTCACGCCGGCGGGGCCGGTGAGCTGGAGGTTCGGATAGATCGTGTTGCCGTTCTGATCGGTGCCTTGCGTTTGATCGAAGGGATTGGCCGTGTCGTGGTTGACGAACGTGAGCAGCGGCAGCGAGCCCTGCGCCACGATTCCGGAGGTCGAGACATCGATCGGTGCATCGATCTCGAACGCCTGCGCCAGCGTGAACGTACCGCCGCTCGTCACCGTGACGTCGCGCATGCCAGTCATCGCCGCGGGGTCGATCGTGATGTCCGCGAACAAGTCGGTCGGGCTCGCGACCTCGACCATGTTGACGGTGATGCCGTCGCCGAACGTGACGGTCGCGCCATCCTTCCACTTTGTTGCATCGCCGCTGATCTCGACGCGGAGCGAGCGGCCGGCAAAGCCGTCGGCCGGAAAGACGCCGCTAGCGGTCGGCGTCGTGCCGTTGTCGCTGCACGCGGCGAGAATGGAGAGCCCTGCTGCGAAGGAGACGAGTCCGAGTTTGTAGATGGTCATGCGTTGTGCCTCGAGTGTGGAGCGCAACCTACACGAGCTGTGGCACGCTGGAACAGAGGAAAACCAACCATTGTCGGTTCGATCACGCGAGCCGACGACTGGCTGATCGAGTTGCCACCCCATGCCACGCGAACGTCTCGACAAGCTCATCGTCGACCGTGGTCTGGCAACGAGCCGCGAACGAGCCCGTGCGTTGGTGATGGCCGGCAACGTGCGCGTTGGCGACCGCGTCGAGTCAAAGCCGGGCACGCTCGTCGACGTGGCGGCGGATATCAGCCTCGCGACCCCCGACCATCCCTACGTTTCGCGCGGTGCCCTCAAGCTCGAGAAGGGGCTCGACGCGTTCTCGGTCGATCCAGCAGGCCTCGTCGCGCTCGACATCGGCGCCTCGACTGGCGGCTTCACCGATCTACTTCTGCGCCGGGGCGTCGCGCGCGTCTACGCGATCGATGTCGGGTACGGGCAGCTCGCTTGGTCGCTGCGCCAGGATCCACGCGTCATCGTGCTCGAGCGTGTCAACGCGCGCACGATCGACGTGTCCGCCGTCCCCGAGCCTTGCGACCTCGCGGTGATCGACGTGTCCTTCATCTCGCTCACGCTCGTGCTTCCGCGAGTCGCCGAGCTGTTACGCCCGCCCGTAGGCAAGCCGATCGTGGCTCTGGTGAAGCCGCAATTCGAAGCCGGCCGAGAGCACGTCGGCAAAGGTGGCGTGGTGCGCGAGGAATCAGCCCGGCTCGGTGCGGTTGCGAAAGTGCGTGAGTGGGCCGACTCGCACGGCTTCACACCAGGTGACTTCGTGGAGTCACCGATCACGGGTCCGGCGGGGAACATCGAGTATCTGCTGATGCTCCGGACAAAATGAAAAGACCGTTGACGGGGCCCCGCTCCAGCGCTACAAGAATTACGGAATGAACGTTCACTCCGTAAATGAGCCAGCCCGGATCGTTTTCGAATGAATGTTCATTCCGAAAAAGGGGCGCGGAGAAAACGTCGAGGCATGAAGCGCGGCGCGAAGGGGCGCGATGCGGAAGAGGAGAGGGCAGCTGCCGGTGCCGGGAGCCGAGGCGAGATCCTCGCGGGGTCCCGGCGGAGAGGTCGGCCGCTCGTCGACGACAAGCGGCGGCGGATTCTCGATGCCGCGCTACGAACGTTCGCCGAGCGCGGCTATCACGGTACGGCCGTGCCGGAAGTGGCGGCGGCCGCCGGAGTCGGCACGGGAACGCTGTACCGGTACTTCGCGAACAAGGAGCAGCTCGTCAACGACGTGTTTCGCGATGCGAAGACGCGGTTGCGGTCGGCGTTGATCGGAGAGGGGCCGAGCCTGCGCGACTATCGGCTCGACGTCGCGGAGCGGTGGTTTGCCGACCTGTGGCGTCGGCTGGGAGCGTTTGCCCGTGCCGAGCCGGAGGCGTTTCGGTTTCTCGAGATGCAGGACCATGCGCCGTATCTGGACGAGGCCAGCAAGCACGTGGAGCTATCCGTGCTGGGGCCGCTGTGGCTCGCGGGCAAGCGGATGCGCGACCGGCTGGGTACCGCGCGCGTCGATGTGTTGATCGCCCTGCTGTGGGGGGCCTTCGTCGGGCTCGTCAAGGCCAGCCGGCTCGGTTACCTGAAGCTCGATGACAAGACGCTCGAAGAGGCCGGCGAGACGGCCTGGAAGATGATCGCGCCACGTGCGTGGCGCGCGACCGAACGCAAGACGAGAGGATGACCATGCTCGCGACCGAGACCACATCTAGTTCGAACCGTGCCACGCTTCACACGCTCGATTCGCTCGCAGCGCGCTCGCTCGACGAGCTCGCCGCGCTGTATCGCGCGGCGCGATGCCCGACGAACATGCACGCTGCCGACGGCGCGCTGATCGGACGGATGCTTGCCGTGCGCGGGGTGCCGTCCCCGATCGCGGCGCGGCTGCGAGCGTGGGCGGCATCGCCGGCGTTCGTGTGGGAGGGCAAGACGTTTCAAGCCGCGAGCGACACCCGTGGCGAAGGCTTCAATCGCGTCGCGGTACCGGGCGTGCTCGGCCGCCAGCGGCTGTTTCCGTTCGCGACCTCGTTCGGCCCGTCTGCGATCGACGGCGCGCCCACGCTGGTGCTCGATTACGAGCTGGCCGTGAACCCGCCGTACATCCGTCGCATCCACGACGAGATTCGCGAAGTGGCGCCGGGGTTGTTCCTCGGACCGGCGATGTGGAAGCGCGGCGGCGACAAGGCGCTCGTGCTGTGGTTCGCGCTCGACGCGAGGCTTTCGTGACCGAGCTCGCGGCGCGACACGTCGCGATCACCGGTGCAGCCGGTGCGATCGGCGGTGCGCTCGCGAGAGCGATGCGAGCGGTCTGGCCAGGCGTCGCGCTGGAGCTGATCGATCGCGACGAAGCTCCGATGCGGCGGCTCGTCCTCGAGCTGGGGGCGTCGACGCGCGTGCATGTCGCGGATCTGACGGCGCTCGATGCGCTTCCGGCGCTCGTCGACGAGCTCGGGCGCGACACGCAGCTCGACGGGCTCGTCAACTGCGCGGGCGTCATGCGCGTGCAGCAGCTGGGCACGTGGCAGTGGAGCGAGGCCGAGGCACTGCTCGCGATCGATTTGCTCGCGCCGCTCCGGCTACAGGATCTCGTCGTGCGCGGGATGATCGAGCGCCGAAGCGGCCTGATCATCAACGTGTCGAGCATGGCCGGGCGCGTGCCGCTCCGCGGTTGCGCGTACTACGGCGCGGCGAAGGCCGGGCTCGCGATGGCATCCGAGATCGCACGCGCGGATCTCGCGGGACATGGCGTCCGCGTCGTCACCGTGTATCCCGGGCCGGTGCGCTCCGCACTCGAGCAAGGCGCGCGCGAAGCGTATGGCGGCAACGGCTGGATGCTGCGCGTCGCGCCGACGGGAGACCCCGACGAGCTCGCGCGACGGATCATGCGCGCGGTGGAGCGCGACGAGCCACGCGTCATCTACCCGGGCGCGTACGGCGTCGGATGGACGGCGCCGAACCTGTCGGCGTGGCTGGCGCTGTCGTACGGGCCACCACCGATCAGCTGAGTGGCTTCACGAGCGCTGCGAAGTGGCGCTCGTCGACGATGCCGGCCGCTTTTTCGTAGAACGGACGCGGGCCGATCCAGGCGACCTCGCAGCGCGCGTGTGCATCGGCGACGTCGACGAGGCAGGCGAGCAGCAGGGCCTCGCCGAGGCCGTTGCCGCGGTGCGCGGGCCAGGTGCCCGTCGGGCCGAACCACCCGAGGCCGCGGTTGTTGCCATCGTGCGCGGCGAACGCGCAGTATTCGCCGTTCGCGAGCGCGACGTGCACGCCCGGCGGATCGCAGCCGAGCGCGCGAGAGAGCTCGAACGGCCAGGCGCCGCCGAACTCGTGCGCGACGGCCTCGAGCAGCGCGTATTCGTCGGGGCGCGCACGGCGGATCTCGTAGCCGCGCGCGCGGGCGGCGTCGGCGAGCCCGGCGGCGCGAGCAGGTGTGACGCGCGGGTTGTCGCGAACGGCGACGAGCACGTTGCAGCGCGGTTCCGAGGCGCGCGTGAAGCCGCGGCGCTCCAGCCAGGCAATCGCGGGCGTGTTGCGCTCGTCGACACCGGGCGCGAGGTAGTTGCCCGGTTGATCGAGCACGCGCAGGCGAGGCGCATTTTGTGCGCGCGCTTCGGCCTCGCACGCGGCGAGCAGCGCGCCGCCGGCACCGCGGCGTCGCGCGCGCGGATCGACGGCGATCACGCGCAGCCAGCGCGCGCACACGGCGGCGACGCCGACGAGCGCGTCTGCATCCCAGGCGCCGAATGCGCGAGGAATTCCTTCGGGGCCGGCGCCGAAGAGTTTTTCGTCTGCAACTTCGCTCGCGCGATCGAACGCGCACGCGTCGGCGAGCACGAGCTCGGCGGCGTCGAGCTGAGTGGGATCGAGCGGCGCGACGCGCACGAGGGCAACGTAGCAGTGTGCGGATGGTAATTCGAGCGGCGCGGCGGCGAGCGGCGGCGGGGAAGGCAGCGGCAGCGGACGCGGAAGCGGCAGCGGAAACGGCAGCGGAAACGGAAGCGGCAGCGGCAGCGGACGCGGCAGCGGCAGCGGAAGCGGCAGCGGCAGCGGAAACGGAAGCGGCAGCGGAAACGGAAGCGGCAGCGGAAACGGCAGCGGCAGCGGAAACGGCATCGGCAGCGGACGCGGCATCGGCAGCGGACGCGGCATCGGCAGCCGCGTCTGCAGCCGCTGCGGTCGCGACGCGAATTCGTGAGCAACGCGCGGCGAGCCACGGCAGCGCGAGGTAGCCTCGCTGGGCGATGCGCGCGATGATCCTGTGTGCCGGGCTGTCGACGCGGCTGGGGGCGATGGGGAGTGTGCGACCCAAGCCGATGTTGCCGGTGTGCGGGATTCCGATCCTCGCGTACGGAATCTCGAACCTCGTCGCGCATGGCATCGTCGATCTCGTCATCAACACGCATCATCGCCGCGACGTGATCGAAGACGAGATCGGCGACGGCCGGCGCTTCGGCGCGCGGATTCGGTACCTCCACGAGCCGACCATCCTCGGCACCGGTGGTGGGCTCAAGCACGCGCTGCCGCTGCTCGATCCGGATCACCGCGACGAGCCGTTCATCTCCGTCAACGGCAAGCTCATCTTCGACGTCGACTTCACCGCGGTGGTCGCCGCGCATCTCGCCGCCGGCGACGTGCTCGGGACGATGGTCGTGCGGCGCGTGCCGGATGCCAAAGCGTGGGGGGCCGTGCAGGTGCGCGATGGCGATGTCGTCGACATCCTCGGCGAGGGCGACCACATGTTCTGCGGCGTGCACGTCACGCGGCCCTCGGTCATGGCGCGCCTGCCCGACGGCGAGGCCGACTCCATTCGCCAGGGCTATCTGCCGTGGATGCGCGCCGGCGGACGCGTCGCCGCGTACGAGCACGCGCGCGGCTATTTCGCGGAGCACTCCACGCCGGAGCGCTACCTCGATTCGAACTGGGCGCTGCTCGCCGACGTGACGCTGCGTCATCCGCCCGGGCGCCTGCGCGGCGTCGATCCGACCGCGCGGATCCATCCGACCGCGACGCTCGTCGAGCCGCTCAGGATCGGCGCGGGCGCCGCGATCGCCGCCGGGTGCACGGTCGGGCCGTACGCGATCGTCGGCGATGGTGCGCGCGTCGAACGCGACCTCGCGCGCGCGATCGTGTGGGCCCGCGCCACCGCGGACGCGAGCAACGCGGGCGAGCCGATCGTGATCGCCAACGGAGACGCGTGATCGTCACCGAAACCTTCTTCTCGGTCGGCGTCATCGACATGCAACGCGCGACCGACTTCTACACGCGCGCGCTCGGCGCGACCGTCGCGTTCGCGACGGTGCAGTGGACGTCGCTGCGGATCGCGGGCGTACGCGTCGGGCTCGCGCGCGATCCCGCGCACGCGCCGACGCGCACCGGGCTCCACTTCGCCGTCGCGGATCTCGCCGCCGCGCTCGCCGCGATCGCCGCGGCCAACGGGCGCATCGCCACCGAGCCTACCGAGGTCGCGCCGGGCGTCGTGATCGCCGAGGCCGTCGACACCGAAGGCAACACGATCACGCTGCGCGCGTGATCGTCACGTACAGACGCCGTACTCGGTCCCGCCGACCATGAACGGCGTCTGGAACCCGGCGCACGTCGAGCACTGACCCGCTGCACCCGGCTTGCAGATGCGCAGGCATTCTTCGGTCGTTCCGCTCATCGCGCACGTGTAGCCGGCCTGGCACGCCACGGTCGCCGAGCACGCCGCCTTGTTGCCGGCGGGGCCGGGCGCGCGGCACTCGACGATGTTGTACATCGTGCCGTTGAACGTGTCGGTGTAGAGATCGCAACCCCACGTGCTCGGGCAATCCGCATTCGATGCCAGCGACGGATCGCAGTTGCTCGAGCACGTCACCGCGCCGGCGATCGGATCGTTGCTGCCATCGACGAGCTGGACGACGCATTGCCCGCGCGGCGAGTCGCAGTCGGTCGTCATCGTGCAGTACTTCGTGCACGCGTCGTTCGTGCCGTCGCCGACGCACACGTAGCCGGCCGCGCAGTCGCTGGCGCTCGCACACGTCGCGGTCTCGGTGCCGGTCGAGTTCGCCGCGCGGCACGCGGTACCCGATCCGGCCGATCCGAGGTCGCACGCGCTGCCCGAAGCGCAGCCGCACTGCGTGGGGATGTCGCATGGCTGCGTCGCGCAGCCGTTGCTGGCGTCGGTGCCGCCGCCACCGCCACCACCGCCGCCACCGCCGCCGCCGCCACCGCCGCCGGAATCATTGTTCGCGCTCACGCCTCCGCGTGCGCATCCGAGCAGCGCGATCGCGATCGCCGCCACAGCGAGCCGCATATGGCCCGACTGTCCCGCCACCTGGAGCCGGGCGCAAGTGTCTGTTACTGGCAGCCGAGCGCAGGCAGCTTCGCGATCTCCTCGATGCACTCCTTGGCCGCCTTGCGCACGCTGTCCTGGGCGCCGATCACGTCGTTTCGCTTGGAGTCCGGGCTCGCCGCGACCTCGAGGCCGAGCCGCACCGCGTCGGGGAGCGAGCGCGCTAGATCACACTGCTTCTGCAGGACCGGCCCCTTCGAGGCACACCCACAGACCTTGGTCACGTAGGCGTCGCAGGCGACCCGGCTACGCTGGATCTCCTCGGCCGGCATCGCGGGAGCCGGCGATTCCGGGGGAGCCTCCTCCTTCTTCGCGCACGCGCACAGCGCGATGAAGAGCAGCCACTTCGTCATACCGTCCTCAGGCGGCCTCGACGCGCGCGAGCACGCACGAGATGTTGTCGACGCCACCCTCTTCGTTCGCCGCATCGATCAGCCGCGCGACCGCGCGATCGAGGTCGCGCTCCGACATCAGCACGTGCTGGATCTGATCGTCCTTGATCATGCCGCACAGCCCGTCCGAGCAGAGCAGGAACGTGTCGCCGACGCGCGGCTGCTGCGTGATGATGTCGACCTGCACGCTCTCCTTCATGCCGAGCGCGCGCACGATCACGTTCTTGTGCGGCCAGTTCTCGGCCTCGTCGGGCGTGACCCGCTTCATCCGGATGTAGTCGTTGATCAGCGAGTGGTCCTCGGTGAGCTGGACGAGCTCGGTGCCGCGCGCGCGGTAGCAGCGCGAATCGCCGACGTGGCCGATGATGATCTGATCGTCGAGGAAGTACATCGCGACGCAGGTCGTGCCCATGCCCTTGAACCGCGCCTCGCGCTGGCTGCGCTCCCAGATCTCGAGGTTCGCGAGCATGATCCCGGTCACCATCCGGTTGACGTCCTTGCGCACGTCGCGGTCGACCTTGTACGGCCAGGTCAGGGTCTGCTGCTTGCCGGTCTCGGTGAAGTGGTCGACGATCAGCTCGACGGCGAGCCGGCTCGCGACCTCGCCCGACGCGTGGCCGCCCATGCCGTCACATACGATCGCGAGGCGCTCGCCCTGTTCGGGGAGCGCGATCGAGTCCTCGTTGTGCTCGCGCTTGCGGCCGATGTTGGTGTCACCGGCGAAGCGCACGCGACCGCCGTCGAGGGGGAACGAGGTACTCACCGCGCAATTGTAGCAGCGGCCAGCCGATTGACTCCACTCGTGGTACTGACCATCCTCTTCGAGATGGCCGAGCTCGCGCGCGGACAGGTGACCGATCGGCCGTGGGGGCAAACCTTCGGCCGCCTCGGCGCGCGCGGCTTGACCGGCCAGCTCGACGTCTACCTCGAGGGCAAGGCGTATTCGGTCGCGTTCGACCGCGGCGCGATCGTCGGCGCGTCGTCGCCGCTGCCCAACGACGCGAGCGTGCGCATCGCGCTGACCAGCCACCTCGTGACGTCGACGCAGGTCGCCGACATCACGCGCAAGCTCGCGGCCGCGCCGTATCGCGACGAGTTCGACCTCATCGCCGAGAGTGCGCGGCTGCAGCCCGATCAGGCGCAGCGGTTGCGCCGCCGCGCCGTCGCTCAGCGCGCGGCCCGCACGTTCTCGCTCGAGCGCGGCGAGTTCGTCGTCGCCGATCGCACGACCGTGCCGATCGTCCCGGGCGGCGAGCTCGACGTACGCGCGATCATCTATCTCGGCGCGCGCGGCAACCTGTCCGAGGCCCGGCTCGAGAACGAGCTCGCGCAGCTCGGGCAGTGGTTCAAGCTCAAGCCCGAGGCCGTGCCCGAGCTCGCGCAGTACGGCTTCACCGAGACCGAGAAGCGGGTGCTGCGCCGGCTGATCGAGGGCGGGACGGTCGCCGACTGCGCCGCCGACGAGCCGCAGCTCGACAATCGCGCGATCCGCGCGATCGTCTACGCGCTCGCCGCTTACGGCGCGTGCGAGACGACGCCTCCCCCGGGAACCGTGATCCCGGCGCGCACGCAGACCCGGCCGGCGAGCGTACCGCCGCCGCCGGCGCGTCGCGTGACGGCCCAGAATCCGATCGTGCGCGAGCCGCCGGGGCCCGACTTCGAGCCCGACGGGCCGACACAATCGCGCACGCGCACCGCGCCGTCGGCCGCGCCACCACCGCCGACGGCCGGCGAGTCGTTCGAGGGGATGCGCCTGCGCCCGGCGAGTACGGTCGCGCCGTCGCGCACGCAGACGCCGCGCACGAATCCACCGCCGCCCGCGAAGCCGGCGACGATCCCGCCGCGTGCGAAGACGGCGACCGTCGAGCCGGCCGCGCCGCGGCCGACGACGAATCCGCCGCGACCGAAGACGGCGAGCACCGAGCCGGCGGTCGCGCGCACGAAGTCGCCGAGCGGCCCGAACGTGTCGCGTACGAAGTCGGGCCCGACCACGCCGCCGACGACGGCATCGTCGACGGGCCGGTTCGCAAAGCCGACGTTGCCGAACAACGAGACCGAGAAGCTGATCGGAACGATGGTGCCGCTGCTCGAGCGCGGCGCGGATCACTTCGAGCTGCTCGGCGTCGCGTTCGACGCCCCGACCGACCAGGTGCGCAGCGCGTACTTCACGCTCGCGCGCAAGCTGCACCCGGATCGGCTCGCGTCGCTCGGCATCGCGGACCAGCAGCGGCAAGCGCAGCGGTTGTTCGCGCAGATCAACACCGCGTTCGCGACGTTGACCGACGGCGCGAAGCGGAGCGAGTACGTGAGCCTGTTGCAGCGCGGCGGCGAAGCCGCGGTACAGGCCGAGGAGCAGAAGGTCGAGGAGAGCGTGTCGGCGGTGATGCGCGCCGAGGAGGCGTTCCGCCAGGGCGAGATGGCGCTGCGCCGCGAGCAGTACGCGCAGGCGATGGCGTCGTTCACGACCGCCTGCGAGCTGCAGCCGAAGGAGCCGGAGTACCAGGCGCTGCTCGCCTGGGCGAAGTTCGCGGCCGCGCCCGACAAGGCCGCGGTGGCGTCCGCGACGCGCACCACGTTGTTGAAAGCCGCCGACGAGAGCATGCAGAGCGTGACCGCGCGCTTCTATCTCGGTCGCGTCGAGCGCATGCTCGGCAAGGAAAAGGAAGCGCTGTCCCACTTCCAGGAGGTGCTGCGCACCAAGCCGCATCACTCCGAGGCGGCGAGCGAGGTGCGCATCCTCGAGCAACGGCTCAAGGGAAGACGGTAGGCTTCAGGCTTCAGGCTTCAGGCCGAAGCAGAGCACGCCAGCCGTCGATCGCGGATGCGAGGTCGAGCCCATCGTCGCCGGCGAAGTTGATTCCGGCTTCGCGCTTCCAGGTCTCGCGCACCTTGCGAAAACGCAGCAGCGCGAGCTTGGGCGCCTTCCAGTCGCCTCCTCGGTCGCGCTCGCTGAAGACGATCGCGATCGTGGCCCACGCTCCCTTCTCCCAGACCTTGCGCGCGAGCTGCTTGCGCACCTGCTCGCCGTCGATCTCGAGATCGTATTGCACCTCGTCCAGGTCGCCGATCACCACGCGAAGCCCGCTCCTATCCCGTCACCATCGTGCGCGCCGATCCCCGCGACGCGATCTCCAGCTCCGTCACCTTGTCGTCGCCGGGGCCGACGTGGGCGCGGACGCGCGCGACCGCCTCGTGCACGGTGCCGTCCTTCTCGATGCGCAGCTTGACCTGCTCGCCGATCTCGAACAGGAACGGCGAGCGTGCCTTGACGAGCGAGTCGGTGAGCTCGACGACCTCGAAGACGTCGCACATCCTGTCTTCGTCCAGCAGCAGCACGCGGGCCACGGACGCGTGTTAACCTGCTTTCGCAGCATGCTCAAGCCGGTCGAGAAGCAGCGCGTAGCTGAGGAGATTGCCGAACAGCTGCGCTCGCTCATCCTGAACGGCCAGTATCCGCCCGGATCGAAGCTTCCGCCCGAACGCGAGCTGTCCAAGCGGTTGCGCGTCAACCGCGCATCGCTGCGCGAGGCGCTCAAGAAGCTCGAGCACCTCGGGCTCGTGCGCATCCGCCAGGGCGACGGCACGCGTGTGCAGGACTTCATGCAGACCGGCGGCATCGAGCTCGTGCAGCATTTGCTGCCGCTCGGCGGCGGCCGGCCGGAGCTGATCCGCGATTTGCTCGAGTTCCGGCGCATCTTCGGGCGCGAGCTGGCGCGGCTGGCCGCGGCGCGCTCGTCGAAGGACAAGGACGGGCTCGCCCGGCTGCGCGCGCTCGCCGACAAGGCCGACAAGACGGCGGCCGCAGGCGAGCTGTTCGACCTCGACTTCGACTTCTACGTCGCGCTCGGCGCGATGTCGGGCAACCAGGTCATGCTGCTGCTCCTCAACACCGTGCGCGACGGCGTGCGCGGCTTCATGCCGCTGCTCGCGAACCTCGCCGCGCCGCAAGATCTCGTCCGCAAGCACCACCGCGAGCTGATCGCCGCCATCGAGCGCGGCGAGGTCGCGGCCGCCGGTAGGATCGCCGACGAGTACCTGCGCATGGGCGCCGAGCTCGCCGCGCGCGTCGGCGGGCGGCCCGAGCTGCAGCCGCAACCCCTACCCGAGTAGACGATGACGAAGGAGGAGGTCGAGGCCATCGCGCACCTCGCGCGCCTGCACCTCGAGCCCGACGAGATCGAGCGCATGCGCGGCGAGCTCGCCGCGATCCTCGAGCATTTCGGCGCGCTCGCCGCGGCCGACACCGAAGGCGTCGCGCCGATGACGCACGCGGTGCCGATGGATCTGCGCCTGCGGCCGGACGTGGTCGCGCCGTCGCTGCCTGTGCAAGACGCCGTCGGCGGCGCGCCGGAGAAAGCCGGCGAGCTGTTCGTGGTACCCGCGGTGATCACGTGATCGAGTGGCTGGGCGTCGGTGAGACCGCGCGCCGGATCGCGAGCGGCGAGACGCGCGCGATCGACGTGACCGAGGCGTTCCTCGCGCGCATCGCCGCGCTCGACGGCAAGGTCGGCGCGTACCTCGCGGTCGCCGGCGATACCGCGCGCATGCAGGCCGAAGGCATCGATCGCATGCGCGCGAACAACGTGCCGCTGCCGGCACTCGCCGGCGTGCCGATCGCGCTCAAGGACGTGCTCGTCACGCGCGGGCTCGCGACGACCGCGGCGTCGAAGATCCTCGCCGGATGGATCCCGCCGTACGACGCGACCGTCGTCGAGAAACTGCACGCGGCCGGCGCGATCGTGCTCGGCAAGCTCAACTGCGACGAGTTCGCGATGGGCAGCTCGACCGAGAACAGCGCGTACCACAAGACGCACAACCCGTGGGACCTCGCGCGCGTGCCGGGCGGCAGCTCGGGCGGCAGCTCGGCGGCGGTCGCGGCCGGCTTGTGCGCGGCGAGCCTCGGCACCGACACCGGCGGATCGATCCGGCAGCCGGCGGCGCTGTGCGGCGTGGTCGGCGTCAAGCCGACGTACGGGCGCGTGTCGCGCCACGGCGTGGTCGCGTTCGCCTCTTCATTAGATCAGGTCGGCCCGCTCGCGCGCACGGTCGGCGATGCCGCGCTCGTGCTGGAGACGATCGCCGGCTTCGACCCGCGCGATTCGACCTCGCTCGACGCGCCGGTGCCGAAGTATCGCGACGCGCTCGTCGGGGACATCCGGGGCCTGCGCGTCGGGCTGCCGCACGAGTACTTCGCAGCCGACCTCGACGCCGACGTGCGCGCCGCGCTCGAGCGCACCAAGCAGGCGCTCGCCGACCGCGGCGCCGAATTGATCGAGATCGCGCTGCCGCACACGCACCTCGCGCTGCCCGCGTATTACCTGGTCGCGCCGGCCGAGGCGTCGTCGAACCTCGCGCGCTACGACGGCGTGCGCTACGGCGCGCGCGCCGAGGCGGGCAGCTTGATCGAGATGTACGAGCGCTCGCGCGGCGCCGGCTTCGGTGCCGAGGTCAAGCGCCGCATCATGCTCGGCACGTACGCGCTGCGCTCGGGCTACTACGACCAGTACTACAAGAAGGCGCAGCAGGTGCGCGCGCTGATCAAGCGCGACTTCGACAAGGCGTTCCAGCACGTCGACGTGATCCTCACGCCGACCACGCCCGCGCCCGCGTTTCCGTTCGGCGCGAAATCGTCGCCGCTCGACATGTACCTCGCCGACGTCTTCACGCTGTCGTGCAACCTCGCCGGCCTCCCCGGCGCGAGCGTGCCGTGCGGGCTCACGCCGGGCGGGCTGCCGATCGGCGCGCAGCTGCTCGGCAAGGCGCTCGACGAGCCGACGCTGCTGCGCGCCGCCGCCGCGATCGAAGCCGCGGTCGGTCTCGGCGATGCGCGCCCGCGAGGTCTTCCGTCGTGAGCGCCGAAGACTGGGAGCCGGTCATCGGCCTCGAGGTCCACGTCCAGCTCGCGACCCAGAGCAAGGCGTTCTCGCCGTCGGCGACGCGGTTCGGCGAACCGCCGAACTCGCTCACCGATCCGCTCGTGCTCGGCCTGCCCGGCACGCTGCCGGTGTTCAATCGCCGCGCGCTCGAGCTCGCGCTCGTGCTGGGCGTCGCGACCGGCTCGAAGATCCGCGCGCGCAGCCGGTTCGCGCGCAAGCATTACTTCTATCCCGACCTGCCGAAGGGCTATCAGATCTCGCAGTACGACGAGCCACTGTGCGAGGACGGCCACCTCGACGTGATCGTCGCGGGCGCGGTCAAGCGCGTGAAGCTGCAGCGCATCCACCTCGAGGAGGACGCCGGCAAGAGCATGCACGCGGGCAATGTCTCGCACGTCGATCTCAACCGGGCGGGCGTGCCGCTCGTCGAGGTCGTCACCGCGCCCGAGCTGAGCTCCGCGGAAGAAGCCGCCGAGCTCATGCGCTCGCTGCACCGGCTCGTGCGCTGGCTCGACATCTCCGAGGCCGACATGGAGAAGGGCCAGATGCGGTGCGACGCGAACGTGTCGATCCGCCGCCGCGGCGAGGACCGCCTCGGCACCCGGACCGAGCTCAAGAACATCAACTCGTTCCGGTTCGTGCAGGCCGCGGTCGAGCACGAGATCGCGCGGCAGGCCCGCATCCTCGACGAGGGCGGCCGGATCGTGCAGGAGACGCGGCTGTGGGATGCCGACGTCGGCGCGTCGGCGGCGATGCGCAGCAAGGAGCAGGCGGAGGACTATCGGTATTTTCCGGATCCGGATCTGCCGCCGCTCGTCGTCGACGGCGCCACGATGGGCGGGATCCTGCGCGGTCTGCCCGAGCTGCCGAGCGTGCGGTTCGAGCGCTACGTGCGCGAGGGGCTCTCGCCCGACGACGCGCGCACGCTCGTCGGCGAGCGCGCGCTCGCCGAGTACTTCGACGCGACGGTCAAGGTCCATCCCGGCGAGCGTTCGGCGCGGACGATCGCGAACTGGCTCCTGACCGAGCTGCTCGGCGCCCTCAACGCGGACGGCAAGTCGATCGCGGAGTCGCCGCTTCAGCCGGCGCAGCTCTCGGAGCTGGTGCTGCTGGTCGAGGACGGCACGATCAGCGGCAAGATCGGCAAGGACGTGTTCGCCGAGACCTACCAGACCGGCGGCTCGCCGCGCGCGATCGTCGAGGCGAAGGGACTCCAGCAGATCTCGGACGAGGCCACGCTGACCGCGATCGTCGACCGCGTGATCGCGGCTAACCCCAAGCAAGTCGAGGGCTATCGCGGCGGCAAGGACGGCTTGTTCGGGTTCTTCGTCGGCCAGGTGATGAAGGAGACCCAGGGCCGCGCCAATCCGGTGATGACCTCGGATCTACTGCACAAACGTCTCGGACGCTAAGGCCCGGTAGATCCTCTTGACGGCGCGGCGCCGACGAGTAAAGTCCCGCGTTCCTATGTACGCCGTCATTCAAACCGGTGGAAAGCAGTATCGGGTCGAGCCCGGCAAGACCATCGCGGTCGAGAAGCTCGCCGGTGACGCGGGATCCAAGATCGTGTTCGATCAGGTCCTGCTCGTGTCGTCGGGTGATGGCGGCAAGGTCACGATCGGCAAGCCGCTGGTCGCGGGCGCGAAGGTCACGGGCGAGATCGTCGCTCAGGACCGCGCGAAGAAGCTCGTCGTGTTCAAGATGGAATACGCGCGCAACTACGTGCGCAAGAACGGCCACCGTCAGGACATCACGGCCGTGAAGATCACCGGGATCGAGGGCTAAAGCCATGGCGCACAAAAAGGGACAAGGCTCGACGCGCAACGGCCGCGACTCCAACCCGAAGATGCGCGGCGTGAAGCGCTTCGCGGGCGAGAACGTCACGGCGGGCAGCATCCTCGTGCGTCAGGTCGGCACCAAGTTCCACGCCGGCGACAACGTCGGCATCGGCCGCGACTGGACCCTGTTCGCGAAGATCGACGGCATCGTGTGCTTCGAGCGCCACGGCAAGTCGAAGATGCGCGTCGCCGTGCACGCGCCGGGCGCCGCCGCGCACGCGGCCGCGGCCTGACGCGCGGAGGAGAACGCGCACACGCTCGGCGTCGCCGTGGCGCGACGCTCGGGATGGGGCTCGGCTCCGTGCGCTCGCCGAAGAACGCCCGGCGCTTGCGCGTTCCGGCGCAAGGTACGTGCAGAGACGGACCGCCCGCCGTAGTCACGAGCGCCCGGCCCGACCCCACCCGAGCTTACGCGCAACGGCTCGCCTCGCGTTGGCGTCGAGCGAGAGGTCGCCACATCGCCGCCGTTAGCAAGCCACAGAGCACCGCAGCGTCGACATGACTACGATGGAGTGTGCGCTCGATTGTGGTCGGAGCGATGTGCGCGGCGTGTGGCCAGCCGGCCGAGCCGTCCTGCAACGCCATCCTATGCGAGCTCCCAGCGGACGCGGATGCCGAAGTGCCATGCACGGTCTTCGGCCATGGCGCCGGCAGCGTGTGCGTTCAGATGGTCGGAGCGCCGCTGGTCGTGACATCGCCGGTCGCGCTCGCCCAGTTGGTCACGCAGTGCGACCCTGCCACCCCGTATCCGTGCGTCCTCGCGTACGAGTCGATCACGATCTCATCGCTGCTCCGGCTCGAAGGGTCGGGGCCGATCGTGTTCGTCGGCGTAGACAGCATCACGATCGATTCGAACGGCAGCGTCGATGCGGCAAGCCATTTGGGCGGCTCGAATGGACCTGGCTCGCTCCAGGTCTCGCAGTGCGGTGACAACTCGGGCGCACCCGATCCGTCGGGTGATGGTGGTGGCGCTGGAGGAACGTTCGGTCAACCCGGCGCGGTCGGTGGCGATGGCGACGGCGATACGGCGGCGGGTGGAGAGCCCGACTTCGTATACGCGCCATCTCCAAACACGGGCGGATGCCCGGGCGGTGACGGTGGCGGCTCCGGCGGAGGAGCGGTCAGCTTCATCAGCCACGGCGCGATCACGATCGCCGGCGTCGTGAACGTCTCGGGCGCTGGCGCTGCGGCAGCGACCCACCATCAAGGGGGCGCCGGAGGTGGCGCCGGCGGATTCGTGGCGATCGACGGCGATCCGGCACAGTACTCGTTCACCGGCACGGTGTTCTCGCTTGGTGGCGGCGGCAGCAGCGGCTGGTCGCCGATGGTCGCCCCACAACCCGGGGCTGATCCCGTCCCGCCGAGCGTGCCCGGCGTCAACGCAACGCCGGGAATCGGCGGAACGTCGCCGGGTACCGGCATCGGCGCGGGTGGCGCGGGTGGTAGCAGCGCGAGCTTGCCGGTCGCCGGCGGATCTTCGGTCGCAGGCGCGAGCGGCGGCGGTGGTGGCGGCGGCTTCGGCTACATCGCGATCTTTGGCTCGCCGGCGCAACCCGCTGCGTTCGATCCGACACCGATCGAGAACTAGCGATTTCCCCGAAGCGGCCGATCATCAAAGCGCGACGATCCGCGCGCTCAGGCGATCGAGCAGCGCCGCGTCGTGCGTCGCGACCAGCGCGCCGCGGCCTTCGCGCGCGTGATCGCGCAGCAGCGTCTCGAGCGCTTCGAGCCGGCGCGCGTCGAGGCCGTTGTCGGGCTCGTCGAGCACGAGCAGCTGCGGTGGGCCGAGCAGCGCGGCCGCGAGGCACGTACGCCGGCGCTGGCCGAGCGACATCCGATCGAGCTGCAGCTCGCGCAGCTCGTCGAGCCCGAGCCGCTCGATGAGATCCGGCGTCGGCGCGGGCGCGCCGCGGGCCGCCGCGCACAGCGCCCACAGCTCGCTCGCGAGCAAGAAGCCCGGCGGGTCGGCGAGCTCGGGCACGTAGCCGATGTCCTTGCGCGCGCGCCGGCGCTCGCCGCTCGCGCCCCACACCGACGCGCCGGTCACGACCACGCGGCCGTCGCTGGGCTCGAGCACGCCCGCGATCGCCATCAGCAGCGTCGACTTGCCGCAGCCGTTCTTGCCGACGATGCCGACCACCTCGCCGGCCGCGACGTCGAGCGCGAGCTCGCCGATCACGACGCGCCCGCCGCGCTTCACGGTCAGGCGCTCGACCGCGAGGATCACGCCGGCCCCTTCGCGGTCGCGAACGCGAGCGCGCCGGCGGCGGCGAGCGCGAGCACGCCGGACGGGCCGAGCAGCCCGAGCGCGACGATGCTCGCCGCCGGCACCGCGATCACGCCGATCACGACGCGCAGCGCGGTCGTGCGCGGGTCGGCGTGCTCGACGCGGACGAGCGCACGCGTCGCGAACAACGAGCTCCCGGCCGCAGCGCTGATCGCGGCCGGCGCGAGGTACACGAGCGCGGCCGGCTCGACGACCAGCGCCGCTGCGGCGCTCGCGATCGCCGCGCCGATCGCGTAGATGCTCGCGACCACGGCAGCGAGGACCGCGCGCCGCGCCGTCTCCGAGATCCCGAGCGTGGCCGCGAGCCACGCGCTCGCGCGATGAGCGTCGAGCAGCGCCATCACGAGCCCGGCGACGCCGGGGGCGAGCACGACCGCGACCACGGCCGCGCCGATCGCCGCCGACTCGCGCGGCGGCAGCGCGTTGTTGCGCACGAACAGCCCGGCGGTGAGTCCGGCGAGCACGGCGAGCCCCGCGCCGCGCACGAGCGCATCGCTCGCGCGCCGGCCGAGCGCGCGCGCGTACACGCCCGCGAGCGCGCGGGTCGCCGTCTTCCATGCCGCGCGCCGCGGACGAGGCCGGCGCGGCCGGATCCGCGCGAGGGCGACGAGCACGATCGTCGTCGCCGCGATCACCGCGAGCCCGCGCGCGCCGGCGCCGGCGAGCCACAGCACGAGCCACGGCAGCTGCAGCGCGACGAGCGCGGCCGCGGCCGCGAGCCGCGGCGTCCACGTCGGGCCGGGCAGTGCGCGCAGATACGTCGCGGCGTCACCGCGCACCAGGAAGCGCGCCGACGGCAGCATCAGCAGCACCCACGTCGCGGCCAGCACCGCGCCCACGCCGGGCGAGCCCACGGCCAGGCCGGTCAAATCGCGCGGATGCATCGCGGTCCGCCCGAAGATCACGGCGGCGACGATCGCGCAACCCTCCCAGACCGCGCCGGCACGCCGCGCGGCCGGCGCGACCACCGCGCGCGCCCACACGCGCATCCACATCAGGCTATAACGCTCGCGGTGCAGTTCATCGACGAGGCCATCATCCACGTGAAGGCCGGCGACGGCGGCGACGGTGCCGCGGCGTTCCGGCGCGAGGACGGTGTACCACGCGGTGGCCCGTCCGGCGGCGACGGCGGCGACGGCGGCAGCATCATCTTCGTCGCCGATCCGAAGCTGTCATCGCTGCTCGACTTCAAGTACCGCCGCCACTACAAGGCCGAGCGCGGCGAGGACGGGCGCCACAAGGATCAATACGGCGCCGCCGGCGACGACCTCGTGGTGCGCGTGCCGGTCGGCACCGTGATCTACGAGGACGGCGGCGAGGCTCCGCTGGTCGATCTCGACGCCGCCGACGCGCGCTTCGTCGTCGCGCGTGGCGGCAGGGGCGGCCGCGGCAACATCCACTTCAAGTCGCCGTGGAACCAGGCGCCGCGCACGGCCGAGCCCGGCACGCCCGGCGAGGAGCGCACGATCCGGCTCGAGCTCAAGCTGCTGGCCGACGTCGGCCTGCTCGGCCTGCCCAACGTCGGCAAGTCGACGTTCATCAGCCACGTGTCGCGCGCCCGGCCCAAGATCGCCGACTACCCGTTCACGACGCTCGTCCCGAACCTCGGCGTGGTGCGGCTGTCCGACGAGCGCACGTTCGTCGTCGCCGACATTCCCGGCCTCATCGCGGGCGCGGCCGAGGGCGCCGGCCTCGGCCACCAGTTCCTGCGCCACGTCGAGCGCTGCCGCGTGCTGCTCCACATCGTCGACGCCAGCTACCTCGCGAGTGCCGAGGGCCGCACCCCGCTCGGCGACCACGACGCGATCAACCGCGAGCTCGCCGAGTACGCTCCCGAGCTCGCCGCCAAGCCCCAGGTCGTCGTGCTCAACAAGACCGACACGACGAGCCCCGAGGTGATCGCCGAGGCCCAGCGCGAGTTTGCCGAGCAGGGAATCGAGCTCTTGCTGATGTCGGCGGCGACCGGTGATGGAATCGCGCTGGTCCTCGAGCGACTGTGGTCATTCCTACAGTCCCCGTGAGCATCGCGGCTCGGTCGCTTGAAGCACCCGTTCCACAGTGTTACAACCGCAGCATTCCACAGGAAATTTGCGCCGAGGTCCGATCGGCGCGCGAGGGATTATGCGAGCCATTGCTAGCGCGGTCGTGTTGTCGTCTCTGCTGGTCGCAGCCGGAACTGTTGCGATCGCGGGACCGGGGAAGGGATCTGGATCGGGATCCGGATCGGGATCGGGATCGGGATCGGGATCGGGATCCGGATCGGCAGCGGGCTCGGGCTCGGGAAGCGGAAGCGCGATGGGGCCGACCACCGGCAACACGCCGACGAGCGGACCCGACTACGCGTCGGTGAAACCCGAGGACATGCCGACCGACGTGCGGATGCGCCGCCTCGAGCAATCGACGCAGGCGCTCAAGGAGCGGGCGTGGCAGCTCAAGGCGCGCGTCCAGATGCTGCGCGAGCAGATGCTCGGCGGCGGCGTCGGCGCGCAGGCGGTGATCACGCACTCGAGCGACATGGGCAGCTCGTTCCGGCTCGTCAAGCTCACGTACGCGCTCGACGGCACGCAGGTGTTCCAGCGCGACGACGCGACGGCCGAGAACCTGTACCGCACGAAGGACTTCGACGTGTTCACCGGCCCGATCGCGCCGGGCAACCACAACATCTCGGCGACCGCGACCTACCGCGGCCACGGCTACGGCGTGTTCGATTACCTCGACAAGTACACGTTCACCGCCCGCGGCTCGAACGCGTTCGTCGCCGGTGAAGGCAAGATCGCGCGGGTCGAGTGCCGCGGCTTCGAGAAGGGCGGCGCGTCGACGCCGATGGAGAAGCGCGCCGCGATCGACTGCAAGGTCACCCAGGTCCAGCCCGAGAAGGCGCCCGACTCCGCCAAGCCGACGACGCCGGGCACGACGCCGATGCCGGCGGCGGCTCCGTCGCCCAGCCCGGGGCAGTGAGCATGAACAAGCTCGCGATCTTCGCTGCCATCCTGTTCGCGTCGAGCATCGCGGCGGCCGACGACATCGGTCGCAAGCTCGCGCGCTACGAGCAAGAAGCGCAACAGCTCGGCAGCCAGCTGCCCCAGCCGAACCAGCCCTACGGCCCGAGCGCCGCCCGGCTCGTCGACGCCGAGGTCGAATATTCGCTCGGCGACTACGACACCGCGGCGCTTCACCTGTTCGACCTCGCGAAGCCGACATCGGGCTCGGTCGGGGCCGACAACGAGGCCGCCGTCTACTACCTCGCGCAGTCGCTGCTCCAGAAGGGCGACCGAGGCGCCGCGCGCACGTACTTCCAGCAGATCGTCAAGGCGAACACGCCCGGCAGCAAGTACTACGAGCCCGCGCTCGAGCGCCTGGTCGAGATCGCGATCGCGTCGAGCGAGCCGCTCGATTCGCCCGACACCCAGCAGGTCGTCGGGGCGCTCAATTCGGCGCAGCGCGCGCCGTCGGTGCCCTACGTGCTCGGCAAGCTCGCGTTCGCGAAGGGCGACTTCGACGGCGCCCAGCAGCAGTTCGACCAGGTGCCGAAGGGCTCCGACTACGAGCTGCAGGCCGAGTACTACACCGGCACGGTCGCGGTCGCGAAGAAGGATCTCGCGCGCGCCACCGAGATCTTCACGGATCTCGCGAACAGGAAGCCGCGCACGCCGAACGATCGCCGCATGAAGGAGCTCGCGCAGCTCGCGCTCGGCCGCGTGTATTACGAGCGCGAGGAGCCGGGCAAGTCGATCGACTCGTACGTGACGATCGATCGCCACAGCGACCTGTTCCCGGACGCGCTCTACGAGGTCGCGTGGGTCTACGTGAAGAGCAAGCAGTTCGACAAGGCGCTGCGCGCGCTCGAGCTGCTCGAGCAGTCCGACCCCAACACGACGAAGTCGCCGACGACGCGCATCCTCGAGGGCAACCTGCGCATCCGCAAGGCGCAGATGATCCGCACCGCGCAGATCGAGGGCACGTTCAACCCGAACGAGCACGGCGATCCCGGCACCGAGTACGACAAGGCGAACAAGCTGTTCACCGAGACGCACGACCAGTACATGCCCGGCTACCTCGCGCTCACGCAGATGGTGCAGGGCAGCATCGATCCGGGGACGTTCGTCGATCAGATCGCGGGTCACAACACGCACGTCTTTCAGCTCGCCGCGCCGATCCCGGACGCGGCCGCGCAGTGGCTGCGCGACGAGCCCGGCGTGCAGCGGTTCGTCAGCGTCGAGGACGACATCGCCGGCATGCGCGAGATGATCGCGGCGGCCAAGCGCGACATCGCGCGCATCGAAGGCGCGATCGCGGCGAAGGATCACGCGGGGCTCTACCCCGAGCTCGCGCAGCGCCGGTCGCGCATCGCGGCGATCGAGGACGATCTCGTCCACCTCCGCGACCAGCTCGCCGATTCGCAGCTCCGGCTCGTCGACGGTTCCGCCGATCTCGCGCAGCTCACCGCGACGCGCAAGCAGCTGTCGCAGCAGTACGCCGGCCTCGGCAATCCCGAGCAGGCGTTCGCGCAGCGCGTCGCCGCGGCCCAGCAGGGCTTCGACAAGCTCGACGACGTCGCGAACGACGTCGAGAACACGATCGGCAGCGCGCAGGCGATGGCGGTCGCGCTCCGCAAGTACTCGAACGACGTCCAGCCGGCGATGGCGGCCGATCAGAAGGCGCAGCTGACGCAGCAGCTCGACGACGCCGCGCGCGAAGCGCAGGCGATCGAGGACGAGATCGCGCAGGTCCACGACGAGGTCGTGCTCGGCAAGGACCTCGCGGCCGTCGGCGACGACATGCACGCGCAGGCGCGCGAGGCGCGCCGTCACGTGCGCGAGGCGCAGGATGCCGAGCAGCACGTGCTCGATGGCTTCGCATCGGCGAGCCACGACCGCGGCCAGTCGCAGCAGCTCGTCGCGCTCGCGGACCGCGCGTGGCGGCTCGCCGACGACCTCGACAAGACCGACGCCACGATCGCGGCATCGGTCGAGCAGGGCATCGCGCAGGCGCAGACGACGATCGCGCAGGAGAAGGCGAACGTCGTCGACTACGAGAAGCAGCTCGCCGACTACGAGAAGGAAGCGCGCGAGATCGGCAGCACGCAGCTCGGCGCGAGCTTCAAGGACGTCCAGGCGAAGTTCTACGACATCATCGCGCGCACCGACGTCGGTGTGGTCGATGTCGCGTGGTCGCAGAAGGAAGACAGCGACGACGACCTGAAGCGGCTCAACCTGTCGCGCGCGCGCGAGCTCAAGCAGCTCAAGGACGAGTTCCACGACGTCCTCGACGCGAACGTCCCGAAGCCGAGCGAGAAGAAGGCAACGACCGAGCCCGAGATGCCCAAGCCGACCGACGCCGACAAGGCCAAGCCCGAAGATCGCATCAAGCCGGGCGGCGACGACAAGGCGGGCAACGCCCAGCCGACGGTCAAACCCGACGAGCAGAAGAAGAAAGGCGGTGGGCGATGACCCGGGGGTTGGGGAGGCCGGGAACGGTCGTGCTCTTCGCGGTGGTTCTCGCGTGCGGCATCGTGCACGCGCAGCCGGGCCAAGCTCCGCCGCCGGCGCAAGGCTCGGGCTCGGCCGCCACGCCGGTTCCGAACGAGCCGCCGCCGAACGGCCCCGGCCTCGGCGTCCAGAAGCCGCTCGAGCTCGATGCCAAGGAGATGGAGACGCTCAAGGACGTCGAAGCCGAGTGGCAGGCGTTCAAGGCGTCGGCCGACGCGCACGACAAGCGGCTCCGCGAGATCGCGAAGCGCGAGTACGACACGCGCACGGGCGAGCTCGAGCGCCGCTACGCCGAGCGCATCGCGAAGACCGAGGCCGATCGCACGAAGCGTCACGCCGACACGATCGCGCTGATCGAGAAGTTCCTGCAGAACCACCCCAACCACGAGCAGTTCACGCCCGACGCGATGTTCCGGCTCGCGACGCTCTACCTCGACGAGGCCGACGAGGAAGTCGAGCAGAAGCTCGCCGCGCAGGAAGCCGCCGAGAAGGCCGGCAACCCGCCGCCGCGCGACCAGGCCGCGATCATGGCCGATTACTCGAAGTCGCTCGCGCTGTGGGAAGACATCCTCAAGCGGTTCCCGAACTACCGCCAGACGCCGTCGACGCTCTACTTGCTCGCCTACTACGGCAAGACCAAGGACGACCGCAAGTCGCTCGAGGTGTTCCTCGCGCTGACGTGCGCGAACCACTACAAGTGGGACGCCACGCCGCCGCCCGCACCGACGAAAGAGGAGGCGATCAAGCGCGTCGAGGCGAAGACGCTGCGCGATCCGTACGCGGACTGCACCGCGTATCCCGGCGCCGACACCGAGCTGGTGCGCCACGCGTGGGTGCGCGGCATCGCCGACTATCACTTCACGATCGTCGGCGAGCTCGACGAGGCGATCGCGTCGTACCTGAAGGTCGCGAACGGCGGCAACGACTCGCCGCTCTACGCCGAGTCGCTCTACAAGCTCGCGTGGAGCTACTACAAGCGCGACTTCTTGAAGGACGCGATCGATCGGTTCGATCAGAGCGTGAAGCTGTACGACTCGATCGTCGCGAAGGGCGGCCAGCCGCCGCTCGAGCTCCGCGACGAATCGATCCAGTACATTGCGGTCGCGTTCACCGATCCATGGGAAGGCGAGACCGACACCGATCCGGTCAAGGCGTTCAACCGCGCCGAGGCGTACTACAAGGGCCGCGAGAACGAGCCGCACGTCCGCGACGTGTGGGTCGCGCTCGGCCACGCGTTCGAAGATCTCCAGGCGTGGGATCAGGCCGTCGATTGCTTCCACATCGCGATCGGCCCGCCGTGGGAGCTCGATCCGCATAACCCGGTCGTCCACCAGGAGATCGTCAACGCGTTCGAGAGCAAGGGCGACAAGTTCGCGGCCGATCAGGCCGCCGCCGAGCTCGCGACGCGTTACGGCCCCGGCACGCCGTGGTACGCGCACAACGAGCACGACCGCGAGGCGATGGAGAGCCAGCGCCGGATCGCGGAGCGCGCGCTGTACGCCGCCGCGCTCAACACGCACGCCGCGGCGACGCAGCTGCGCAAGGACTTCGAGGCGTCGAGCAAGAAGGATCCGCAGGCGAAGCAGGACTACCTCGCGATGTACGCGAAGGCGGTCGACCTCTACCGCAACTTCATCCAGACCTACCCCGACTCCGACTACATCTACGAGTTCACGTTCGACGAGGGCGAGGCGCTCTACTACAGCGAGCGCTATCCGGAGGCGATCGAGCAGTACTCGTGGGTGCGCGATCACAAGGACATCAGCTCGGCGCACTACATCGAGAGTGCGCAGAACATCCTGCACGCCTACGAGGCCGAGCGCGATCGCGAGGTCGCGAACAAGGTGCTGCCGCCGCTGAAGGTGCCGACCGAAGCCGATCTCAAGGCGCTGCCCACGCCGTGGCAGCAGCAGCCGATCCCCGACATCGATCTCAAGCTGCAGGCCGAGTACGACAACTACCAGAACGTCGTGAACGATCCGGCGAGCGCGCCCGGCCAGGGCATCAACGCCGCGCTGATCAGCATGGCGTACATGCACACCGACGACGCGATCGCGCGCTTCCGCAAGGTGATGGAGAAGTTCTGCTCGGCCGCGCCCGAGAAGAAGGGCGACCTCGCGCCGGCCGCGAAGGCCAAGGACGGCATCCTCGCGATCTACGAGGCGCAGGGCAACTTCGACGCGATCGAGCAGACGAACAACGCGTTCATCAACCAGAAGTGCGGCGACGACAACGCGATCGCGCTCGCGCAATCGCAGAACCGCTCGCTGAACTTCCAGCGCGCCGGCGACATGTACAAGAACGGCAAGTACATCCCGGCCGCCGAGGCCTACTACCGCTACTACAAGACCGCGCAGAAGGACGATCCGGATCTGCCGGTCGCGCTCTACAACTCCGCGGTCTCGTACAAGCTCGGCGAGCGGCCGAAGACGGCGATCGCGCTGTTCAAGGAGTTCACGCAGAACCCCGACAAGAAGTTCCGCCAGTCGTCGTACTACCTGAAGGCGTTGAGCCTGACCGCGGCGAGCTATCAAGGCGCGTTCGACTACGACAACGCGATCAAGACCTACCTCGATCTCTACGAAACGACCAAGTCGGCCAAGAAGCTCGGCATCAAGGCGCCGGAGCCGATCGGCGACGAGAAGCCGCAGACGCTCGAGCAGATCGGCCTCGATGCCATGTACAACGCCGCGTTCGCCGCCGAGCTCAACCGCGACTTCAAGAAGGCGATCGATCTCTACACGCAGTACCAGCGGATCGAGCCCGACCGCCGCAAGCAGGATCGCGCGCTGTGGTCGGTCGCCGGCATCTACCGCCAGTCGGGAGACGTCGGCAGCATGGTGGACACGCTCGACCGCTGGCGCGCGAAGTACGGGCGCGACGAGCAGAACGGCGACGACTACGTGAAGTCGTATTACGAAACCGCGAAGCTGTGGCACCTCAAGGGCCGCACGGCGCAGGCGAACGCGGCCGAGAAGGACACGATCGACGCGTGGAAGAAGCTCGGCTCGCAGAAGAACACGGCCGGCGCGAAGATGGCGGCCGAGTATGCGGTGGACGATGCCGAGGAGTACTACTCGAAGACGTGGGAGCCGCTCGCGATCACGCGCACGATCGCGGCGACCGATCCGAAGCGCGTCAAGTCCGAGCTCCAGGCGATGAAGGACTCGATCGAGAAGACGCGCAAGACGACCGAGGACAAGTACATCGCGCTCGATCAGTACGGCGTGCTCGAGGCGTCGATGGCCGCGAAGGTGCGGTTCGGCGACATCCAGTACGACCGCGCGCAGAAGATCGCGAATATCCCGATCCCGAAGCTGCTCAACAAGTACCCCCAGGTCGTCGAGGCGTTCGAGAACCAGCGCGATCAGGCCCTGAAGGCCGACCTCGACGAGGCGAAGGGCGACTGGGAAGACGTCTACACCAAGGCCAAGCAGGGCGGCGTCTCCAACAAATGGAGCCAGCACGCCGCCGAGAACCTGTCGCGCGAGTTCCCGGAGACGTATCACACGCTGCGCCAGGAGCTGGTGCAGGGGACGGACAAGCCGTGATGAAGCGCATCCTCTTGATCGCGGCATTGATCGTGGCTCCCGGCGCGTGCGGCGGCGGCACGAAGCAAGGCGCGACGACGCCGAGCGCGGGCAGCGGCAGCGGCAGCGGCTCGGGTGACCCGTCGATGTCGGGCTCGGGTGTCCCGGGCACGCCGGCGAGCGCCGGCGGCAACGACACGGCCGGCGGCGGTGGTGGTGGCGGCAACGCGGGCGGCGGCACGCCGGACTCCGGTAATCCCGTCACCGCGCCGCCGAATCAGGGTCCGCCGATCATCTTCCCGAATCAGGATCCCGATCCGGCGACGGTGCGCGCGCAGGTCGACCAGCACCTCAACATCGCGCGCTCGGCGCTGTCGGCGCCGACGCCCGACGCCGACACCGCGCTGCGCGAGGCGCGCGAGGCGCTCAAGCTCGACGCCGCGAACCTCGATGCCGCGGCGATGATCGCGTTCGCCTACTACCACAAGAAGCAGTTCGACACCGCCGAGCTCGTGCTCGACGACCTGTTCAAGCGGCCGGCCGCGAAGGAGAACGCGAACGTCCTCTACGTCTACGGCCTCGTCTACGACAAGACGAACCGGCCGGAGCAGGCGGTGCTCGCCTTCCAGAAGGCCGTGCAGATCAAGCCCGACTTCGCGAGCGCGCTCGTCGATCTCGGCGTGCACCAGCTGCAGAACAAGCAGTACGCCGAAGCTCAGGCGACGTTCGAGAAGCTCACCGGCATGGGCCGCAACGACGCCGTGACGCTGACATCGCTCGCGTCGGCATATCGCGGTCGCTCGGGTGACTACGCGCCGGGTACACCCGAGCGCAACCAGTACATCACGCAAGCCGAGGCCGGCTACAAGAAGGCGCTCAGCGTCGATTCGAGCTACGGGCCCGCGTATTACAACCTCGCGCTGCTCTACCTCGACTCCGATCCGTTCCCGTCGGGAGGCGGCACGCTCGACACGATGGCGCGGCTCAACGCGGCCAAGACGTACATGGATCAGTACAAGAACATGGCCGGCGTCGACATGAAGCTGTTCGATCAACGCGAGAAGGAGATCGACAAGGCCGTCAAGCGCGCGCAGAAGGCCGCGAAGAAGGCCGCCAAGGCGGGAAAGGGTGGCGCGCCGTGAGGACGTCGTTCATGATTTCGGCGATGAAGGTCGTGCTCGTCATGCTCGCGCTCGTGCTGTGCGCTCCGCGCGCCCACGCGGGTCCGGAGGGCTGCGATCAGGACGATCAGGGCGGCGAGAAGAAGCAGGGCAAGTTCCACATCGAGTACATCAACGGCAAACCGGTGACCGTGATCGACACCAAGGTCATCGTGTGCGGCAAGGTCCCGCGGCCGAGCGTCGTCTACGTGCTCACGGTCAAGAACATCGACTATGAATGGGAGAGCTTGAAGCAGGACTTCATGCCGCTCATCATCCAGTCCGTGAAGAAGGCGCCGTTCTGATGGCGACTCCGCAGCGTCCGCAGACCGCCCCCGCGCAGCCGCAGATGCAGGCGCCGCGGCAGCGCATCCTGCGCATCGGCGTCTTGCTCGGCGGCAAGATCGTCGAGGAGCGGCTCATTCGCGAGCGCACCTCGGTCTCGATCGGGCAGTCGATGAAGAACACGTTCTCGATCCCGGTCGAGGGCTTGCCGCTCGAGTTCACGCTGTTCGTGCTCGATCAGGGCCGCTACTTCTTGCGGTTCCTGAACAAGATGGACGGCCGCCTGTCCGAGGGCGGCAACGTCAACACGCTCGACGCGCTCAAGGGCCGCGGCGCGCAGAACCACGGCGACTACTGGCAGGTGCCGCTCAGCGAGCAATCGCGCGGCAAGCTGTCGTTCGGCGATCTCACGGTCCTGTTCCAGTTCGTCACCGAGCCGCCGCGCCAGCCCAAGCCGATGCTGCCGGCGTCGGTGCGCGGCACGTTCGCCGATCGCATCGATCCGCGGCTCGCCGTGATCATCGGCGCGGCGCTGTTCGTGGATCTTCTCCTGATCACGTTCTCGCTATGGATCTGGGATCCCGAGCTGCCGACCGGCATGGCCGATCGCGCGTACAACCTGACGTTCAAGCAGGACACGTATCAGGTCGACACCACGCCACCTCCGCAGACGCAGGCCGTCGCCGCCGACCAGGGCTCGGCCGCGAAGAAGGAGCCGGCCAAGCCGGAGCCGGCGAAGACACCGGCGAAGGCACCGGACAGCGGCCGCGATCAGAAGGCCGACATCGCGATGCAGGAAGATCAAGCGCGCGCGATGGCCGACTTGCTCACCGGCGAAGGCCCGAACGGCAACAGCGAGGGCGACATGAGCAAGCGCCGCCCCGGCGCTGACCTCGGCCAGCAGATCGACGCCGTCAAGGAAGGCGGCAAGCAGGTCGCGGTCGGCGGCGGCTCCGGCCGCGGCTCGCGCGACAACGGCGATCCGCGCGTCGGCACCGGCAAGGGGCCGAACATCAACGGCCCCGGCGGCACCGAGCTCGCGGGTGGCGGCAAGGCGGCCGAGCACGCGCCGACCGGCCGCATCTCGATCGCTCAGAAGCAGTCGCTCGACGAGACGAACCTGACCGCCGACTCCGTGCTCGCGAAGATCATGGCGGCGTACATGGCCGGCATCAAGCGCTGCTACACGCAGTATCTGAAGAAGGACGCGAGCGCGCGCGGCAAGGTCGCGCTGCAGTTCACCGTCAACGAGACCGGCCGCAGCACCCAGGGCTCGGCGCACGGCTTCGCCGGCGACGTCGACGAGTGCATCGGCGGCCTGATGTCGTCGTGGCGCTTCCCGGTTCCGAAAGACAAGGACGGCGACGCGACGAGCGCGCAGTTCGCGATCACGCTGCAGCTGGTTCCGGACTGAGCGGCGGCGTGCGCGGCGGTGTCGTCTGGTTGACCGGGCTCTCGGGCGCGGGCAAGTCGACGCTCGCGACCGCGCTCGCGGCGCAGCTCCGCGAGCGGCGCGCGGTCGAGCTGCTCGACGGCGACGAGATCCGGCTGTATTTGTCGCAGGGCCTGGGCTACTCGCGCGCGGACCGCGACACGAACGTGCACCGCATCGCGTACGTCGCGCGCATGCTCGCGAAGCACGGCGTGCTCGTGCTCGCGGCCGTGATCTCGCCGTACGCGGCGACGCGCGCCGAGATCGCGCGGCTGTCGCGCGAGGCCGGCCACGATTTCGTCGAGGTGTTCGTCCACGCGCCGCTCGCCGCGGTCGAGGCGCGCGACGTCAAGGGCCTGTACGCGAAGGCCCGGCGCGGCGAGCTACAGAGCTTCACCGGGATCTCGGATCCGTACGAGGCGCCGGAAGCGCCGGCGGTCGAGGTGCGCACGGATCGCGATACGCCCGAGGCGTGCGTGCAGGCGATCGTCGACGTGCTCGTCGCGCGCGGGCTCGTCGCGTAGCGGCTTCGCGCGCGACTTCGCGGGCTACTTCGCAGGCGCCGAGCCGTCGCTGTCGTCGGCGAGCGCGGCCTCGATCGCGACCGCGAGCTTCGCGTCGGCCTCGCGCGCGGCATCGAGCGCCGGCGTCGGCGACGACACGATCTCGGCGGCCGGCTTCGGCTGCGGCGGTGGCGGCGGCTGCGTCCTCCCGGTCGGGCGTGTCGGGGCCGGGATCGTCGGCTTCTTGAGCTCGACGACCGGATCGGGCAGCACCGGCGGCTTCGGATCTGGCTTCGGATCTGGCTTCGGCTCGGGTTTCGACACCGGCGCGGCGATCGGAACCGGAATCGGCGCCGACACCGGCGCGCTCGCTTCGCCGCCGAGCGCGAGCGGCGCGAACGTCGCGCGCGCCGGAGCCGGCAGCGTGTCGATGCGCTTCGTCAGATCCGAGATCGGGATGAACATCTCCTCGCGGCGGTCGTCGGCGATCTGCCGGCGCAGCACGAGCTCGCCGGGGCTGCGCGAGTGCTTCGCGATCTTCTGCACGGTCGGCGCGATCGCGACGATCAACCGCTCGGCGAGCACGCGCGGATGGCCGTGCTCGGCGAACGGCTTGCCGTCGAGCGCGAGCTCGACGAGCGCGGTGCGCTGATCCTCGAGCTCGTGCAGTGCGGCGTCGAGCTTGTCGGCGAGCTGCTTCAGGCCGGCGCGATCGCGCTCCTCGACGACGAACTCCTTGCCGCCGCCGCCGCCGTCGACCGCGATCTCGCCGGTGCGAGGCACCGTGATCGTCAGCGTTCCCGCGTTCGCATCCGGCCCGCGCAGCTGGACGGCGACGTGCTTCGCGTTCGACGTCACGCCGACGACCTGGAACTTGCCGAGCTTCTGCGCGACGAGCTTGTCGGACTTCTTCAGCAGGCCGCCGCGTTCGCGCGTGTGCACCTCGACGCTCTCCGCGATGCGCTCGACGCGCAGATCGGCCGCGAGCAGCGAGCTTCCCGACGCCTCGAGCGCGAGCACGGCCTCGACGCCGATGCTCGCGCGCTGTCGCACCTTCGCCTTGACGCCGCTCGTCGTCCACTGCGCGTCGAGCTCTTCTTCGACGCCCGGCAGATCGTGCGCGCGCAAGAGCTTCTCGAGCACGCCCTTCGCGCGCGCCCGCACCTGCTCGTCCTCGCGGTCGACCTCCGCGCGGGCCCCCTCGAGCGCGGCCTTCGCCGCTCTGGTCTCGGCGTCGACCGCGTCCTTGATCGCCTTGGCGATCGCCGCCGCGCACCGGCCGGCCGGTAGCTTCGGCTGCTCCTTCGCGATCGGGTCGACGAGCGACGCCGCGTCCTTGCCGAGCTCCTCGACCGCACGGATCTGGCCGGCCGACTCGGCAGCTCGGGCATTTCGCCGCTCGACGTTCGCCACCAGCGTGCCCTCCGCTTCGAGCAGCACGACCGCGCAGTCGACCACCTCCTTCAGGAACGTCAGGTAGTTGAACTCGAGGTCGGAGTCGGTCGAATCGCCCAGCAGGTATTTCACGCTTCCCCCCACCTTCCGATGATAGATCGCCCGTCGATTTCATGCGTTAGCAAACACCATGAGCCTCGCCCGCTGCTTGCGCGTCGGCATCTTGCTCGGCGATCGCCTCGTCGAGGAGCGCCTGTTCGAAGGCTCCGCGCCGGTGACGCTCGGCCAGTCGTGGAAGTGCGCGCTGTCGCTCCCGATCGACGGCATGCCGCGCGAGCACGTGTTGTTCGCGCGAGAAGGCGAGCGTTACGTGCTGCGGCCGTTCGCCGGCATGACCGGCAAGCTCGCGCACGGCGACGCGATCACGGCGATCGAAGGCGCGCGCGAGCTCGTGCTCGAGCGCGGCGTTCGCGGCCGCCTGCATGTCGGCGACGCGACGATCCTGTTCCAGGACGTCGCGCGTCCGCCCGCGGCGCCGCGCCCGCAGCTGCCGGCGTCGGTGCGCGGCACGTTCGCCGACCGCGTCGACTGGCGCCTCGCCGCGATCCTCGGCGGCTCGCTGCTCGTGCACGTCGCGATCGCGGCGTGGGCGTGGCACGAGGACGTCGAGCTCGCGCCGTACGGCGAGCCGACCGCGCAGACCACGTACTCGCAGGACGTGATCGACGTGATCGACGACACGCCGCTGCGGCCGCCGCCGGCGCCCGCGACGACCGAGCCTGCGACCGCGGCACCCGCACCGCGCCCGGCTCCGCATCCGCATCCGACGACGCCGGCGCCAGTCCCGACGACGACCGACGCCGCGCGGCTCGCAGCGATCCTCGCCAGCGACGATGTCGGCGCGACCGGTCCCGCCGGCATGAGCCACCGCCAGCCCGGCGCCGATCTCGACCAGCAGATCCAAGACGTCCGCGGCCATCGCGTCACGATCGGCGACGGCGCGCACACGTCGCGCGCCGACGATCGCGCACGGCTCGGCACCGGGACCGATCGACTCGCGATCGACGATCCGACGGCGCTCGATCACCTCGCCGATCGCGGGCCCGAGACCGCGCCGCACGGCGGTCGCGTGACACTCGGCCCGATCAAGACCGAGGATCCGCGCACGACGCTGACTGCCGAGCTCGTGGTGTCGAAGATCGGCGGCTTGTACATGTCGGGGCTGCAGCGCTGTTATCGCAAGGGCCTCGCCGGCGACGCGCAGCTGTCCGGGAAGCTGGCGCTGGTGTTCACCGTCGACGAACGCGGCGGCGTGACCGACGCGTCGGCGACCGGAGTAGATTCGCAGGTCGCTGCGTGCGTCACCGGCTTGATGGCGGGCTGGCACTTCCCCGAGCCGCGCGCGAAGGACGGCGAGTCGACCGACGTCACGTTCCACGTCAGCCTCTCCTTGCAGCCGAGCTGATCGTTCCGCATGATCGAGGTGTGGTCGTCCGCTTCGCCGTCGCCTGCGTTCTCGCGCTGACGGCCACGGCCGCGGCGCAGTCGAAGCCACGCTGGCAGCAGCTGCCGCTGCCACCAGCGATGCCCGACGCGACCGAGCACGGCACGGTGGATGTGGATGGCGCGCAGATCTACTACGCGATCTACGGCAAGGGCGATCCCGTCGTCTTGTTGCACGGCGGCCTCGGCAACTCCGATCACTGGGCGAACCAGGTGCCCGCGCTCGCCGACAAGTTCGAGGTGATCGCGATCGACAGCCGCGGCCAGGGCCGCAGCACGCGCACGCGCGCGGCCGTCACCTACGACATCATGGCCGCCGACGTGCTCGCGGTCCTCGATCACCTCAAGGTCACGCGCGCGTCTTTCGTCGGCTGGAGCGACGGCGGCGAGATCGCGCTCAAGATCGCGATCGTCCACCCCGATCGCGTCACCAAGCTGTTCGTGTTCGGCGCCAACTACGACTCGAACGGCAGCAAGCCTCGTGGCGGCGCCCCCTCCGCGACGTTCTCGGCCTACGCGTCGAAGTGCCGCGCAGATTATCAGCGAATGTCGAAAACG
>DATJXL010000255.1:0-78840 GCA_035500135.1 Kofleriaceae bacterium
CAACTGGCGCAAGCACGGCGAGGATCGCACCGCGCTGCTCCGCCACTACGAGATCGATCCGTTCTCGAGCGGGATCACGTTCACCGGCTGGCGCGAGCTCGAGGGCCGCGCGTGGCTGTGGCAGCCGCCGCCGAGCTGCGAGCCGCTGCGCGTGCGGCGCCCGCGCTCGTGGTTGCTCGCGCACGGCTGGCGGCGCGCCGGCACGATCGGCGTTCGAGATGTTCCGGGCGCGAGCTCGAGACTCGAGATGTGACGAATCGTCAGAGCCGCCGCCTACCCGAACCGCGCGACGTGCCACGCCGGCAGCTCGGCGAGCGTGCCGAACACGGCGTCGGCGTGTGCGAGCTTCTCGCGCGGGTCGCTTCCCGTCGCGACCGCGCACACCGTCGCGCCGCACGCGCGTGCCGCCGCGATGTCGTGGATGGTGTCGCCGACCACGACGACCTCGCGCAGGTGGCCGAGCGAGCGCGCAGGGGCGCCCGGTGTCATCGATTCGATCGCGAGCGCCTCCTCGGCGCGCGCGATCGCGGCGGCGACGAGCTCGGCGCGCACGTGCGAGTCGCAGCCGTAGCCGCCGACCGCGAACCAGTGCGCGAGCCCGGCCGCGGTCAGCTTCGCGTCCGCGCCCGCGCGGATGTTACCGGTCGCGATGCCGAGCCGGACGTCGCCGCGCGCGGTCAGAAACGCGAGGGCGTCGCGAACGCCCTCGATCACCTCGGCACCCGCCAGCGCGAGCCGCGCGCGCAGCCGCGGGATGTACGCGTCGAGGAACGCCGCGCGCTCGTCGGGGCTCGGCGCGCGCCCGAGCCGCGCCGCGAAGATCTCGTCGACGATCGCGGGATCGGTCTTGCCGCCGTAGCGCACGCCTTCGCTCGCCGCGGCCACGCCGTGACGTTCGGCGAACACGTCGTCGAACGCGCCGCGGCCGGAGCCGTGGGCGTGGAGCAGCGTGCCGTCGATGTCGAACAGGTACAGGACCACGGAGATCAGGGCCCGACCGGACAGCCGATCTGCATGACCACCGCGGGGCACGACTTCGGGTTCGAGTTGCACCACTTCTTCGCGACGCACATGATCCCGTCGAACGTGTCGCGCATCGCCCACGCCTTTTCCTTGTACGTGTTCATCGCGTTCGCGCGCAGCAGGCCATCGCCGAAGGCGTTCCGCACGCCCTTGCACGGCGAGCTCTGCTCGTACTTGAGCGCGGTGCCCTCGTAGATGCGATAGCACGCCTCGTAGCCCTGCTTCGTGTTCGTGTTGTAGAGCGGCGCGCCGTTCTGGATCGCGTCCCCGATCGCGCCGACGAGATCCGCGACGTCGCTCGAGGAGCAGCCGTCCCACACGCTGACCTCGTGCACCGGCACGTTGCGAACGATCTGCACGTGCTGCTCCTCGTCGGCGTTCGCGCGCTCGTCGGGCGGCTCCTTCTCCTTGGTCTTCTCGGCGAAGTCGGTCGGCGACATCTTGATCTGCTGCGCGATCATCGGCTTCAGGTAGTTCGCCGGCACCGCGAGGTTGATCTGCTGCGGTGCGGGGTCGTTCGGATTGCAGTGCTCGTTCGGGTCTTTGCCCGAGCAGCCCGTGATGATCGCGGTCGTGATGCCGATGACCTCGCCGAACTGGTTGAACAGCGGACCGCCGCTCGAGCCTTGCGAGATCGGCGCCGAGATCTGGAGGATCGTCAGGTCGGCGCTGACCGGACGCACCGACGAGATCAGGCCGTCGCTGACGGTGAAGTCGAAGTAGCCGAGGGGATTTCCGATCGTGAAGATCTTGTCGCCTGCCGAGACCTCGCTCGAGTCGCCGAGCCGTACGACGGGCAGCGCGCCCTTCGGGCGGATTCGCACGAGCGCGAGATCGTGGCCGGGATCGAGGTTCGCGATCGACTGCACGGGGTACTGCACGCCGTCGTGCGTGCGGATCTTGATGTCGCTCTCGCCCGAGATCACGTGCAGGTTCGTCGCGATCACGCCCTTGGCGTCGACCACGAACCCGGTGCCCATCTTCGTGCCACCGGAATCTCCCGTCGCCTCGATGATCACGACCGCAGGACTGGACTGATCGACGATTTCCTTCGCCGACATTCGGACCCGCGGCGCCGTGACATGCGACGGCGTGCACGCTGCAGCCGTCAAGACCAAGAGCATCCGAGAACGCCGCATGTCTGATGATAGCCCGCCGGCGAGGGGCTAACCAGCGTGCGCCCGAGTGCCCAAAGACGTGCGCTACGGCGCAGTTGCGGAGCCCGAGCCCGTCGCGCCCGCGGCGCTGCCCGTATGCGCGGGGTGCGACGGGACGAGCCGGATCTCGCGCAGCTCGGACTCGCCCGCGCGGCGAAACGCCGCGGCCGCGGCCGCGCCCTTGCGCGGATCGATCCCCGACTTGACGCCGCCGTCGAGGTGCTTCTGATAGAGCTGCATGCGGATCTGTTCCCAGTCCGGGCAGGCCGCGAGGTCGCCTCGCGCGCGCGCCGCACTGCACGCGTCGAGCGCGCGGTTCGCGTAGTCGAGCGCCGGGACCACGTCGAGCTCGTCGACGTACGCGACGCTGGTCGCGAGCAGCGCCCGCCACTGGGTCGGCGAGCTGCGCGCGCGCTCGCTGGCGATCGCGGTGGTCTCGATCGCCCAGTCCTTCATGTTCGCCTCGCCGAGTCGGCGCCCGAGATCTTCGACCGCGAGCCCGTCCTTGGGGCGCGCGATCGTGCGCGCCTCCGCCAGCGAGGTCGCGAACTCGTGCTCGGCATCGGCCTTGATCGCGGCGCTCGCGTACATCGCGCGCGGCGGGAACGTGACCACGACCGCCGCGAACACGAGGATCACGAGATCGAACAGGCCCACGTAGCGCCGCACGTCCATGGCCATTCAGACAGCGCCCCGGCTGGTGGGTTCCCGCCGGCCGGCCCTTTTCGCCGTAGCTTTTCGCCTCGGCGCGGCGCGAGATGCTACGGCGGTAACAAGCAATGCAACCGAACGCTTCCTAGTCATGTCGTGAGGTTGTCTCGTGGATCTGGCTTTGCACAGCCGGTCCAAACCACCAAGACCAGCCATCGTCGGAGGACCGTTCAATGCTTACCGCAATCTCGACCGCATTCCACAAGGGCGGATGGGGCATGTGGCCCATCCTCTTCACCTCGGTCGTCACCATCGCGATCATCGTGGAGCGCGCGGTGTACCTGTTCCGTGCGTCGGTCGACAAGGACAAGCTGCTCGCCCTGCTCAAGAGCCAGGTCATGAGCGGCAACGTCCAGGGCGCCATCAAGGTGTGCTCGGGTAACCCGACGCCGATGACGCGCATCGTGCAAGCGGGCCTGATGAAGTTCAACAAGTCCGACGACGAGGTCCAGGCGGCGATGGATGAAGCCGCGCTGCGCGAGCTCCCCAAGATCAACGCGCGCACGCCGTACCTGGCGATGACCGCGAACTTCGCAGTCATGGCCGGCCTCCTCGGCACCATCTCCGGCATGATCAAGTCGTTCGGCTCCGTCGGTAGCGACGAAGGCGGCAACAAGGCGACCGAGCTCGCGAACGGCATCTCGGAAGCGCTGAACTGCACCGCGTTCGGTATCGGCACGTCGCTGGTCGGCCTGCTCGGCTACTCGCTCCTGCAGGGCAAGACCACGCACGTCACCGACGACATCAACGAGGTGACGGTCCAGGTCGTCAACCTGGTGACGACGCACCGCGCACAGATGTCGCCCCAGTAGTGTCCTCCTCGCAACGTCCAACCTTTTAGCGAGGAGGTCCCACCATGGGCGCAGCAGTCGGAACCGGCGATGGAAAAAAGAGCGTCAACGTCGAGCTCAACATCGTCCCGTTCATCGATCTGATGAGTTGCTTGACCGCGTTCCTGCTGGTGACCGCGGTCTGGGTCAACATCGCGCAGATCAACATCCGGCCCAAAGGCAAGAACCGCGACACGACTCAAGTCCAGCAGGACGACGAGCACGTGACGCTGTCCGTGCTGGTCCAGTCCGACAAGATCTGGGTCGGGTTGTCGCGCGTGAACGAGTTCCAGGAGATCGCGAAGCTGCCGAGCGGCGACCAGGACTGGGAGAAGTTCGAGACGACGCTCAAGGAGCACAAGGCCTCGGCGTTCTTCGCCGATCGCAGCGACATCGAGATCGCCGGCGAATCGACGCAACAGGCGCCGGTCAGCTACCAGGACATCATCCACGCGATGGACGTGGCCATCAAGGTCAAGTTCGTCGACGTCGGACTCACCGATCCCGCCGGCCTCGCCGCGCGGCCGAGCTTGTAGGGGGCACCATGCCGGTTCATTCAGCAGGCAGTCGCCTCTACCGCTCGCTCAAGTTCCGACACCTCGTGAAGAAGTCGGGGTCGTCGGCCGGCGGTCATTCGTCGAACATCGCGCTGAACCTGACCCCGTTCGTCGACATGATGACGATCCTGGTCACGTTCCTCTTGATGGTGTTCTCGTCGACCGGGCAGTTGCTGCAGGCGCAGAAGGGCCTCGATCTGCCGATCGCGGACTCGCGCGATACGCTGCAACAGGCGCCCGTCATCATCGTCACGAAGAGCGAGATCACCTACCAGGGTCAGCTCGTCGCGACGACCGAGAGCGTGCTGCGCGACGACTCGCCGACGTTCAAGATCGACGCGCTGTACGAGCGCCTCGACGCCGCCGCGAAGAAGATCAAGGAGGACGTCGGCCTCGGCCGGCTACCGAAGGATCTCGCGAAGGCGTGCGAGGAAGCGAAGCAAAACATCCTGCCGCAGCCGGGCAAGATCTGTCCCGACGGCCTGGCGATCCTTCAGGCTGATCAAGAGACCGACGTGCGGCTCATCAACAAGATCGTCAATACGGCCAAGGCGGCCGGCTTCGACAACCTCTTGTTCGCGGTGAAGAACAAGTAAGGGAGCCCGTGCGATGACCCGACCCGCCTTGCTGGCGTGCTTGTTCGTCAGCCTCGTGTCACTCACTGCCTGTCCGGACAACCCGTACAAGGCGAGCACCTGGACCAAGAAGCTGAGCGATCCGCGCGAAGCGGAGCGCGCCGTGACCCAGCTCGAGCAGCTCGGCGATCCGAGCGCGATCCCCGCGCTCGGTCAGGCCTGGGTCGATCAAGGCAAGCCGGTGCGCTTGCTCCAGGTCATCATCAGCCTCGCGCGCCCGCTGACGCCGGAGCAGGCGAAGGCGACCTACATGACGGACTACGAGGCGAGCGGCCGGACCGAGAGCTGGGCCGCCGCGATGCCGTTCTTGAAGCAGGCGCTGACCGAGGTCGACGAGGCGAACCCGCGCTCGGTCGACAGCGCGCAGAAAGCGGCCGACGCGATCGGCGAGTCGCAGGCCGAGGACGGCCTCGACGCGCTGATCGACATCGCACAGAAGCCGGTGACGAAGAAGCTGATCGGAGCGCAGGTGTCCGCGATCCGCGCGATCGGCAAGTTCGACAACGCGAAGGTGAAGGCGGCAGGCGCACTCACGAAGATCATCGACCGCGATCCGCCCGATCATCCCCGCACCGCGAAGGACAAGGAGCAGGGGCGCGCGCTCGAGGAGAAGTACGGCTTGTTCCTCGGCGTCACCGGCGCGGCGATCAACGCGCTCGGCGACCTGCGCGTTCCGAGCGCCGCCGGCAAGCTCGTGCTGTCGATGTACCGCACGCCCGAGCTGTTCACGCAGATCCGGCGTGCGCTCGTCGCGTGCGGGCCGCCGGCCGAGGATGACCTCCGCAAGATCCTGCGCGGCGAGCACGCCGAGGTGAACCAGCTGTTCAAGGACAAGAAGCTCGACACCTACTGCGGCGACAAGAACGACGCGCCGCCCGACCAGTGCCAGAAGGTGTCGGCGAAGGATTTCTATCCCGCCGTCGTGCTCGGCGACTTCTACGACCCGGCGTCGGTGCCCGACCTGCTCGCGGCGCTCGATCGCCCGCCGTTCCCGCAGTACTACTCCGACGATCAGCCGAGCGGCTCGACGCAGTACAACGCGATCTTCGACGCGCTTCGCAAGATCGGCTCGTCCGACGCCCAGGCGAAGGTGCGCGCGATGTGGGACACTCACGTGCCTGCGGCCGCCCCGCCGAAGGGCAAGCCGCCGAAGGGCAAGCCGGCGCCCGCCGCCGCGCCCGCCGGCGGACCGGATCTCATGACTCGCATCCTCGCGGTCGGTGCGTATCCGTTCGTCACGCACGATGACACCGGCGTCGACGACCTCGGCAAGATCGCGGCGGATAACGCCGCCGATGACCAGCTGCGCACCGAGGCGGCGACCGCATTCTCGCGGCTGTCGCACAGCGAAGCGGACATCAAGATCCTCGAGGCGCTCGCCCAGAAGTACTTCGACGCGAGCGACAAGAAGCGCAAGGAAGCCGACGGCAAGCCGAAGGCCGACTCCGACGCGGCCGACAAGGAGTTCGAGCACGCGAAGAAGCTGCTCGACGACGCGAAGACCGACGTGCTCAAGGCCACGCACGACAACTCGAAGACCGCCGACGACATCCGCGCGGCGACCGAGGCCGAGAAGAAGGCCGAGGATGACTTCAAGGTCGCGAAGAAGAAGCACAAGGACGCGACCCTGCCGTTCAAGAACCTCGACGGCGCGGCCAAGGCGTACAAGGGCTACGCGCGCATGTTCCAGACCCACGTCTCGCGCATCGCGGTGGCGCTGCACTGCGGCAGCAAGCTGGAGTGTTACGTGGCGGTGCTCAAGGAGACGCCCGACGACGCCGCGAAGGACGTCTCGCGCTACATCAAGGACATCGGCGAGTGGACGAAGGACGAGAAGCTCGGCCTGCTCGAAGGCGAGACCGAGCGCGCGATGCTCGAGATCGGCAAGCAGGGGGCCAAGGCGACGACCCTGACCGACACGCTGCTCGACGCCGCGAAGAGCGACGATCGTCTGGTTCGCCAGAGCATCCTGCTCGCGCTGCCGAAGATCGCTCCGAAGCCGTGCAAGCAATGCGAGGGCAAGCTCGACATCGCGATCAGAGCGGGTGAGGGCAAGAGCACGCTCGGCGACCTCAACCTCGAGACCACGATGCTGCGCAATTACTTCTCGTGGGCCGGCGGCAACACGCCGAGCGCCCCCGCCGCGGCCGTGCCGACGGATACGCCGGCCGCGCCGGTGCCGAAGGGCAAGAAGAAGTAGCTCGCCGGATCCGTGCTACACACGTAGCTACGGGGCGTAGCGCAGCCTGGTAGCGCACCTGGTTTGGGACCAGGGTGTCGCAGGTTCGAATCCTGTCGCCCCGACTACGGTATTCTCGGATCGGTGGCGCTGGCATCCCGTCCCGCGATCGCGCGGTATCACCTGCTTGGCAAGCTGGGCTCGGGAGGGATGGGCGATGTATGGCTCGCGCGCGCCGCCGGGCCGGCCGGGTTCGAGAAGCTGGTCGCGCTCAAGACGATCAAGTCGGGCGACGGCGCGAACGATCCGCTGACGAAGATGTTCGTGCAGGAGGCGCGGGTCGCGGCGCTGCTGTCGCACCCGAACTGCGTGCAAGTGTTCGAGCTGGGCGAGGACGCGGGCACGTACTTCATCGCGATGGAGTACATCGAGGGGTTCTCGTTCTCGCGCGTGCTGCGGCGCGCGGCCGAGCGCGGCATCCGGCTGCCGATCCCGGTCGTCGCGCGGATCCTCGTCGACGCGGCGGCCGGCCTCGAGTACGCGCACGCGCTCAAGGACAGCTCGGGCGAGCCGCTGGGGCTGGTCCACCGCGACGTCTCGCTCGAGAACCTGCTGGTGACGTTCACGGGACAGACCAAGGTGGTGGACTTCGGCATCGCGAAGCTCAACGCGCTGGCCGGGGAGCGCACCGAGACCGGGATGGTCAAGGGCAAGTACGCGTACATGGCGCCGGAGTACGTGCGCGGCGAGGCGATCGACGGCCGCGCCGACGTGTTCGCGCTCGGGGTAGTCGGCTACCGCGCGCTCGCGCGCGAGAAGCCGTTCGGGGGCGAGACCGACGCGCAGCTGATCGCGCAGCTGCTGTCGCCGGTGGAGGCGCCACGGGTCGCGGCGGCGCGCCCCGAGGTGCCGGCCGCGCTCGACGAGGCGATCGCGAAGGCGCTCGCGAAGGATCCGGCACAGCGCTTCGACGGCGCGCGCGCGATGCGCACGGCGATCGCGGCGGCCGTTCCCGACCTCGCGGATGCCGACGAGGTGGCGGCGGTGATGGGCGAGCTGTGGAGCGAGCGCGATCCCGAGCGAGAGGCCACGCGCCAGCTCGCGGCGGTCGAGCCGGGCGCGCAGACCACGCCGCTATCGGCGCGGCTGCCGCGGCCGTCGACGTCGGCCGAGACGACGCCGGCCGCGCACGTCACCACGGTCGACGGGCCGCCGCCGGCGCCGGCGCGTGCGAACCGGCGCCGGTTCGTGCCCGCCGCGGCGATCGCGCTGGCCGGCGCGGGCGTGGCGGTGTTCGTGTTCGCGCGCGGAGGCGGAGCGAAGAGCGACGAGCCGGCGCCAGCGCTGAAGCCGCCGCCGATCGCGGCCGCGCCGCCCGCCGATGCCGGCGCGGCCGCGCCCGCGTCCGCGTCCACCGACAGCCGCCAGCGCGTCGCGGTGCTGCCGTTCGCGAGCTCGACGGCGTCGCCGGCGCCCGACTTCGTGCCGGCCGGGTTGCGCGACTCGTTGAGCGGAAAGCTCGGCAAGCTCGATCGGGTCACGGTCGCGGCCACGAAGGCGACCGACGCGGTCGCCAAGCAGCCGCCGGCCAAGATCGGCCACGAGCTCGGCGTGGCCACGATCGTCACCGGCACGGTAGGGATGGACCACGACCGGCTCGAGGTCGACCTCGCGGTCGTCGACGCGGCGACCGGGCACGAGACGTTCACGCACCACTACAGCGGATCGCTCGGCGACTTGTTGACGGTCGACGATGCGATCGCGCGCGACGTGATCGCCGCGATCGGCGTGACGCCGAGCGGCGACGAGCGCGCGCAGGTCACCGCGCATCCGACCGACAAAGCGGACGCGTACGCGCTGTACTTGCAGGCCAAGCGCGAGGCCAGCGAGATCACCGACCCGAACGCGCAGGAGGCGGCGATCGCGCTGTACGAGCGGGCGATCGCGCTCGATGGGCGCTTCGCGCTCGCCTACGCGGGGCTGGCGATCAGCCAGATCCGAGTGTTTACAGTGACCAAGGCGCCGATCTGGACGACGCGCGCGCTGTCGGCGGCCCAGCAGGCGGCACGCATCGACGACAAGCTCGCGGAGGTGCACGACGCGCTCGGCGTCGTCTACAAGCTGACCGGTCACACCAAGGAGGCGATCGCCGAGTACGGCATCGCGGTCAAGCTCGCGCCGAGCTCGGACGAAGGGTTTCGCCACCTGTCCAGCCTCTACCTCGGCTCGGGACGCCTGCCCGAGGCGAGCGCGGCGATCGAGCACGCGATCGAGCTCAACCCCTATTACTGGGCGAACTACCTGGGCTGTGTCTACGTGTACGACGCGTCCGGCAACTTCGACCGAGCCGAGGCGTGCGGGAAGAAGGCGATCGAGCTCGCGCCCGACAAGCCGACGCCATACATGGCGCTGGGGTTGGCATATGGCAACGAGGGGGACCACGAGCGAGCCATCGCGGTCCTGCAGAAGGGGATCGCGATCGAGCCGACGGGGCTCTCGTACGGGAACCTCGGCAACTCCTACGCGAACCTCGGCAGGTTCGCGGATGCCAAGGTGGCCTACGAGCACGCGCTCGCGCTGGCCCCGACCGATCCGCAGTCTGTGGGCGGAGTCGCCGACGCGCACCTGTGGGCCGGAGATCCCGACTACAAGGCGCTCTATGCGAAGGCCATCGCGATGGCCAACGACGGCCTCGCGGTGAACCCGCGTGACGCGAACCTTGTCGCCTCGGTCGCGCTCTGGCTGGCGAAGGTGGGCAACCCGGCCAAGGCGCGGAAGATGATCGCGCGGGCGCGCGAGATCGACCCGGGCGACATCGGGATCCGTTACCTGGAAGTCCTCACCAGTACCTGGAACCACCAGCTCGACGACGCATTCCGCCAGCTCGACGCGTTGCTCGCCGCCGGCTGGCGCGTCGCGGCCATCGTCACCGACCCCGACCTCGCCCCGCTGCGCTCTGACCCGCGGTTCGCGGCGCTCGTGAAGAAGTACACCAAGCCCGCGCCGGCGAAGCGATAGCTACCGCGTCCGCCACGCGCCGGCGCGCACGAGGGCGGCGCCGCGCTCGCGCACGGGGAGCGGCAGGCCGGGTCCGAACGCGGCGGCGAGCGCGGTCGCGAGCTCGCCGGCGGACTGGAAGCGCAGGTCGGGATCCTTCGCCAGGCCGATCGCGAGCGCGAGGTCGACCTCGGGCGGCAGCGTCGGCGCGAGCTCGGTCGGCCGGTGCGGCACGGTGTGCACGACGCGATACAGGGTCTCGGCGATCTCGCCGCCCGCGTACGGCGCCTGCCCGGTGAGCGAGCGATACGCGATCGCGGCGAGCGCGTAGAGGTCGGTGCGGTGATCGACCGCGCCGCCCTGGGCTTGCTCGGGCGCCATGTACGCGGGCGTGCCGACGACGTGGCCGTGCGTGAGCGTGTCGCCGGAGTCGATCGCGCGCGCGATGCCGAAATCGAGGATCTTCCACGCGCCGTGATCGCGGAACACGTTCTGTGGCTTGAGGTCGCGGTGGACGACGTTCGCCGCGGCCGCGGCGGTCACGCCGAGCCCGACCTGGCGGATCATCTCGACGATGTCGTGCGCGGTCAGGCCGCGGCGGGCGCGCAATAGCTCGGCGAGCGTGTTGCCGACGAGCCGCTCCATCACGAGGTACGGCACCGGCACCTCGCCGACCTCGAGCACCTTCACGACATGCGGCGACTCGATCGCCGCCGCCGTGCGCAGCTCGCGCAGGAACCGCAGCACGTGGGTCGGGTTCGCGAGCGACGCCTGCGACAGCAGCTTGACCGCGACGACGCCTTGCGGGCTCGCGGCCTCGTAGACCTCGCCCATCGCGCCGCGGCCGAGCAGCTTGCCGAGCTGGTACGTCGCGATCGTCTGTGCGGAGAACCGGCCGCGGCCGCTGCGCAGCGCGCGCTCGAGCTCCTCGCGCGCCTCGAGTAGCAGCGCCTCGCGGCGGGCCGCGATGCGCACCGTGCGCTCGAGCTCGCCGACCGCGACCAGCGCGGTGCGTCGCGACATCCGCGCGGTCATGAACGTCGCGGCGAGCACGATCTGAACGAGCAGCTGGATCAGGATCTGGTCGCGGGTGCCGAGCCCGGTCGGGCGCACGAGCCCGGTGTCGTGCGCGCCGGCGATCACGAGCGCCGCGACGAGCGCCTGCATGCCGGCGCACGTCGCGTACACCGCGCTCGCGACGCGCGCGCTGCGGCCGAGGCCGGTGAAGTAGACGCCGAGCACGAGCACGAGCGGCGCCGGCGAGAACGCGCCGAAGTACGGGATCGCGGTCGTCACGCACGCGGCGGGGATGAACCAGCCGAGCGCCGTCGACGGCCGCCGGAACAGCACCGGATCGCGCGTGCGCGACAGCAAGTACAGGATCGCGAGGATCGAGACGCCGACCGCGCATTCGAGCAGCAGCGTCGCGAGCGGATCGCCCGGCAACAGCGGCGCGAGCAGGCCGCCGATGATCGCGATCGGCATCGCGATGAAGCAGAACCGGCGCGTGCGCTGCAGCTCGTCGTGCTCGAGCGCTTCGATCGGCGAGCTGATCGTCGTCGACGCGCTCACCGGCATGCGCGACGACGACGCCTTCGTCTCCTCGTCGTCGAGCATGGCCGCTACGCGAGCGCGCCTCGCACGAGCGGGCGCAGCTCGTCGACGAGCTCGGGCGCGCACACGAGCCGGATCACCGCGGTCGGCTGGCCGAGCGGCATGTCCTCGAGCAAGCGCGACAGCGTGACCGTGCCGTGGCGCGGGTGATCGATCACGTGCAGCTCCTCGTCGGACGATGCGAGGTACGCCGCGTGCTGCGCGCGATCGAGGTGGACGTAGTACTTGCCGGCGGCGCCGAGCCGGCGCTCCGCGATCTCGAGCGCCGCGGGCCACACGCGCTCGGCGGCGGCCCGGTCATCGCCGAGGTCGAGCGTCTTGAACAGCCGGCGCGACACCAGGCGGTGCGCGAGGTCACGCAGGACCGGGTCGGTCGCGGCGTCGGATGCCCAGTGATCGAGCGCGGTCGTGACCGAGACGTCGTGCAGCTTCAGATATTCGTCGACGGAGACGCGCTCGCCGCGCGCCATCGCGGTCGCCGCGGGCAGGCCGGCGGGCGGAGCGCCGTCGCGCGCGAGCTGCGCGAACCGCTCGAGCGTCTTGATGAACATCCACTCGGCCGCGCGCACGGTCTTGTGGTGATAAACCTGCGCGTACATGTACGAGCGCGCGAACAGGTACTGCTCGACCGCGTACATGCCGCGGCGGTAGTCGACGACGAGATCCTCGCGGCCGGGCGCGACGTGCGCGACCTGGATCGCGTGGATGATCCAGTCGAGGTCGTAGGTGGCGTAGCCGGCGCCGGAGTAATGGCCGTCGCGCAGGAGGTAGTCGAGGCGATCGACGTCGAGCTGCGACGACACCAGCTTGCGCGCGTAGTGCGGCGCGTAGCCTTTACCCCAGAACGTGCGCAGCGTGGCCGGTAGGCCCGGCTCGAGGTGCTCGAGCGCGGCCGCCAGCTCGGCGTGCTCGGTCGCGATGCGGGCGCCCCACGTCTCGTGGTCGGCCGCGGCGCCGCCGAACACGTGCTCCCACGCGTGCGAGAACGGGCCGTGGCCGACGTCGTGGAGGAGCGCCGCGACCTTGACGTGGCGCGCCACCGCGTGCGGCAGCTCGAGCCGGCGCGTCACGCGCTGCGCGATGTGAAACGCGCCGAGCGCGTGGCCGAAGCGCGAGTGCTCGGCGCCGGGATAGACCAGCCACGCGAAGCCCATCTGCTTGATCCGGCGCAGGCGCTGCATCGCCTGCGTGTCGAGCAGCTCGGCGATCGGCCGGTCCGCGCCCTTGAACTCGACGAGCCCGTGCACCGGGTCGCGAAACACCCGATCCTTCACGCGGCGCATCGTACCACCACGCCACGACCCGGCTTGACGGTATCTTGGTAACTTGGTACCACTGTACACATGACGGATCACGAGCTCGAAACGTCGATCGACTCGCTGGCGCTCGCCCCGGCGGGCTTCACGCACCGCGAGCACGTCCAGCTCGCATTCGCGGTGCTTGCCGCCCAGCCCGACTTCGCGGCCGCGGCCGTGCGGTATCGCGCGCTGCTCCGCCGGTTCGCCGAGGCGCACGGCGCGGCCGCGAAATATCACGAGACGATCACGTGGGCGTACCTCGCGCTGATCGCCGAGCGCATGCACGGTCGCGAGTACGCCTCGTCGGCGCAGCTGATCGCCGACCACCCCGACCTGCTCGACCACCGCGGCGGCGCGCTCGCCCGCTGCTACGACATCGGCGAGCTCATCGCGAGCCCGCTCGCACGGGCCGTGTTTGTGCTACCGCGTAGGCCATGACCGAGGAGCGAGCCCGATGGACCACGAAACGCCGCCGGGTCCAGCGCGTACAGACCGGCGTGCGCATGGAGAAGCGCGTGTTGCAGCTGCTCAAGGCGCTCGCGAGCACGCTCGACATCACGCTCGGCGACCTGCTCGAGGGCATCGTGCTGCACGCGATCGAGGGCAAGTCTCCGTTCGGGCCCGACACGCTCGCGAAGATCGACGCGCTGCGTGGCGTGCTGCACCTCGATCTGACCGCGGCCGATTCGCACTTGCTCGTCGAGAGGAAGCGGCGATGACGGCGACGAGCCGCGAGGTCGCGATCGAGCGCGTCGACGGCGATGTCCGCAGACCGGACGTCGATCGCGTCGTCGTCGAGGCGCCGCTGCAGCTGCGCGCGCGCGGCACGCCGGTCGCGACGATCATGCGCACGCCCGGGCACGATCTCGAGCTCGTGCGCGGCCTGTTGCACGCCGAAAGCGTGACCGCCGGGGCGATCGTTCAGGCCGACGAAGACGCGGTCGAGATCGACGTCGAGCCCGCCGTGTTCGCGGCGCGCGGGCTGCTCGCGACCGCCGCGTGCGGCGTGTGCGGGCGCGTCGCGATCGCGGATCTCGAGCGACGCGCGCGCGAGGTCACCGCCGATACCAAGATCGCGGGCGCGCGGCTGGCGGGGCTGCCGGGGGCGCTGCGCGCGCGCCAGGCCGTGTTCGCCGAGACCGGCGGCCTGCACGCGGCCGCGCTCGCGATGGCCGCGACCGGCGAGATCGTGTGCTCGCGGGAGGACGTCGGCCGCCACAACGCCGTCGACAAGCTCGTCGGCTGGGCGCTCGCCGAGCAGGTCGCCCCCGCGCGACACGTGCTGCTGCTGTCGGGCCGCGCCGGCTACGAGCTCGTGCAAAAGGCCGTGATGCTCGGCGTCCCGGTCGTGGCGTCGGTGTCGGCGCCCAGCTCGCTCGCGATCGAGCTCGCCGAGCGGTTCGGCGTTGCGCTCGCCGGGTTCGTGCGCGACGGCCGCTACAACCTCTATTCGCACGCTTGGCGCATCGGGTGATGTGATAGGTTGCCCGACGATGTCGCGTTACTTCCTCGTCGGTGCCGCGCTGCTCGCCGCGTGCGGAAAATCGAGCCCCGCGGCCGAACCGAAGCTCGTCGAAGCCGCGCCGGTCGGCAACAAGACCGTCGAGCCGGCACCGCCGGCGCCGCCGCAGCCCGCGCTGCCCGGCGACGGCCCGCACGCCGCGCCGCGCGGCCCCGAGCACGCGGTGTACTCGCTCGTCGACAACCGGCTGGCCGCGCACCTCGCGCGCGACGGCGGCCTGATGATTCCCGCCGGCTCGGCCGGGTTCGCGAAGTACACGCGCATCGGCAACGTCATCAAGGGCTACAAGCGGGCGTGGGAGCTGCGCCAGGTCGAAGGCGACATCAAGGTCGCGCGCATGACCGGCAAGGGCGCGTCGCTGTTCGTGCCGCTGACCGCGGCGCAGGCCGCGCGCCCGACGGTGCGCGTGCGCGTGTTCGCGGGCGATCACGGCACGCTCAGCCTGCGCGTCAACGATCACAAGGACGTCAACGCCAAGTTCGAGAGCGGGTGGTCCACCGTCGAGCTCGCGGTGCCGAGCGGCGAGCTCGTCGACGGCGAGAACCAGCTCGCGCTGTTCGCGAAGCAGTCCGGCCTCGAGGTCGCGTGGGTCGAGGTCGGCGCGGCCGCGGCGCCGCCCGACGACGGCGCGCTCGCGTTCTACGACGCCGGCGGCAAGGCGCTCGTCCTGCCCAAGGCCGGCGGCCTGAGCTGGTACATCGCGATCCCCGACAAGGCCAAGCTCGCGGCCGACGTCGTCGACGCCGGCTGCCAGATCAGCGTGCTCGCGACCGGCGAGGACGGCGCGATCGCCGAGGGCAAGCTCGCCGGCACCGGCGGCGCCGTCGATCTCGCGGCGCTCTCGGGCAAGGCCGCGCGCGTCGATCTCGAGGCGAGCGGCTGCGCGGTCGCGCACGTCGCGAACGCGGCGCTGGTCGTGCCGGGCGCCGCGCCGACGGTGAAGCACGGCGACCCGCCGAAGTACGTCGTGTTCGTGATCATGGACGCGCTGCGCGCCGACAAGATCCGCGCGTTCAATCCCAAGGCGCGGCCCGAGACGCCGAACTGGGACAAGCTCGCCGAAACGTCGACGGTGTTCGCGAGCGCGTACCAGCAGGGCAACGAATCGCAGGTGTCGCACGCGTCGATCTGGTCGTCGACGTACCTCGCGAAGCACAAGGCGATCGAGATGCGCGACAAGCTCGCCGACAAGTGGACGACGATCGACGAGGTCGCGAAGAAGGGCGGCAAGTACGTCGCCGGCGCGTCGGGCAACGGCTACATCCGGCCGTCGCGCGGCTTCGGCTCGGGCTGGGATCAGTTCGTCAACCACATCGAGAAGGGCCTCGGCCTGCGTGGCGCCGACATCGTCGAGAAGGGCCTGTCGTTCGTGCAGCCGAAGAAGGATCGCCCGTGGTTCCTCTACCTCGGCCTCATCGACACCCACGTGACGTGGCGCGCGAAGGAGCCGTGGATGAGCAAGTACGACGGCGGCTACAAGGGCCGGTTCCAGACCGAGTACGGCGACGACGGCCCGCACGGCTCCGACGGCAAGGACCTCACCGATCGCGAGAAGGATCACGTGCGTGCGCTGTACGACTCCAACGTCAGCTACCAGGACGACCTGATCGGCCAGCTCGTCGAGAAGCTGAAGTCGTGGGGCATCTACGAGCAGACGATGATCATCATCACCGCCGACCACGGCGACGAGCTGTGGGAAGACGGCCGCGTCGGCCACGGCGGCAGCGAGCGCGAGACCCTGCTGCACGTGCCGCTCTTGATCCATTATCCGCCGCTGTTTCCGGCGACGCGCGTGACCGAAGGCGTCGAGGGCATCGACATCGTGCCGACGCTCGCCGACGCGCTCGGCGTGCCGACCGACCCCGAGTGGCAGGGCATGTCGCTCGTGCCGGTCGCGAACGGCGCGGCCGGCGGCTACCCGTGGCTGTCGTTCTCGTCACAGTACGAGAACGGCCACGGCGGCCGCATCGGCCACTGGAAGATGAAGCTGTTCGGGCCGAACGCGCCGCGCCTGTTCGATCTCGCGAAGGATCCCGACGAGCGCAAGGACGTGTTCGGCACCGCGCAGGCCGAGGTCGGCGCGCGCCTGATGCTCGACTCGATGTGGATGCTGCGCCAGTGGAACGCGGAGTGGAAGAAGGCGCAGTGGGGCAACGCGGCCGACGTGTCGAGCCGCTTCGCGTCCGACCTCGGCGAGTGAATCGCGACCTCACGCCCACCGAAGGCGCGCGCCTGCTGCTCGAGCGCACGGGCGACGGCGGCGAGTATCGCGCCGCGATCTACACGCCGGCCGCGACCTACGAAGGCACGGCCACGTTGCACGAAGACGGCGGTGCCGACGTCGCGATCGCCGGCGCGCCCGACGAGCTCGTCGACGCGCTCCGCATGCTCGCGAAGCTCACCGCGCGCGGCGCTGCCGCGCGCCGCGCCGACGGCATGCCGGTGTGGCCCGCGCGCGTCCTGCGCTGGCGCGGCCCCGGCCGCGGCGGCTAGACGTTCAATCCTCGTCGTCCTCGTAGTACTCGACGGGCTCGTAGCGCTGCTCGCGGCTCGCCGGGCACTTCGAGCGGTACGCGCAACGATCGCACCACGTCCCGGGATTCGGGCGGGGGCCATCGTCGATCGCGAGCGCGGCGGCCTCGATGTTGTCGAGCAGATCGGGCACGAGCTTCTCGATCACGTCTTCGGGCGGCATCGGCGTGCTCCACTCGACCGCGCGCTCGGCGACCCAGTGCAGGCCGAGCCAGAACTGGCGGACGTGGCGAAACGCGGCGGCCGCGAGCACGACGTAGCCCTCGAGCTGGTCCGCGATCGACGTCCCCGGGATGCGTGCGCCGGTCTTGTGATCGACGAGCGCGAGCGAGTCGTCCTCGAACAGGTAGCCGAGATCGATCACGCCGCGATAGTAGGCGTCGCCCGAGTAGAACTGCGTCACCGTGAGGTCCTCGCGAACCGCGAGCGAGTACTCGACGAGCTGGCGGGCGACGCGCCGGCGCCGCCGGAACTGCTGGATGCGCGCGTGAAACGGCGCGATGCCGTGCGCGAGCGCGTCGAACCGCACCTGCTCGTGCTCGCCGGGCAGCTCGGCGCGCACGTCGCGCGCGGCCTCGGCGACCGGCGCGCCCTGCATCACGAGCTCGAGCACCTTGTGGATCGCCTTGCCGATGCGGGCCTCGGGCATCACCTCGGGCTCGGGCAACTTCTCGACGTACTTGAAGTGGAACAGGCGCGGGCAGCGCAGCGCGGTCGAGACCTTCGACGCCGACCACGGAGCGTGGATGAGCGCGCGTGTCGAGGGCGACCGAGGCGTGGTGATCGAGTGAGTGCGAAGCACGAACTACCTTGGGCCGAGGAAGTGCCGCGAAGCGGCCAAGCCGGGGGGAAACCGTAGCACTACTGCGCCGAAAACTTGCCGCGGCGCCGCGGGCGCCCGAAAACCATGCGGTGACGTGTGAAGTCTGCAACGCGAACGTGCACGAGCTGCGGCGAGGCCGCTGCTGGGGCTGCTACGCGCGCTGGGTCGACGCGCGCCCGGTCGGCCTCGGCGCGCGGTGCGCGACCTGTCACGAGAAACGCCGGCGGTTTCTCAAGACGGTCGAGATCCACGGCGCGTGGATGGCGATGTGCTTCAACTGCGCGGGTCAGCTGTGCGGGCTCGAGCCGATGCCGAAGACGCTCGCCGCGCTGCGCGAGGCCGTCTCGCGCGAGCGCCGCAAGCGCGACCGCCGGTTCGGCAAGCCCGACACCCGCGTGTACCGCTACGAGCGCCGGGTCGGCGAGCGCCGGACCGGCCGCGAAGACGTGCCGGTCGTCGAGGACGACATGATCATCGAGGTCACGATCGACGTGACCCCGGACCACAACGACGACGACCTGACGAAGATCCGCGAGCTCGTCGCCGAGCTGCGGCCGTCCGAGCTCGCGGTGTAGCGCTAGTCGACCGCGTCCACCACGCACAGGCGGTGCGCGGTGTAGCCGTTCGAGTCGTACGCGAAGACCCACGGTTGACCTTCGAACATCGCGAGCTCGTACCCGCTGGCCTGCGGGCGGATGCCCTCGAGCGCGGTCGAGATCAGCTCGCTGCCGTCGCCCGCCAGGAAGCCGACCACGATGTCGCCGTGGATGTCGAGGTAGCTCGCCCACGTGCGCTGGCCGTCGAACATGATGCGCGGCGCGGTCGCATTCGCCCGCAGGAGCTGGCCCTTGGCCATCGACGACGCGTTCAGGATGAACACGTCGTTCTGGGTCTGGAATACGAGCGCGCCGGTGCCGGTCGCGGCGTCGGCGGCGATGCGCGGCGCTTCGCACGCGAAGCCGGCGTGCACGATCTCGGCGGGGCGATCCATCGCGAACACCGTCGCGAGGCTGCAGTCGCCCGTGGTGCCCCAGCCGACGAGCGCCGCGCCGCCCGCTGGCGCGACGGTCAGGCCTTCGATCGGGTCCTGCGCGTCGGTCGACACGACCTGCAGCAGCGACGCCGGATGCCAGGTGTCGTCGAGCTGCTGCAGCCACACGCCGCTGCCGTTCACGTACGGCAGCACGTGCGAGTTGTCGACGTCGACGACCGACTGCACCGCGTTGCCGAGGCCAGGCAGCTGCATGATCTGGACAGAACTCGCGAGATCGGCGCCCAGCACGTCGATCGCCATCCCGCTCGCGCCGAGCTCGTTGATGACGACGCGGCCGCTCGCGCGCGACATCGCCGTCCACGAGCCGGTGACCGGCAACGGCAGCTCGAGCGGCGTCTTGTTCGTCGGCACGACGGCGATGCCGTGGAGCCGTCCGCCGGCGAGCGGCGTCGTCACCAGCTCGACCTCGTCGGTGGTCGTCGCCACCGCCAGCTGCATCGGCACGGTCGGGTCCTGGGTCGACGCCCACGCCTGGTAGCCGCACACCTCTGGGATCTGCGCGATGTTCACGTGGCCCGTCGTCGGGTAGCCCGTCGGCGCCGGCGGCGCGGGTGGCGGCACGATGTTGTCGCCGCAGGCCGCGGCAAGGACCAAGACGATGGCGTAGAAGCGACCCATTCTCCCAATATGCACGAAGTCGCTGCACTACCGGAAGGTTTCTGATCGACTTCTTGGCATCACCACCACACGTCCCTACACGGGCAAAATTTGCCAGCGGCTGCGAGCACGAGTCCGCGAATTTTCAACCCACTTTCACGGTGCCTCACGCTCGCGCGACTTCTAGAAAAAAAACTGATGTCAAGACTGGTGAACGAAATGGCCGGCGCTAGGATGGCGAACATCTCGACGGTCCCGACGACAAATCTTTCTTGGAGGAACGTGGTCATGAGTACGCTTGCTGTGGTGGAAGAGATCCTTCGCGAGACCGCAGTTCCGATGTCGGTCCGCGAGATCGTGGAACGTGCAGGTGCGCGGCTGCCGAGCAAGTCGAAGACGCCCGACACGGTCGTGGCGCGCGACCTCTCGATGGATATCAAGAAGAAGGGCGAGAGCTCGCTGTTTGCTCGCACTTCGCCCGGGCGCTACACGCTGCGCGCGCTGGTGTCACAGGCGCTGCCGACCGAGGCGACGGCGCTCGCTCCGGCGGCGTTGCGTCAGGCTGCCGCGACCGCGAGCGTGGCGACGCCCGCGACCGTGGCGCCGCAGCCCATGAGCGCGCTCGCCACGCGGAAGCCCGCCGCGCCGGCTCCGGCCGCACGCCCGGCTGGCCGCGACACCGCCGAAGGCGGCGGATACGTCGGCTGAGGCAGCTCGCGCTGTTCGCTGCGGCGATGCGCGCAAGCCTGCTCGACGATCTGCGCCTCGCGCGATGTCGCCGCGAATAATGCGGGCTAGAATATCCGTCGTATGATCCGTCGCGCCGAGGTCCAGGACTATCCCTGGATCGTCGCGACGGGTGCCGAGGCGTACCGCGACCTCGGTGACTACACGCGGATCCTGCCGTCGTGGCTCGAACAGCCCGGCGTGCTCGCGTGGATCGATCAAGACGGATACGGTCGTGGCCGCGGCTTCGCGATGCTCGGGTTCTACATGGAAGAGCCGCCGGGTAGCCCGGGAGATCGAACGGAGCGGCAGGTCATCGCCGATCTGCTCGCGCTCGCCGTGTTGCCGGCGTACCAGCGTCGCGGCATCGGCACGCAGCTGCTCGAGCACGTGATCGAGGTCGCCGAGCGCGTCGCCCCGACGAGCCACATCCAGCAGCTCCGCCTCACCGTCGCCGAGCACAACACGCCGGCGCAGCGCATGTACGCGCGTGCAGGCTTTCGCGTCGTCGAGGGCGGCGCGACGTACGACCGCGGTCAGCGGGCGCTGCGGATGTCGCGCGTGCTCGTGCGCCGCGCTACTGGATGACCGTGTCGACGCAGCTCGCGATGTCGAAGAACATGAACGCGAGCGCTTTCTCCTGCGCCGTCATCGCCGCCGTCGAGCACTGGCTCGGATAGCCGGTGCCGCCGGGGGACGACATCGAGTCGGCCGACACGTGCATGTCGGAGAACACGACCTTGCCGCAGCGCTGGTCGGACGCTGCCTCGTTGGGCGTCGTGAACTGGAAATTCTGCGGCGACATGTCCGGCTGGTAGTACGTCCAGCGCTCGGCCTTGTTGTTGTCGACCCCCGAGCAGGTCTCGCGGCCCTGGTGGACGACGATCTGGTCGCGCGTCGTCGAGCCCATGACGTTGAGCATCCACGTCGCGAACGACATGCCCTTCGGGTTGTCGATCTCGTCGATGATGTCGGTCGCCGGATCGGTCGTGTTGCCGCCGTTGGACCACATCGCGATCGCCGGCCATACCGCCGGCTTCTGGTTGCCGCCGCCTTGCGTGCTGCCTTCGATCCAGATGTTGTGCCAGTGCGAGAGGAAGATGCGGCCGCCCATGTCGGCGTACATCTTCACCGCGTCCATCGCGCTCTGGGACTTCGTGTTCGGGGCCTGCTCGCCCTCGCACGAGAAGATCACGATGTCGTAGGCCGACAGCGCCTGGTACGTGTTCCACAGGCTCTGCGAGTCGGCGAAGTTGCCGGAGCCGCCGGCAAAGCCAGTCTTGAAGTGGTCCGTGCCTTCGCCGGACGACTGGGTGTCGGCGTAGAGGTGGATCTTCTGCGCGCCGCCCATCGTGCCGATCTCGGTGTCGGCGATGCCGAGCTTGCGGATCAAGCACTCGAGCGCATCGGCGCCGCCCGTCGAGATCGCGATCGCCGGCATGCTGACGCTCGTCGTGTTCGGCGACATGTCGGTCATGCTCTTGGGCAGCGTCGTGTCGGCGGCGGCGATCGGCGTCGACATGCACTTCGGCACCATCGGGATGGTGAGCTCGCGCCGCCACTTGCCGCTCGTGATCACGACCGGGATGCTCTTGCCGGCGGGCATGTTGCCGAGGCTGAAGTTGCCCATCTCGTCGGTGGTCGTCATGACGAGCGGATCGCCGGGCAGCCCGTCCGAGCACTGGTCGCACGTCAGGCCGGTCGGCTCCGGGCCCGGATCGCTGTTCGGCACGTAGACGTTGATGCCGTACAGCGGCAGCGTGCCGTTCGGCGCGAACACGGTGCCGGTGATCGCCGTCGCGTCGGCCGCCATGCCGCTGCCCATCGTCGAGCAATCGACCTGCTGGCACTGGAGGCCCTGGCACGAGCCGAGCGGCTCGCACTGGCCGTCGAGCGAGCACTGGTATCCGCTACCGCACTCGCTGCCGCCTTGCGTGCACTGCGCGTCGCACTTCATCGTGCTCGAGTCGCAGTAGAAGCCCGACGGGCACGTGTTCGCGCCGTTCGGGTTGCAGGTCTGCATGCATGCGGCGGGCGCGGGGCTCACGCCGCAGATGCTTGGAAACGATTTCGAGCTGCCGCAGCCGAACGCGACCGCAGCAACCACGACAAAAGCATAGCGAGCAGACGAGGCCACCATGGTTCTAATCGTACGCCTTCCCGACGCGCGACAACAATGCGCGAGCCTTGCACATCAAAAACATCCTCTTGCCACCCGTGGGCTGGCTAACAGCAAACTGCGCGCCGCACGCGACATGTACGACGATCGCGCAGATCCGGGCGATTAGCGCTGGAGACTGCAGACCCTGGGGGGGAGAGTCTCAGCTCTTGCGAGTGGTTGGGCGCCGGAGCGCGAGGACGTATAGAAGTACCAGCGCGACCACGACGAAGATCACGGAAGGAACCCAGAAGTTCTCGAATCTCGCGTGTTCCTCGCCGATCGGGAACAGCGCGAGAGGGAGCTTCTTGGCGGAGATGGCCACCGGGACCGCCAGCGCGATCCCGAGCAGCGCCTCACCCGTGATGAACCCGGCCGCGGCGAGCAGCCCCATCCGCTCGACCTCCGAACGTCGCTCGGGCGACGCCTTCATGCGGTCGAGCTGCCGCGTGACCAGCCACGCGACGATGCCGCCGAGGAAGATCGGCACGTTCAGCTCGAACGGCAGGTACACGCCTACCGCGAACGCCATGACCGGGATTCGCGTCTTCGAGCCGCGCTTCTCGAGGACGTGATCGATCGCGATCACGATCACGGCGATGGCCGCGCCGATCGCGATGATCGCGAGCGGCAGCCCGCCGTCGAAGATGCCGAACGCGACCGTGCCCATGAGGTTGGCCTGGGGCGCCTTCAGCTTGTCGCCGATGCCGTAGGAGTTGTGCAGCAGGTTCAGCACCGGCGCCATCACGAACGCCGCGACCACGACGCCGAGGATCTGCATGACCTGCTGCTTCCACGGCGTCGAGCCGACGAGCTGACCGCACTTCAAGTCCTGCAGGTTGTCGCCGCCGATCGCGGCCGCACAGCACACGACGCCGCCGATCAGGATCGCCGAGATCGGTCCGACCGGGCTCTTGAGGCCGAGGCCGAGCAGGAGCAGCGCCGAGACCAGGATCGTCGAGATCGTGATGCCCGAGACCGGATTGTTCGACGACCCGACGAGCCCGGCCATGTACGACGCGACCGCCGAGAACAGGAAGCCCGCGATGATCATCACGACCGCCATCACCGCGCTGATCGCCGGCGAGTCGGTGAAGTGCCAGAAGATCAGGAACAGCGGGATCACCGACACGCCGATCAGCACGAGGATGATGTTCATCGGCATGTCGTGCTCGGTGCGCACCGTCGCCTCGCCACCGCTCCGGCGCTTGCGATACGCGTCGAGGCCGGCGCGCACGCCGCCGAGCAGCGACTTGCGAAGCTTGACGAGCGACCACAGTCCGCCGACGAGCATGCCGCCGACGCCGAGGAAGCGCGTCGCCGCGTGATAGGTGTCGCCGGCGTCGAGCGCGTTGGCGTCGACGAGCGCCTGCGACAAGGTCACGCCGTGCAGCTTGTCGACGACGATCGACGACGGATCGCCGAAATGTGCGAACAGCGGCACCGCGATCCAGCGGTTCAGCACCGCGCCGGCGAAGATCACCGCCGCGACGTTGAAGCCGACGATGTAGCCGACCGAGAGCAGGGCCGGCGATGCGTTGAGCCCGAAGTAGAACGGCGTGCCGGTCTTCGTCACCGCGCCGGCCGCGGTCTTGGTCGCGGCGCCGCCGGTGAGCCACACGCCGAACTGCACGGTCTCGGCGAAGATCTTGAGCCCGGTCGCGCCGACCTTGACGATCGCGGCGATCGCCGCCGACAGCGCGAGCACGCCGACGCCGCCGCCGCCCTCGGCGCCAACCTTGAGTACCTCGGCGGTCGCGACACCTTCGGGGAACTGCAGCGGCTGGTCGATGATCAGCGCGCGCCGCAGCGGGATCGTGAACAGCACGCCGAGGATCCCGCCGAACCCCGCGATCGCGGTGCACTCGAGGTACGGGAACGCGCCGAAGATGCCGTTCGCGTCGGCCGGCTTCACCCACACGCCGAGCAGCACCATCGCGGGGAGCGTGAAGATCGCGCCGGCGGCGAGGCCTTCGCCCGAGGCGGCCGCGGTCTGCACCGCGTTGTTCTGCAGGATGTTGCCGGTGCGCAGCGCGCGCAGGATGCCCATCGACATCACCGCGGCCGGCACCGACGCCGAGACCGTCATGCCGGCGAACATGCCGAGGTACGCGTTCGCGCCGCCGAGGATGACCGACAGCAGCGCGCCGAGGATGATCACGCCCGCCGTCAGCTCCGGAAGCTTCTGCGAAGCGGGAACGTACGGGGTGACCTTGGCGTCGGACATGGGCGGCACTACACCACAAACGCGATCGATCTTGGGGGTACGCTCCGGCCAACGCGAAACGCGAGGTGGTGCGTTGTTAAGCCGGTACGTCTGGAGCCAAAACATGAACACGCGCTTGCTCGTCGCGGCCGCCCTGCTGGCGGCCGCTGCATGCGGAGGTAAGAAAGATTCGTCGCCGCCGGGCGACTCGCCGCTGGCCGAGAAGGTCAAGCGCGACGCCAAGGACGCGCCGGATGGGCTCGATCTGCGGCTGTCGAACGGCAAGCAAGGCGCGCCGCCGTACGATCACGCCAAGCTGGCGCCGGCCACGAAGCTGACCGATCCGGCCGCGCAATCGCTGCTCGCGCGGACCAAGCCGATCGCGGTCGACCCGGCGGACGTGCAGACGTTCGCGCTGCGCCCGGCCTCGTCGCCGCCGCCGCGCACCGGCGAGACGATCACGTCGAGCTTTCCGCCGCCGCCGAGCGCGTCGCTGCCGCCGCCGAAGGCGAGCGACGCCGGCAAGGGGCTCGAGGTGCTGCGCTACATGCCCGAGGGCAAGGTCCCGCTCGCACCCGAGGTCAGCGTGACGTTCAGCCAGCCGATGGTCGCGGTGACGTCGCAGGACGACGCGTCGGCGACCACGCCGGTCAAGCTTTCGCCGCCGACGAAGGGGCGGTGGCGCTGGATCGGCACGCGCACGATTCTATTTGACCCCGATGTCCGCATGCCGCAGGCGACGACGTACACCGTCGAGATTCCTGCCGGCACGAAGAGCGCGACCGGCCAGGCGCTCGCGAAGACCAAGACGTTCACGTTCGAGACGCCGCCGCCGACGATCGTCGCGAGCTATCCGACCGTCGGGCCGCAGCATCTCGACGTGCCGATGTTCGTCAAGTTCGACCAGAAGATCGACGCGGCCGCGGTGCTCGCACAGATCCAGGTCAAGGTCGCCGCGGGCTGGGATGGCAAGCCGGTGAAGATCCGCGCGCTCGACGCCAAGGAGATCGACAAGAGCAAGGACAAGCAGCTCGGCGCGCTGGTCGCGGCGTCGAAGGAAGAGAGCGGGCGGTGGATCGCGTTCCGCGCGGTCGACCCGCTGCCGGCCGACGCGACGGTCGAGGTGACGATTCCCGCCGGCACGCCGTCGGCCGAGGGCCCGAACAAGACCAAGGCGGCGCAGTCGTTCTCGTTCCAGACCTACCCGCCGCTCAAGCTCGTGCGCGCGCGCTGTGCGTGGGGCGGCGAGTGCCGGCCGGGCTCGCCGTTCACGTTCGAGTTCAACAACCCGATCGACGTCGACAAGTTCGACGAGCAGCTCGTCTCGATCTCGCCCGACCTGCCGGGCGCGCACATCATCGCGCAAGGCGACTACGTGCTCGTGCAGGGGCTCGCGAAGGCGCGTAGCTCGTACAAGGTCGCGATCGACGGCAAGCTCACCGACGAGTTCGGCCAGACGCTCGGCAAGGACGTGTCCGACAAGTTCGACGTCGGCGACGCGTACCCGCAGTTCTACGGCGCGCAGGGCATCGTCGTGCTCGATCCCGAGGCCAAGAATCCGACGCTCGACGTGTTCACGACCAACTACGACCAGCTCAAGGTCAAGCTGTACGCGGTCGAGCCGACGGACTTCGACGCGTACAACCACTTCCTCGCGAATCGCTGGAACCACGATCATCCGCCGACCGCGCCGGGCCGACTCGTGTTCGACGGCACGGTCAAGACCAGCGGCGGCAAGAACGAGCTGGCCGAGACCCACGTCGATCTGACGAAGGCGCTCGGCAAGTCGGGCTTCGGCCACGTGTTCGCGCGCGTCACCCCGTATCCGTGGACCGAGAGCTATCCGCCGCCCGAGCTGATCGCGTGGATCCAGTCCACGCACCTCGCGATCGACGCGCACGTCGACGGCGACAGCCTGCTCGCGATGGCGACCGAGCTCGCGACCGGCAAACCGGCCGGCAACGTCTCGCTCGAGCTCCGACCCTACGGCGTCACCGCGACGACCGACGCGCAGGGCGGCGCGACGCTCGCGCTGACCCCTGCGGGGCCGAAAGGCGCGAGCTACCTGGTCGCGCGCCGCGGCGACGACACCGCGTTCGTCGCCGATTACAACGTCGGCTACGGTGCGGACTACGGCACCTGGTACAAGCAATCGCGCGGCACGCAGCTCGCCTGGTACGTCGTCGACGATCGCAGGCTGTACAAGCCGGGCGAGGACGTCACGCTCAAGGGCTGGCTGCGCGCGATCAACTACGACAAGAACGGCGACGTCGGCTGGACCAACGGCCAGATGACGGGCGTCGACTACAAGGTGTTCGACAGCCTGAACAACCAGATCGCGACCGGCAAGGCCACGGTCGACGCGATCGGCGGCTTCGACACCAAGTTCGCGCTGCCCAAGACGCCGAACCTCGGCTACGCGCGCATCGAATTCACCGCGATCGGCGCGCTCGCCGGCGTGTACACGCACCCGATCCAGATCGAGGAGTTTCGCCGCCCCGAGTTCGAGGTCAACGCGCACGCGAGCCAGGGCCCGTTCGTCGTCGGCGGAAGCGGCGACGTCACGGTCGACGCCAAGTACTACAGCGGCGGCCCGCTGCCGGGCGCACCGGTCAGCTGGTCGGTGACCGCGGCGCAGACCAGCTTCACGCCGCCCAATCGCGACGACTACATCTTTGGCAACTGGACGCCGTGGTGGGGCTGGCGCGGCTGGTTCGACGACTACGACGGCGGCCGCGGCTACAAGCCGCCGAAGACGTGGTCGCTCGCCGACAAGACCGACGCGACCGGCGCGCACGTGCTCCACGTCGACTTCCTGTCGGTGAAGCCGGCGGTGCCGATGACGGTGACCGCGAACGCGACCGTGACCGACGTCAACCGCCAGGCGTGGACCTCGTCCGCGATCATGATGGTGCACCCGTCGAAGCTGTACGTCGGGCTCAAGGCGGCAAAGCCGTTCGTCGAGCAAGGCACGCCGTTCGATCTCGACGTGATCGGCGTCGACCTCGACGGCAAGGCCGCGCCCGGCGCGAAGGTCGAGGTCAAGGCCGTGCGGCTCGACTACGAGTACAAGAAGGGCCGCTACCAGACCAAGGAAGTCGATCCGCAGACCTGCGCGGTCGTCGCCGCGGCCGACGCGCAGGCGTGCCACTTCGCGACCAAGGACGGCGGCACGTACGAGGTGACGGCGACGATCGTCGACGACGAGGGCCGGCCGAACCAGACGACGATGCAGTTCTGGGTCTCGGGCGGCGACGCGCCGCCGGCGCGCGACGTCGCGATGGAGCGCGTGCAGATCATTCCCGACAAGAAGGAGTACGCGCCGGGCAACACGGCGGAGCTGCTCGTGCAGGCGCCGTTCTATCCGGCCGAGGCGCTCGTCACCTGGCGGCGCAACGGCATCGTCAAGAACGAGCGCGTGACGTTCGACAAGGCGACGAAGGTGATCGCCGTGCCGATCACCGACGCGATGACGCCGAACCTGTTCGTGCAGGTCGATCTCGTCGGCGCCGCCGCGCGCACTGACGATCACGGCAAGCCCGATCCGAGCCTGCCGAAACGGCCCGCGTACGCGTCGGGCTCGATCGATCTGCCGATCCCGCCGCGCCAGCGCACGCTCGGCGTCAAGGTCACCCCGGCGGCGGCCAAGCTCGGCCCGGGCGAGGCGACGAAGCTCGCGATCGAGGTCACCGACGCGGCGGGCAAGCCGGTCGCGGACGCGACGACGTCGGTGATCGTCGTCGACGAGGCGATCCTCGCGCTCGCGGGCTATTCGTTTGCGAGCCCGATCGACACGTTCTACGCGCAACGCGACGCCGGTACGCGCGATCACTACGAGCGCGCCTACGTGAAGCTCGCGAAGCCCGACGGGAGCGCGCTCGCCGAACAGCAGGCGCAGACGTTGCCCACCGGTGGGGTCGCGTATCGCAAGGTCGCGCGCGCCGAAGCGCTCGAGGACGGCGAGATGGCCGGCGCGAGCGGCAACGGCGCGCTGGCGCTCGATTCCGCGCCGGCCGCGCCGGCCGCGATGCCCGCGCCGACGACCGCCACCGCACCGCCGCCACCGCCGGCCGACAAGACCGCGGAAGCGAAGTTCGGCGGCAAGAACGAGGAGTCGAGCCGATTCGGCGCGCCGCCGCAGCCGCCGAAGACGATCGCGATCCGCTCGAACTTCAACCCGCTCGCCGCGTTCGCACCGGCGGTGAAGACCGGCCCCGACGGCCGCGCGGTCGTCGACATCAAGGTGCCCGACAACCTCACGCGCTATCGCATCGTCGCGATCGCAGTCGCGGGAGAGCGCCAGTTCGGCAAGGGCGAGAACGAGGTGACCGCGCGCCTGCCGCTGATGGTGCGGCCGAGCCCGCCGCGGTTCTTGAACTTCGGCGACACGTTCGAGCTGCCGGTCGTCGTCCAGAACCAGACCGACTCGGCGATGACCGTGCAGGTCGCCGTGCGCGCGACCAACGCGACGCTCACCGACGGCGCGGGCCGCCAGGTCAGCGTGCCCGCCAACGATCGCGTCGAGGTGCTGTTCCCGGCGTCGGCCGAGATGGCCGGCACCGCACGCATCCAGGTCGTGGGCTCGGCAGGTGCCGCGACCGACGCGGCCGAGCTCGCGCTGCCGGTGTGGACGCCGGCGACGACCGAGGCGTTCGCGACCTACGGCGTGATCGACGACGGTTCGATCAAGCAACCGGTAGCGCTGCCCGGCAAGGTCGTCACCCAGTTCGGCGGCCTCGACGTCACGACCGCATCGACGAACTTGCAGTCGCTGACCGACGCGCTGCTCTACCTCGTGCACTACCCGTTCGAGTGCGCGGAGCAGCGCAGTAGCCGCGTGCTCGCGATCGCGACCTTGCGCGACGTGCTGTCCGCGTTCCACACCAAGGACATGCCGAGCGCGGCGGCGATGGAGACGTCGACGGCCGAGGACATCGAGCACCTGTCGCAGATGCAGAACTACGACGGTGGCTTCGCGTTCTGGGATCGCGGCTATCCGAGCGAGCCGTACCTCAGCGTGTTCGTCGTCAACGCGCTCGTGCGCGCGAAGGCGAAGGGCTTCACCGTGCCGCCCGCGATGCTGTCGCTGGCACAGCCGTACCTGCAGAACATCGAGTCGCACATCCCCTGGTACTACCCGGAGGACGTGCGGCGCGCGATCGAGGCGTTCGCGCTGTACACGCGCAAGCAGATGGGCGACCTCGACGTCGCGAAGGGCAAGCGCCTGTACGCGGCGTGGGGCGGGCCCGACAAGGTCACGATGGAGACCGACGGCTGGCTGCTCGGCACGTTCGCCGGCCAGGCCGCGGCGGCGACCGAGCGCGCCGCGCTCGTGCGCTATGCCGAGAACCACGTCAGCGAGACCGCCGGCGCGGCGAACTTCACGACCAGCTACAACGACGGCAACTACCTCCTGCTGTCGAGCGATCGCCGCGTCGACGGCGTGATGCTCGAGTCGTTCATCGAGGAGACGCCGAAGCACGACCTGATCCCGAAGATCGTCACCGGCCTGCTCGCGCACCGCAAACGCGGGCGGTGGGAGAACACGCAGGAGAACGCGTTCGTGCTGCAGGCGCTCGACCTGTACTTCCACACCTACGAGAAGGTCACGCCCGACTTCGTCGCGCGCGTGTGGCTCGGCAACGACTACGCCGGCGATCACGCGTTCAAGGGCCGCACGACCGAGTACGCCGACGTCCAGATCGCGATGAAGGACGTCGCGACCCACGACAAGCAGGACCTGACGATCCAGAAGGACGGCGCGGGCCGGCTCTACTACCGCATCGGCATGACGTACGCGCCGGCGAGCCTGCACCTCGACGCCGCCGACTACGGGTTCGTCGTCCAGCGCGCGTACGAAGGCGCCGACGATCCGAAGGACGTGTCGCGCGACAAGGACGGCACGTGGCACGTCAAGGCCGGCGCGCGCGTGCGGGTGCGCGTCACGATGGTCAACGAGAACCGGCGCTACCAGGTCGCGCTCGTCGATCCGATTCCGGCCGGCTTCGAGCCGATGAACCCGGCGCTCGCGACGACCGGCCCGATCCCGCTCGATCCGAACGAGCAGAAGTCGCGCGGCGCGTACTGGTGGTGGTATGGCCCGTGGTACGAGCACCAGAACCTGCGCGACGAGCGCGTCGAGGCGTTCGCGTCGCTGTTGTGGGAAGGCGTGCACGAGTACGTCTACGTCGCGCGCGCGACCACGCCCGGCAACTTCGTCGTGCCGCCGCCCAAGGCCGAGGAGATGTACATGCCGGAGACGTTCGGGCGCGGTGCCAGCGATCGCGTGGTCGTGGAGTGAGGTAACGTCGCCGGGTGCATGTAGTCTTCATCGACGGCAACGAGCTGCGTGCAGTCGAGATCCGGCAGATCGCGCCGGCGCTCGAGCTCGTCATCGAGCCGCTGCAGACCGGCTTCGCGACCGCCGCGCCCGAGCCGGAGCATCGCGCGCGCGACAAGGTGCTCGCGCATCCGGTCGCGGCGGCGTGCTTCGCCGAGGCCGTCGACCTGACCACGCTCGACGGCAAGAGCCTGCGCCTCGAGCTCGACTCCGAGAACGAGAACCGGTTCTGCAAGTGGTGGCGCGAGACGCCGGCGAACATGGAGCTGCGCATCGCGGTCCGGCGCGCCGGCGGCGGCGACATCGCGGTGATCGCGGCGACGTGCCGCGGCCGCATCGCCGACAAGCCGGCGGGCCCGCACGCGCTCGGCTGGGATCGGCTGTTCGTCCCCGACGACGAGGACCACACGCTCGCCGAGCTCGCGGCGGCCGGCACCGTGATCGCGGCGCGCCGCGAAGCCTACGAGCGCGTCGCCGCCGCACTCGAAGGCGCGTAGTGGCGCGGTTCGACGACCGCGCGACGCGACCGGCGCGCGGTCCACGCGACATGCTGAAGTGGAAGGTGTTGCGGCAGAGCGAGCCGCGGCACGCCGATCACGCCGAGCTCGACGCGATCCGGCCGGCCGTGCGCGACGGCGGCGCCGAGGCGCTCGCGACCGGCGCGCCGTGCGCGGTATGGATCGGCCACGCGACGTGGGCGCTGCGGCTCGGCGGCAAGCTCGTCGTCACCGATCCGATCTGGTCGCCTTCGATCTCGGGCGTCGTGCGCCGGCTCGTGCCGCCGGGCGTCGCGCTCGACGCGATGCCCGCGGCCGACATCGTGGTCGTCACCCACGACCACCGCGATCACATGGACCTGCCGACGCTCGCCAAGCTCCCCGACTCCGCGACCTACGTCGTGCCGCTCGGCAACGCGGCGCGCCTGCACAAGCCGAACGTCGTCGAGCTCGACTGGTGGCAGACCCACGAGCTCGGCGAGCTCGCGATCACGCTCGTGCCGGCGCGCCACTGGTCGATGCGCGCGCCGTGGAATCGTAACGACACGCTGTGGGGCGGCTACGTCGTGCGCGCGCCCGAAGGCACCGCGTATCACTCCGGCGACACCGCGTGGGGCGAGCACTTCGCGGAGATCGGCGCGCGGATCGGCGCGATCGACTGGGCGATGCTGCCGATCGGCGGATATTCGCCGCGCTGGTTCATGGAGCCGCAGCACGTCGATCCGATCGAAGCGGCGCGCGGCTTCGAGGCGCTCGGCGCGCGCGAGCTGTTCGCGATGCACTGGGGCACGTTCCGGCTCACCGACGAGCCGATCGGCGAGCCGCCCGCGCGGTTGCGCGCGTACTGGCGGGAGCGCGGCTGGGACGACGCGCGGCTGTGGATCGCGGACGTCGGTGAAGCGCGCCGTCTGTGAAGATCGCGCTAACCACGAAACCTTCACGTCGCGCCGCCGCGCGAAGGCGTACGTGGAGACATGCGCCAATCGTCCGTCGCGCTCGTGCTCGCGCTCGCTTCATCGCGCGCGTGGGCCGGGCACCATCATGTCGAAACCGACGAAGAGAAGTCCGAGGATGCGGTGATCCAGCAGGTCGACTCCCAGCCGCAGCTCGAGCTCGGCTTGGCAGGTCGGTTCGGCACGTTTCACACCGGCCCGGTCTACAACATGGCCGCCGGAGTGGCCGTCGAAGGCGGCGTTCGCCTCGACAAGCTCGCACTGCTCGGCGAGTACCAGCTGCTCGGGCTGTTCGATCCGAACGACAGCTCTCGTCAGCAGCCGAGCACGCTGCCGGTGAACGTCGACTCCGCGCCGGCTCCCGCGCAAGCAGCATCGCCGATGCATTCGACGCCGGGCGGCGTCGTCCACCGGCTCGGCGCGAACGCGCGCTACAGCGTCGGCCGCTTTCTTGTCGCCGAGGGCGGCATCGGCGTGCGCGGCGATCTGTGGCTCGAAGGTGGCCTCGGCGAGGAGCTGATCGAGTGGAGCGGCGGCGGCTATCTGCACCGCGCCGACGTCTCGATCGGAGCCGGCGCCGGCATTCGCTTTCGCGGCACGCAGCACCACGCCGGCTACCAGCTCGGCGTGCGCGCGACGTTCGCCGAGCCGCCCGCCGGTTACATGCCGGTCACGACGCCGACCTGCGCCGGCCCGTGCGACGCGCCCACCATCCCGCATGCGCTCGACCACAGCATCCTCGGCACGTTCACGATCGTGTTCGGCGGATGATGGTGCGAGTGGCCCTGGCTTTCGCCTTGGCCCTGGCGCTCGCGCCGTCGCGAACGTCGGCCGGCCACTACTATCCCGAGACCGACGACGAGAAGGCGGACAATGTCGTGGTGCGCGAGGTCGATCGCGAGCCGGCGGTCGAGCTCGGCATCTCGGAGCGACTCGGCTCGCGAAAGACGGGCGCGGATCACATGCTCACCGGCGGCATCGCGGCCGAAGCTGGCTTGCGCGCCGATCGCTTCGCGCTGCTCGGCGAGTACGAGCGACTCCGGCTGGGCGACGAGGTCGAGGACGAGTTGCTCGGGCACGAGCAACGGTTCGGCGCGAGCGCACGCTACAGCATCGTGCGGGGCCTCATCACGCGCCACGGGCGCGGCATTCGCGGTGATGTGTTCGTCGAGGCCGGCATCGGCGAGGAGCTCGTCGCGCTGAACGCCGGCGACCACTTTCATCGCGCGGACCTCTCGATCGAAGCGGGCGGCAGCTTCCGGGTTCGCGGCACGGAGCTGTTCGGCGGTTATGACATCGCGGTCCGCGCGACCTTCGCCGAGCCGCCCCCTGGTTACACGCCCGTAACTCGAGAGCTCGATCACGACGTGCTGATCATCATCACGGGCGTGCTCGGCGGGTAACGTCTCGATGACGTCGCGCGATCGGCCTTGAGACGTGCGCGCGTCGCGGCTATCGAAGGGCATGCGCGCATGGGGTGTGCTTGCCGTGCTCGTCGCCTGTCATTCGCCGGCCGTCGGCGTCGCGCCGGATTCGCCGGGCAGCGAGCCGCCGTCGCCCGACGCGGCGCCGATCGACGCCGATCTGAATGCGCCGACCGACACGCCGGCGGTGCCGTGCACGAACACGGTCGACGAGGTCTATCTGGTCGCGGCGTCGCAGACCGCGCCGCTCGGCACGATCCTGGCGTGCGCGGTGGACTCGCAGCTCGACCAGGCGACCGCCGGCTCGATGGCAGGGGTCACCGCGACGAGCGCGGTCAAGATCTATCGCATCGCGTATCAGACTCGCGACGGCAACGGTGGCCCCGCGGTGTCGACCGCGCGCGCGTACTTGCCGACGACGCCGAACGCGCGGCCGGTGCCGCTCGCGATCACCGGCCACGGCTCGGTCGGGCTCGCCGATTCGTGCGCGCCGTCGCTGTCCGCCGAGAACGATCTGCCGCTGCCGTACGCGGCGATCGGCTTCGCCGCGATCGATCCCGATCTCGCGGGCCTCGGCAACGCGGGCACGCAGGACTACCTGAACAACCGCGCGCAGGGCTGGCAGATGCTCGACGCGGCGCGCGCGCTGCGGGCGCTGCTCGCGCCGGGCATCACGTCGCAGCAGATGATCCTGTCGGGCTACTCGCAAGGCGGCGGCGCGGCGCTGTCGGCGCGCGCGCTGCTTCCGAGCGACGGCAGCGATGCCGGCACGCTGCTCGCGACCGCGGTGTACGCGCCGGAGTGGCCGATCCGGCTCAACTCGTTCCGCTACGTCGACATGCTGAGCGATCCGACGCAGCTCACGATCTCGTTCGGGCTGTCGTTCAGCTCGGTCGCGGTGATGCGCCAGTACGCGTACTACGACAACCACGTCGGCTTCGGCCAGGGCGAGATGGCCGAGCCCGCCGCGATGCGCACCGGCCTCGACAACGCGATCAACACGCAGTGCCTCGTGCCACTCGGCGCGTGGATCCAGCTCGACATGCTGCACACCGGCGATCTGATCGACGACACGCTGCGCACCGGGCTGCTCGCGTGCATCGCGGCCGAAGGTCCAGATGCGGGCTGCACCGGCAACGCCGCGGCGTATTACCAGGCGCTGCTCGACGACCAGCTCGACATGCCGTCGGCCGGCGGCCCGGTGCTGCTCGTGCAAGGCCTGCTCGATCAGATCATGCCGCCGGCCGGCGAGGGCGCGTGCATCGCGCAGAAGCTGGTGTCATCCGGCGTCGACTTCACGCCGTGCGTGTACTCGAGCTCGGACCACACGACCATCATGAACCAACACCCGTCGGGGGTAGCCTGGGTCGAGAGCGTGCTCGCCGGCGGCACGCGCGCGAGCTGCGGCGACTCCGGCGCGACGCTGCCGGCGTGTACGCAGTAGGCGCGGCGGCTTCGCCAGCTATCACGGCGACTTGTCACGTCCGGGCGGCGAGCCGAACCGGGTACGCTCGGCGGCCGTACATGCTTCATGCAGCGACGCATGTGGAGTGTTGCCGCCGTGGCGGCGCTCGTGGCCTGCAACGCCGGGCCGGATGAGGGGCACGCGGGCGACGGTGGCAGTAACAGCCACCCCGGCGATGCCGGCACCGACGGTCCGAGCGACGGCCCGAGCGACGGGGGCTCCGCGGCACCGGGCCTCGTCGCACCGCCGGTCGATCCGACGATCGCGAGCGATGTCTACGCGTCGACCGCGTTCCTGTACTCCGGCGCCGACCCGATCCAGGTCGGCGTCGCGCCGGGCACGATCGATGCGATCCGCGCTGGCGTCGTGCGCGGTGCGGTGTTCGCCGCCGACGGCATCACGCCGCTGCCCGGCGTGACGGTCGCGATCGCAGGCCATCCCGAGCTCGGTCACACGCAGACGCGCGCGGACGGCATGTTCGATCTCGCGGTGAACGCCGGCAGCACGCTGAGCGTGACCTACGAGATGGCGGGGCTGCTGCCGGTGCAGCGCCGGGTGGCCGCGCGCTGGCACGACTGGGTGCGCGCGGGCGACGTGGTGATGATCGCGAAGGACGCGGCGGTGACCGCGATCGATCTCACGCAGAGCACGGTCCAGGTTCACCGCGCGACCATCGCGAACGACGGCAACGGCATGCGCCAGGCGACGCTGCTGTTCCTGCCAGGCACGGCGGCCACGATGACGATGCCCGACGGCACCACGCAGCCGCTGACCAGCGGGAACGTGCGCGCGACCGAGTACACGGTCGGCGACGCCGGGCCGCACGCGATGCCGGCCGAGCTCCCGCCCAACACCGGGTACACCTACGCGGTCGATTACAGCTTCGACGAAGCCGATGCCGCGGGCGCCACCGTGTCGTTCTCGCAGCCGGTCGTGTCGTACCTCGAGAACTTCTTGCAGATGCCGGTCGGCAGCCCGGTGCCGGTGGGCTACCTCGATCGTGCAACCGGCGCCTGGCTGGCCGAGCCCAACGGCGTGGTCGTCAGCGTGCTCGACGTGGTCGGCGGCGCGGCGCGGCTCGACGTCGACGGCAGCGGGACGCCGGCGAGCGCTGCCGCGCTGGCCGCGCTCGGCGTGACCGACGCCGAGCTGCAAGCAGTCGCGACGCTGTATGCGCCGGGACAGTCGCTGTGGCGGTTCCGGGCGAGCCACTTCTCGGGGCGCGACGTCAACTGGGGGACGCGGACCCGGCAGGTCACGACCGGAAGCCCCGGCACCGGCCCGAAGGTGCCGGCCGAGTGTTACGAGGGCGGGTCGCGGATCGCGTGCGAGAGCCAGTCGCTCGGCGAATCGGTGCGCGTGATCGGCACGCCGTTCGATCTGCACTACGAGAGCGATCGCGCGACGTCGTCGAGCGCGACCGTTCACATCCCGCTGAGCGGGGCGACGGTGCCGCCCGATCTGATCCGCATCGACCTCACGGTCGACGTGGCCGGCGAGCACTTCGCGCGCAGCTTCTCGCCGCTGCCCGACCAGAACTACGACTACACGTGGGACGGGCTCGATGCGTACGGCCGGCGCATTCAGGGCCAGCAGGAAGTCGTCGTGAGCGTCGGTTACGTGTACCCGACCCAGTACCTGCTGCCGGCGGCGGCGCCGGGCGAGAATGCCGGCGCGCTGTTCGGATCTCCGTCGTACACCGGAGCGTCCGCGACCGCGCCGGTCGCGGGCTCGCGCACGGAGACCGTGTCCGATGCGTGGGCCGGCTTCATCGGCAGCGTCGATGGTCGTGCCGACGGCTTCGGCGGGTGGACGTTGAGCCCGCACCACACGTACGATGCCCAGGGCTACACGGTCACGCTCGGCGACGGCGATACGCAGTCCGCGCAGGCGCTCGGCCACGTGATCACCACGGCGGTCGGCAATGGTGGCTTCGGTTACTCCGGCGACGGCGGGCCGGCGACCGCGGCGACGCTGCGGCTCGGCAGCCCCCTCGGCAACACCGGTGGGGTCGCGGTCGGGCCCGACGGCACGCTGTACATCGGCGATCCGTACGACGGCGTGATCCGGCGCGTGTCGAGCAGCGGCGTGATCGACACGATCCACACCTCGGCGCTGACGGTCGGCGGCACCGACCTCGACGTCGGCCCCGACGGCAGCCTGTATGTCGCCGACCTCTACGACAACGTCGTCGAGCGGATCGACCCCGCCGGCACGGTCACCGTCGTCGCCGGCAACGGAACCCGCACCGCGCCGCAACCGTCGGACGACGGGCTGCCCGCCACCAGCGTCCCGCTCGGCCCGTACGGTCCGTACTGCGTCCGCGTGGGCCGCGACGGCAGCCTGTACATCGGCGGCAACGCGCTGATCCGACGCGTCACGCCCGACGGCATCATCCACACGATCGCCGGCGACTACTCCTACGGTTACGCGGGCGACCACGGTCCGGCGACCGCGGCGACGCTGTTCGGGCCGATCGCGCTCGCGCTCGCCCCCGACGGCAGCATCGTCCTGTTCGACACCACCGGCGGTGGCTCGGCCACGATCGTCCGCCGGATCACGCCCGACGGCGTGATCGAGACGATCGCGGGAGGGCCGGCCGCAACCTCGACCGCCGAGGGCATTCCCGCGACGCAGGCCGCGATCACCGCGTACGTGGACTCCGGGTTCGGCGCGCTCGCGGTCGATGCGGTCGGCAACGTCTACGTCAACGACAGCTACCGCAACCGCATCCGCGTGATCGGCACCGACGGCATCATCACCACGGTCGCCGGCTCGGGCAACGGCGGCTTCGGCGGCGACCTCGGGCCCGCGGTCGGCGGCGAGCTCTACGAGCCCGGCCCGCTCGCGCTCGCGCCCGACGGGACGCTGTACATCACCGATCTCGGCAACGCGCGCATCCGCCACATCACCCAGCCGCTGCCCGGCTACGGCACCAACGACGTGCTGATCGCCTCGCGCGACGGCAACGAGGTGTACCACTTCGACAACCTGGGCCGGCATCTCGAGACGCTCGACGCGTTCACCGGTGCGCAGCGCGAGCGGTTCGGCTACGACGCGGCGGGCTACCTGACCAGCGTGACCGACGGCGACGGCAACGTCACGACGATCGCGCGCGACGCCGACGAGCATCCCACGATGGTGGTGGCGCCCGGTGGGCAGACCACCACGCTGTCGCTCGACGCCCATGGCCAGCTGGCCGCGATCACCGATCCGGCCGGCAACGTGGTGCGGATGACGAGCGATGCCGGCGGCCTGCTCCAGACGCTCACCGACGCGCGCGGCAACGTCCACAGCTTCACGTACGATGCCGAGGGCCGTCTGACCTCGGACGCGAACCCCGCCGGCGGCAAGAAGACGCTCGTGCGCACCGAGTCGGCGAACGCGTTCACCGTCACGGTGACGAGCGCGCTCGGCAAGGTCACGTCGTACGAGGCCGATGTGCGGCCGAGCGGCGCGCTGCATCGTGCGATCACCGACGCGCGCGGCGCGGTCACCGACGACGTGCTCGGCAGCGACGGCACGGACACGCGAACGTATCCGGACGGCACGCTCGAGACCAGCGTGCGCGGCCCCGATCCGAGGTTCGGCATGCAGGTGCCGATCATCGTGTCGCGGACGATCACCACGCCGGCGGGCCGCAAGGAATCGGCGCAATGGAGCCGCACGGTCACGCTCGCCGATCCCGCCAACCCGCTGACGCTGCAGACGCTGACCGACGTGTACACGACGCCCGCGGGGACGTTGACCGCGACGTTCGACGCGACGGCGCGCACCTACACCCGCACCAGCCCGACCGGTCACGTCGCGATCACCCACGTCGACGCGCAAGGGCGGCCGCTCGACGTCGCGATCGACGCCAGCCTGGCGCACACCTCGTACAGCTACGACGCGACCGGCGAGCTCACCGCCGCGGCGCGCGGCACGCAGGCGCTGAGCCTCGCGTACGACAGCGCGCGCCGGCTCGCCAGCGTGACCGATGCGACCGCCGCCACCACGCAGCGCACGTACGCCTCCGGCGATCGGCTGAGCACGTTCGCGCGGCCCGACGGCGAGACCTACGACCTCGACTACGACGCGACCGGCAACCTCGCGGACGTCGAGATGCCGAGCCACGCGTCGCACGCGTTCGCGCACACCGAGGTCGATCGAGTCAGCGGTTACACCGCGCCCGATGGCGCCGCGTCGTCGTACGTGTACGACGCCGACGGCGCGCTCGCGCAGCTGGCGCTCGCGAGCGGGCGCACGATCGCGTTCGGGGTCGACGCCGGCGGGCGCCCGACCGGCCGCAGCTACCCGGAAGCGGCCATCACGTTCCACTACAGCGATGCCACGGATCGGATCGCCTCGGAGACCGTCACGCCGGTGTCCGGCGCCGCGCAGACCATCGCGTACAGCTACGACGGCAGCCTCGTCACCGGCGCGGCGTTCAGTGGCGCGGCCACCGGCAGCTTCACCTACAGCTACGATGCGAGCTTCTTGCTGTCGGGGATGGCGTTGACGAGCGGCGCCGACCACGTCTCGATCCCGATCGACCACGACGCCGACGGACACGTGACCGGGCTCGGGCCGTTCACGATCGCGCGGACCGGCCCCGCCGGCGCGGCGAGCTCGATCAGCGACGGCACGATGACGCTCGCGTACGGGCTCGAGCCGGAGGGGCGCATCGCGTCGCGCACCGCGTCGGTCGCCGGCACGACGGTCTACTCGCTGCAACTCGCGTACGACGCGGCGGGCGAGCTGACGCAGGCGATCGAGACCGAGGGCGGCACCAGTCACACGCTCGGGTACGCGTACGACCCCGACGGGCAGCTCGTCGCGGTCACCCGCGACGGCGCGGCCGCCGAGCAGTACGCGTACGACGGCAACGGCAACATCACCAGCCGCCAGCTCGGCGCCGGCGCGCCCGAGACGACCAGCTACGACTCGCGCGATCGCGTCGTGGAGCGCGGGGCCGTCGCGTACACGTTCGACGTCGACGGCTTCCTGGCGACCCGCGGCGCGGACACGTTCGCGTACAGCACGCACGGCGAGCTGCTCCACGCCGTCGTCGGCGGCGCGACCATCAGCTACGCGTACGACGCGCTGGGCCGGCGGGTCAGCCGCAGCGACGCGGCCGGTACAGCCCAGTACCTGTACGGCGCGCCCGACGCGCCGTTTCGCGTGACCCAGTCGCGCGACGCCGCCGGCGTGCTCACCACGTACTACTACGACGACGGCGGGATCCTGATCGCGCTGTCGCGGGGCGGCGCGATGTACTACGCGGGCGCCGACGCGGTGGGCACGCCGCGCGTGATCGCGGACGCGACCGGCGCGATCGTGAAGGTGATCGATTACGACGCATTCGGAAACGTCCTCACCGATAGCAATCCGTCGTTCCAGCTCGCGATCGGCTACGCGGGCGGGCTGGCCGATCCGACCACCGGCCTGGTGCGGTTCGGCTACCGCGACTACGATCCGGCGGTCGGGCACTGGACCGCGGCCGATCCCGCGCTGTTTCAGGGCGGCGGGCCCAACCTGTACGCGTACGTCGATAACTCGCCGGCGATGCACGGCGATCCCGACGGGCTCGGCGCGCAGGTGACGGTCAAGGGCAGCGGCGAGGGCCTGTATGGCGAAGGCAGCTTGATCCACACCGACCAGGGCACGGCGGTCTGCGGCGGCGTCGGCGTGAGCAACGAGAAGGGCGCGACCGAGACGGTCGGCGCGACCGACGAGCTGCCGGCGACCAGCATCAACGCCGAGTTGCGCGGCCGTGTCCACTTCACGCCGTGGGCGAGCCTCGAGGTGAGCTTTCGCCAGGACGGCATCATGTGCGAGAGCTGGCGGTTCGTCACCAAGCGGACGGCGAAGGCCGAGGCCCACCTCGGCCCGCTCACCGTCGACGTATTTCACCCCAAGGAGTGGAAGCTCGACGCGGCGGACGGTGTGAAGAGCACCAAGCTGTACAAGGAGGCACAGGAGGCCACCGGCGGCGAGACGGTCAAGGCACTGGACTTCGAAGTCACGGCGGTCGGGCAGTACTGCCAGCGGCTCGCGAAGTGAACCGACCGTCGGCAGCGGCTACGGGCTCGCCGCCGCCGCGCGCACGTCGGGATCCGGATCCGCCGCGAACGCTTTCGCGTCGAAGCCCCCGAGCGCGTCGGCGGTCGCGAGCGCGGCGACGCGCACCTCGACGAAGCGATCGCGGTCGCGCGCGAGGCGCTCGAACTCGGCGCGCCACGCCTCGACATCCGCCGGCGCGAGGTCGTCCGGTAGCGCGTCGCGTGCGGCGAGCTCGCGCGCGATCGTTCGGGCCGCCAGCGCGGCGGGGATCGCCGTGCGCCGGTCCGCGCCGCCGGCCGCGCGCGCCAGGGCCGGCAGCAGCTCGGCGCGATCCTCGACCGCCGGCGCGGCCGCGATGCCGGCGAGCCGCGTCGAGCGCACGCTCGAGTCGATCGCCCGCTCGACCACCGCCGGGCCGGCCAGAACACCCTGCCGCGCGGCCTCGTCCACGTCGCCCCGGTCGACCGCGGCCGTCATGGAGGCGATCCCGGCCACCAAGATCCCCAACAATCTTAGAGAAAAAATTGACATGGTGATGATGCGTTCAGTACCGTCATTCCGTTCAGTAGGAGAGGTTCATGGCCGAAGCCCTCACCCAGCGCCAGCGCGAGATCCTCGAGTTCATCTCTTCATCGATCGCCGAGCGCGGGTTCCCGCCGACGCTACGCGAGATCGGCGAGCACTTCCACATCCGCTCGACGAACGGCGTCAACGATCACCTGAAAGCCCTCGAGAAAAAAGGCCACTTGCGACGCGAGGATCTCAAATCGCGCGCGATGCGGCCGGTCTTGCCCGACGGCTCGGGCGAGCTGATCGCGATGCGGCCGCGGCTCGCGAACGGCACCAACGTCGGGGGGATCGCCGATGGCGCCGATCTCGCCGAGATCCCGATCCTGGGGCGGGTTGCCGCCGGTCAGCCCATCCTCGCCGTCGAGCAGGCCACCGACACGGTCAAGATCGATCGCGTGCTGGTCGGCGGTCACCGCGAGGTGTTCGGCCTCAAGATCGTCGGCGAGTCGATGATCGAGGACGGAATCTTCGACGGCGACTACGTGTTCGTGAAGAAGGCGCCCACCGCCCACAGCGGTGACATCGTGGTCGCCATGATCGAGGGCGAAGCGACGGTCAAACGCTACTTTCCGGAGGGCGACAAGATCCGGTTCCAGCCGGCCAACTCCGCGATGCAGCCGATCGTCGTCCGCAAGGCCGATTTCAAGTCCGTGGACATCATCGGAATCGTCGTCGGCGTGTACCGGAAGTTGTAGGGGTCTCTTAAGAAGAAATTCCTCGTGATTTCGGGCAACGGCATTCGGTTTGGCGTATGTCAAACTGGGGGCCCGTGGCACGAGCGCGCGCATACCGCAGCCGATGGCTGTGGATTCCGGCGATTGCCGTGTCCGCTACCTCGCAGAGCGCCGCGCTCGTCGTGTACGAGGTCACGCGCCCGGTTCCCAAGCCACAGCTGACGATCCGGCTCGACGACTCCGCCGCGAGCTGGGACTACGACGTCGGGCGCCAGACCGCGGCCACCCGCGCGATCGCGGTGACCGTTCCGAAAGATTTCCAGCTCGCGATCGACGAGCGTCCGGCCCAGAGCGGCGAGCGCGTCGCGCTGCCGGCCGGCGACGTCCCGGTGCAGGTGCGCGTGACCGCGCCCGACGGCACGGTGTGGACCAAGCGAGTCGACGTCGCGCACGATCAAGGCGCCGACGTCGACGTCACGTACACGCCGAGCCGCGGCTCGGTGCTGGTCACGCGCGTCGGCGACGCCGCGCCGCTCGCGCGCTGCACGCAGGCCCGCTGCACGGTCTCGGTCGAGCCCGGCACGAAGCTCGAGCTGTCGGCGCTCGTCGGCGAGGACGCGACGTTCGGCGGCTATCACCAGTATCCGATGCGCACGCCGCCGGCGCTCGTGCCGATCCTCGGCGACCCGCTCGCGTCGTGCATCGTGACCGACGCCGACGTCACGTCGGGCCGCGACGTGCGCGATTGCTCGATCGTGGTCAAGGCCGACACCGACGTCGCGGTCGAGTTCGGCCTGCAGCCCAAGCGCGTCGACGTCGCGTTCACCGATCCGCAGAACCTGTCGAAGATCCTCCGCCCGATCACGCCGCCCGCGCCCGCGATCGATGCCGAGAAGCTCGAGGAGCCGGTCGTGCTCGCGATCAAGCCGCCGCCGCCGCCGAAGCTGATGCCGCCGCCGCCACCGCCGCCGCCCGATCAGCCCAAGCCGCCGCCGCAGCCGCCGAAGCAACCGCCGCCGAACATGGTGATGGTCGAGGTCAAGGACGACAAGCACGTCGTCAAGGAGGCGCCGAAGGACGCGACGAAGCTGTCCGACAAGGATCGCGACGTCGCCGAGGAGATGCGCGCGACCAAGACCAACCTCGACAAGGAATCCGAGGGCAAGACCGACGCGTCGCGCGAGAGCGACGACAAGACCTCGGCCGAGATCGGCGGCCCGCAGGATCGCATCCGCCAGCTCGAAGAGACCAAGGCGACGACCGACAAGCACATCCAGGAGACCGATCATTCCGGCCAGAAGGAAGTCGCGAAGGGCGCGATCCAGGGCGAAGGCGGCGACAACGGCGAGAACGGTACCGGCGGCATCATGTCGATGCGCGGCATCGGCGGCCGCGGCTCGATCACCGAGCAGGGCGACGGCAAGAAGGCCGGCAAGAAGGGCCTGCCCGGCATCAACACGCCGATGGCGCAGAACGACTACGAGCGGATCGTCGGCAAGGACAAGGCCGACAACGAGCGCGAGGTCGCGGCGCGCAAGATGTCGAGCAAGAAGGGCCGGTGGGAGCGCAAGCTCGACGCGATCAAGAGCTCGCTCGAGAACTTCGTCCCCGACGTGCGCCCCGGCAACCAGACCGCGCTCAAGACGCGCGCACATCCGTACGCGCTCTACATCGCGCGCATGCACCGCCGCATCCACGAGCTGTGGGGCTTCGGCTTCCTCGAGGATCTCGAGAGCAAGCCGGCGGACTATCCGCTCAACGACTTCAACCTGTGGGTGAACCTCGAGATCTCGGTGAACCCCGACGGCACCGTGCACAAGGTGACGATCGCGAAGACGTCGGGCAAGACCGAGTTCGACGTCGCCGCCGTCGACACCGTGATCTCGGCGGGCCCGTACGAGCCGACGCCCGAGGCGATCCGCTCGGTCGACGGCCGCATCTACCTGCGCTGGGGCTTCTATCGCAACTGGCGGCAGTGCGGCACCTTCAACGTCGAGCCGTACATCCTGACGTCGGTGCCCGAGGACAGCGGCCAGGGCGTGCTCGACGACGGCGCGATGGTGAAGAACACCGCGCACCTGCCGGGCGGCAAGCGCGGCAGGCACGATCACATCCCGACCGGGGACAAGACCGTCACGCCCGACGACGGGATGGGCAAGCAGAAGGCCGAGCCCGAATCGAGCGTGACCGACAAGGAGGCGCTGTTCGCGGCGAATCAATTCGTCAGCGCGTTCGCGACCGCCGAGGTCGACAAGCTCGTGAAGTACTCGACGGTGCCGTTCTATGCGAACGGCAAGGTCGCGGCGCAGACCGCGGCCGACCTGAAGGACATGTTCGGCGGGCTCGTCGTCGAGTCCGGGCCGATGAAGGACTGGAAGCTGCTCTCGACCGAAGAGTACGCGCCCGGGTCGAACATGCCGCCTGGCAACGTCGTGTTGCGCGTGACGACGACGAAGGAATCGTTCGCGGTCGTGCTGACGAAGACGAAGTCGGGCGAGTACCGCGCGACGCAGCTGGCGCGCTGATACGATCGGCGTGATGACCGCGCGTCGCGTCGCGTTGTGGGTCGGCTTGTCCGCGTGCGGCCACCTGGGCTTCGACTCGGGCAACGATGACGGCTTGGTCGGCTGGTGGCGGTTTGAAGAAGGCAGCGGAACGACCGCGCACGACTCGTCCGGCCACGGCCACGACGGAACACTCTCGGCGGGCATCACGTGGACGACAGGCAGGATCGGCGGCGCGATCGAGCTCGATGGCGCCCAGAATCATCAGGTCGACCTCGGCAGGCCGGTCGAGTTGATGCCGAGCGGCAGCATGACGGTCGCCGCCTGGATCAACGCGCAGTCGTTCAAGCTGGGCGGCCTGGCCGATGACGTCGTGATCAGCCGCGACAGCGCGGCGGCTCCTAGCGATCACGGCTGGGAGCTCAAGGGCTCGGAGGACTGCGGGCAAGAGCGCGCGGTGCTGCAGATCGCCGTCGCGTCGAACGCGATCGTCGAACAGTGTGGAGCTACGGTGCTCGCGACCAGCACCTGGTATCACCTCGCAGGCGTTTACGATGCCGAACAGCTCGAGATGCACGTATACGTCAACGGCGTGCTCGACGACGGCATGCTCACCGCGAGCGTGCCGGGTGCGCAGCACGAGCCGACGGTTCTGGTCGACGTCCAGATCGGCAACGCGAGCCCGAGCGGTGGTGCGAGCACCGGCGGCGGCGACGCATTCACGGGACTGCTCGACGAAGTCCGGATGTACGACCGCGCGCTCAGCGCGACCGAGATTGCCGGGCTTGCAGCTGACTAGCTGCTCGGCTGCAGGACCTTCGTGACCCGCGCGGCGAACAGCCCCTTCGGCCCCTGTTGCTCTTCGTACTCGACCTGCTGGCCCTGGTTGAGCGTACGGAAGCCCTCGCCCGAGATCGACGAGTAGTGGACGAAGACGTCCTTACCGTCATCTGCGCGGCTGATGAACCCGTAGCCCTTGGCATCGTTGAACCACTTCACGGTACCGAGCGCCATGTCTACTGCCTCCTCGACAACAAGCGGCCAACCCCAGCGGCCGCGCCACAGCTGTTGAAACATGGGGGCGGGATGGGCTCAACACACATTTCCGAGAAAACGACCGCGCGTTGGAAACTTTCACCGAGAGCGAAAACGCGACGTGCGCTCCCGGCGGGTGACGCAACCGCGTCACAGGTGCGACTCACCACACCAGGCACAGGGCGGCGCCGGCGGCGAGCTGGAGGCGCGTTCGATCCACGCCGTCGATCACGAGGTACGTACCGGTGTCGAGCGCGACGCCGAGCGGGCCGATCACCTCGATCACCGCGCGGATGCCGCCGCCGACCGCGGGGGCGCGGAGATCGGCATCGAGCCCGAGATCGCCATGGAGATCGACCACGAGCCGGGGCCGCGAGGCGGCGGCCTCGTAGGCGATGCCGGCCGTGACCAACCCCGCATGGTCGCGGTCGAATCCGCGCCACGCGACGACCGCGCCGAACCGGCTCCACGGCTCGACGTCGAGCTCGAGCTCCGCGCGCTGGCGATCGCCGCCGTCGCCGGCGAGCAGCAGCGTGCCGCCGGCGGAGGCGCTGCCGTGCAGCGGACGGTTGGAATCATCGGCGCGTGCGGGGCGAACGAGCCCGAGCCCGAGCACGAGTGCGAGTGCGCGCTTCAAGCGATGTCGATGCGGCCGGCCGTCGTGATCGCCGTGCCGGGCGGCAGCTCGTGCGCGGCGAGGATCGCGACCTCGGGCAGCTCGGGCTCGAGCAGGTCGCGCAGGTGGCGGCGCACGTCGCCGGACGCGAGGATCACGCCGGACGTCAGCTTGCCGCGCACCGCGGCGACGATGTCCTGCGCGATCGCGGGCTCGAGCGCGAGCAGGGCGACGCCATCGCGACGGTCGATCGAGGTGCGGATGGACTCTTCGATCATCGCGTCGAGCGTGTAGACCGCGAGCTCGCCGCGCGGAGCCCACCGCGCGCTGATCTGGCGGCGCAGCTGGCCGCGCACGTGCTCGACGAGCGCGGGCACGTCGCGCGCGGTGAAGCCGCCAGGCTGTGACACGGGGGCGGGCGCGAGCGCGATCGCTTCGAGGATCGCGGCGAGATCGGCGAGCGGCACCTGCTCGCGCGCGAGCTCGCGCAGCACCTCGGCGAGCACCGGCAGCGCGACGACGCGCGGCACGACCTCGCGCACGAGCACGGGCGCGTGTGCGGCCGTGGCCTGGACGAGCGCGGACGTGCGATCGATGCCGATCAGCTCGGGCACGAGCTGCGCGAGCGCGTTCGGCAGCCGCTCGCGCAAGCCGGCGAGCGGATCGGCGCCGAGCTGGAGCCAGGCGACCGGCGTGCCGTCGAGCGCGAGCGCGACCTCGCGCTCGCCGAGCGCGTCGTCGCTCGCGATCGAAAGCGGCGAGATCGCGATGCCCGCTCGCGCGCCGGCCGCTTCACGCGCGGCGGCCGCGATCGCGCGTAGCTCGTCGCCGCGGGCCGCGAGCGCGGTCGGCACGCGCAGGCCGAGCCGCGGGCCGTGCACGGCCGCGGCGCCGGGCTCGTCGAGGACCGCGGCCGGCACCGGTCGCGTGCGCGCCGAGGCGAACGCGGCGGCGAGCGCGATCGCGCCGAGCACGACGAATGGCGCGGCGGGCAAGCCGGGCACGATCGCGAGGCCGACGAGCAAGATCGCGGCGCCGGCGAGCGCGCGCGGCGAGCCCGCGAGCTGCGCGCCGAGGTCCTCGCCGAACGCGCGGTCGCCGGCCGACGCGACCCGCGTGACGAGCAACCCGGATGCGACCGCGACCAAGAGCGACGGGATCTGTGCGACCAGGCCGGCGCCGATCGAGAGCAGCGAATACGTCTGGATCGCTTCGCCCGCGGTCATGCCGCGGCTGCCGATGCCGATCGCGAGCCCGCCGACGAGGTTGACGGCGACGATCACGATCGCGGCGATCGCGTCGCCCTTGACGAAGCGCATCGCGCCGTCCATCGCGCCGTACAGCTGCGACTCGCGCTCGAGGTCGGTGCGGCGCCTCCGCGCGCCATCGGGATCGATCGCGCCGGCGCGCAGCTCGGCATCGATCGCCATCTGCTTGCCCGGCATCGCGTCGAGCGCGAACCGCGCCGCGACCTCGGCCACGCGCTCGGCGCCGCGCGCGACCACGATCAGCTGCACGATCGTGATCACCGCGAACACCACGAGGCCGACGACGAGGTTGCCGGCGACGACCGAGCTGCCGAACGCGTGCACGACCGTGCCGGCGTCGGCGTCGGCGAGCACGAGCCGCGTCATCGACACCTCGAGCCCGACGCGGAACAGCGTGGTCACGACCAGCAGCGTCGGGAACGACTGGAACCCGAGCGGGCTCGGCGTGAACACCGCGGCCATCACGAGCGCGACCGCGAGCCCGATGTTCAGGGTCAAGAGCCCGTCGAGCAGCGGCCGAGGCAGCGGCACGATCAGCATCGCGACGACGCCGATCACGAGCGCCGCGATCGCGAGCTGCGCGGCGCGCATCTACACTTCCTCTAGTTCGCTCGGATCTAGCTCGATCGCGTCGTCGGCGACCGAATCCTTCGGGCCGCCGAGGTGCCGCACGAGCGACAGGTGGATCTGGCTGCGGATCATGCGCAGCACGCTGTCGAGCTCGGCGCTCGGCAGCTTCAACCGCGCGCGCAGCAGATCCAGCGTCGTCTTGACGAGCTGCTCCTTCGCCTTCTCGATCCAGCGAAACGCGGTGACGCGATGCACGCGATAGATCGCGCCGATCTCGTCGATGTTGAGGCCGTCGACGTGGTGGTAGCGCAGCAGCGTTTGCTCGCGCGCGCCGAGCTGGCCGAGCGCCTCGGCGAACGACGCCTTGAACTCGGCGGCGTACGTGCGCTTCATGTAGTCGACCTCGGGATCGTCGGCCGACACCGCGTGCTGCGCGATCAGGTGATCGTCGTCGACGAGCACCTCGCGCTTGCCCTTGCGCATGTCGTTCAGGCACGTGCGCACGGCCACCGAGCGCACCCAGCGGCGCAGGTCGCCGCGCCCGCCGTACTCCGCGATCTTGCCAGGGCTGGTCGGTGCGCCGGCGGTGCCGCCGCCGACGAACAGGCGCTGGCGCACGAGCTGCTTGACATCGGCGAGCCGCGCGCCGGTCACGCGCATCCGCGCGAGCGCGATGTCGACCTCGCGGATGTACTCGCGATCGAACGCGTTGACCGCGCCGGGCAGGCCGCGCGCGCACGCACACGCGAGGTAGAGGTCGGCCGGGCGCAGGCCGTCGAGCGCGGCATCGGCGAGCTCGGCCGTGACCTGGCGTGCCACGAACTCGACCACGTCGCGCGCGTCCAGCACGAGATCGGGCCACGCCGCGCGGCCTTCGGCGACGACCGTCCACAGCCGGCGGTCGAGATCCGCGATGGCCTCGAGCACCGGCCGGACGGCCGCCGGCGCGGCGTCGAGGAACGGTCGCACGAGACTCTCGGAGGCCATCCGTGACGATTAGCTCACGGCCACCGGCAATTGGTCAATCACGCTGGGAGACGCTACAATCGTCGTCGCAGGATGGAGCCCAACCGCAAGGTTCGTAAACAGGGGCTGGAGCACTTCATCAAGTTCGTGCGCGAGCTCCCGTGCCCGTCGCCGCAGGCGATGTTCCAGGCGCTCCACGAGCTGGGGTACCGCGGCCAGGATCACGCGCGCCGCGCGCTGTGCCTGATGGCGTATCGCCACGTCCGCCGCATCAAGCGCATCTACATCGACGGCGTCGATCGCGCCGAGCTCCCGAGAAAATCCAACTTCCTGTTCGTCGGGCCGACCGGCTCGGGCAAGACGTTCCTGGTCGAGTCGCTGTTCGGCAAGATCCTGAAGCTGCCGACCGCGCTCGTCGACATCACGACGTACTCCGAGACCGGCTACGTCGGCCAGGATCCGTCGACGATCCTGACGCGCCTGCTCCACACCGCGGACGAGAACCCGATGCTGGCGTCGATCGGCATCGTGTGCCTCGACGAGTTCGACAAGATCGCGTCGGGGCAGAACAACGCGATCTTCGCGGGCGCGGGGACGACGAAAGACGTCACCGGCATGGGCGTGCAGCGCGAGCTGCTCAAGATGCTCGAGGCGAGCGAGGTCGTCGTCCCGCTCGATCTCACGCACAGCTCGTACGCCGACCACGTCGTGATGTCGACGGCCGACATCGCGTTCATCGCGGCCGGCGCGTTCTCCGGCTTCCAGCAGATCGCGCACCGCCGCGCGATGCGCGACTCGATCGGCTTCGGCCGCGACCAGGCCGCGCCGCCCGGCGATCCCGACGCGATCGCGGTCGATTTCACCTCCGATCAAGTCGAGAACGTCGCCAACTTCCAGGCGTACGGCTTCCTGCCCGAGCTGGTGGCGCGGTTCACGCGCGTCGTGCCGTTCAAGGCGCTCGACGCGGGCACGCTCAAGGACATCCTGCGCACCGACGTGGTCGCGCGCATGACGCGCGAGTTCAAGCTCGAGGGCTTCGAGCTCGCGATCGACGAGGACGTGCTCGATCACGTCGTCGACGACGCGCTGCGCCGCGAGACCGGCGCGCGCGGGCTGGCCTCGACCCTGACGCGCAGCCTCGAGGACATCGCGTTCGGCACGTTCGGCGTCGCGACGGCGCCGGAGTCGGGGGCGGCTGCCGGCGGCGTGCACGTCCGCCTCCGCGACGGCGAGATCGCGGTCGAGATCGCGTAGGAGATCGCCATCTCCCGTGTCAAGATGCCGCGATGCTGAAGCGAATCGCGTGGGGGGGACTGTTGCTGCTCGCGCTGTCGAGCGTCGCGAGCGCGGACTCGAAGGCGTGGACCGCGGCGAAGAAGGCGCTGCCGGCGGGGATCCAGAACATCGTGAGCCTCAACGTGGCCGCGCTGCACGACACGAAGCTGTTCCAGACGCTGTGGCCGCTGATTCTCGAGAAAGACCACGACATCTCGGATGCGTTCGGCGCGATGAAGGACGCGTGTACGTTCGATCCGGCTAAGCACGTCGACTCGCTCGTCGTCGCCGCGGTCGACGACAGCGACGACAGCGCGGTGTTCGTGCTCGCGCTCAACATGATCGAGGGCGACGTCGAGAAGTGTTTCGCGAAGTCACTCAAGGCGCACGGCCAGGACGTCGTCATCGGCAAGGACGGCGCGTTCGTGACGTACAAGGTCGGTGACACGACCGCCTACGCACGCTGGCTCGACAGGAACACGATGATCATCGCCAAGCGCAAGGACGCGAAGGAATTCCTGACGAAGATGACCGCCGGCGGGATCGCGAAGGACGCGAGCCTGGGCGGCGTGAAGACCGACGCACCGCTGTGGGTCTTGCTCGTCAAGCCGGGCAACGTCGACCCGCTCGGCGTGAAGCCGTCGCGGGCCTACATCGCGGGCGACCTCAAGTCCGGCAACATCACGGCGAACGCGCACCTCGTGCTCGACGGCGCCGTGCAGGCGACCGAGGCCGCGAAGAAGGCGCAGGCGATGCTCGACGCCGCGAAGCTCAGCGGCCAGGTGCCGCCGCAGCTCGACTGGGTCGTCAAGTCGATCGTGATCAACGCGGTCGGCAGCGAGCTCGTGCTGACCGCGGCCGGCACCGAGCAAAACGTCGTCGATCTGATCAAGCAGGCCGCGCAATAGCGCGCGAATGCGGCGCGTTTACGGGGTAAGCAGTCATGGACAAGATCGTCGTCGAAGGCGGCGCGCGGCTCGCCGGCACCATCCCGGTCAGCGGCGCGAAGAACGCGGCGCTGCCGCTGCTCGCGGCGGCCCTGTTGCCGAGCGGCGCGTCGGTGTTCAAGAACGTCCCGCAGCTCGCCGACGTCCGCACGATGGCCAAGCTGCTCGGCATGCTCGGCTGGGAAGTCGCCGACGACCCGGTCGCGCGCGCCGTGCGCATCGCGCCGACCGCGCACCAGAAGCTCGAGGCGCCGTACGAGCTGGTGAAGACGATGCGCGCGAGCGTGCTCGTGCTCGGCCCGCTGGTCGCGCGCTACGGCCGCGCGCGCGTGTCGATGCCGGGCGGCTGCGCGATCGGCGCGCGCCCGATCGACCAGCACTTGAAGGGCCTCGAGGCGATGGGCGCGAAGGTCACGCTCGATCACGGCTACGTCGACGTCGAGTGCAAGAAGCTGCGCGGCGCGACGATCGTGCTCGACATGCCGACCGTGACCGGCTGCGAGAACATCATGATGGCCGCCGCGCTCGCGAAGGGCCGCACCGTGATCGAGAACGCGGCGCGCGAGCCCGAGGTCGAGGAGCTCGCGCTCGTGCTCAACAAGATGGGCGCGAAGATCACGGGCGCGGGTACGCCCGCGATCACGATCGAAGGCGTCGACGAGCTTCACCCGATCGAGCACGCCATCATTCCCGACCGGATCGAGGCCGGCACGTTCGCGGTCGCCGCGGCGATGACCGCGGGTGACGTCTTGCTCGAAGGCGCGCGCGCCGAGCACATGGAGGCGATCGTCGCGAAGCTGCGCGCGGCCGGTGCGAGCGTGTCGGCCGAAGCCGGCGGTCTGCGCGTGCGCGGCACGGGCGAGCTGCGCGCCGTCGACATCACGACCCAGCCGCACCCGGGCTTTCCGACCGACATGCAGGCGCAGTTCATGGTGATGGCGTGCGTCGCCCGCGGACAATCGGTGATCAAGGAGATGATCTTCGAGAACCGGTTCATGCACGTACCCGAGCTCGGGCGCATGGGCGCGGACATCCAGATCAGCGGGCGTGTCGCGGTCGTGCGCGGCGGCAACAAGCTGACCGGCGCCTCGGTGATGGCGACCGATCTGCGCGCGTCGGCGAGCCTCGTGCTCGCCGGGCTCGTCGCCGACGGCGAGACCGAGGTCTTGCGCGTCTATCACCTCGATCGCGGCTACGAGGCGATCGAGAAGAAGCTCGGCGCGGCCGGCGCGAAGATCCGTAGAGCGAAGCAGTGACGGCGCGGCCGATCATCGTCGCGCTGCCGAAGGGCCGCATCCTCGACGAGGCGGCGACGATCTTCGCGCGCGCCGGCCACGACCTCGCGCCCGTGCTCGCGGACACGCGCAAGCTCGTGATCGACTGCGGCGTGCTGCGCGTGCTCGTGCTGCGCAGCTCCGACGTGCCCACGTACGTCGCGCACGGCGCGGCCGACGTCGGCGTGGCCGGCAGCGACGTGCTCGACGAGGACGGCCGCGAGCTGTACGAGCCGCTCGACCTCGGCATCGGCCGGTGTCGGATGATCGTCGCGGCGCGCGCCGAGGCCGACGCCGATCCCGGCCATCTCCGCATCGCGACCAAGTACCCGCGCACGACGCGCGCCTACCTCGCGCGCAAGGGGCTCACCGCCGAGGTCATCAAGCTGTCGGGCGCGATCGAGCTCGGTCCGCTGACCGGGCTGTGCGAGCGCATCGTCGACATCACGCAGACCGGCGAGACGTTGCGCCAGAACGGCCTGGTCGAGGTCGACACCGTGGCGAGCGTCTCGAGCCGCCTCGTCGTCAATCCGGCCCGGCTCAAGCTCGACGGCGACCGGCTCGGTACGTTGATCGACGCGCTCGGCCGTGCTTGCGAGGGCGCGTCCTGACCCACGCGGCGCGCTAACTCGTTGTAGACTGCGTGCTCGGTGTCGTCCGACCTGCGCCCTTATGTCGCCGAGGAGATCCGGCTGCATCCCCGGGTCGCCTACCAGGGCCTGCTGTCCGAGGAGGGCGCGGCGACGCGTGTCGCCGCCGCGCTGCCGCCGCTCGCGCGGTTTCGCCACGACTACGCCGGCGCGATCTCGATCGTCGACTGGGATCATCGGCTGCCGTCGCAAAACCTCGTGCTCCGCGTCTACGGCTACTACAGCGAGGACACGCTCGATGCCGGCTACGAAGCGTTCGACGACCGGCTCGAGATGATCGCCGAGCGCGACAAGTACCCCGAGTTCGACGTCCCCGACTTCGACGGGCTCGCCGCGGACGAGGCGTACGAGATCGAGCTGTCGCCGGCGGGGCAGGTCGGGCGCAGCCGCTTGACCTCGGCGTGGCGCCGCACGGTCGCCGCCCGCGACGCGACCGCGGCCGTCGGCCTGGTCCAGACCTGCGACGAGTACCAGAAGCTGGTTGCCGGATCGCCGTCGCGGCCCCCGTACCTCGGTGATCTCGAGGCCGTATCGTGGACCCCACCGTGCGAGACCGATCACGCGCGCTGGACCCTCGACGTCTGGTATCTGCTCGCCTTCGACGGGAGAATCGGCTCGGGGCGGAGCTTCCTCGCCGACCTCGACACCAAGCAGATCGTGTCGGTCAGGGACTTTTCGGTACGCACCGGCTGACAGCCGGTGTCAACCGTCGACCGTCCCGGTTGCACGAATTGGCCTTGCTCGTCCCTGCGGGTCCAGGTCTATTCTCCGCGGCAAGAGGCCCCGTCATGACCCGCTTTTTGCTCGCGTCATCCATCTGTATCGCGATGGCCGCCTGCGGCCCGAGCCGCAACTCCGAGAAGGCGTGCGTGGGCACGGACTGCGCGTCCGGCAGCTGCACCTCGGGCGACGTGCGCGACTGCTACACCGGTGATTCGAGCACGGACAACGTCGGGCTCTGCCACGGCGGCATGCAGACGTGCAACTCGGCCGGGCAGTGGGACACCTGCGAAGGCGAGGTCACGCCGACCGGCGAGGTCTGCGGCGACAACATGGACAACGACTGCGACGGCCAGGTCGACGAGGACACCGACAACGACGGCGACGGTTACACGACGTGCCAGGGCGATTGCTGCGACAACCCGACCGAGTGCTCGAACCCGGGCCTCGTCAACCCGGGCGCGTTCGATGTCGCGGGGAACGGCGTCGACGATGACTGCGACGGCGTCGTCGACAACCCGCCGGTGAACTGCGACTCGGGCCTGTCGTCGAACTCGAGCAACGCGATGGACTACGCGAAGGCGATCGACCTGTGCCAGCAGGTCGACGCGATGGGCAACGTCGCGGGCAAGATGTACGGCCCGCGCTGGGGAGTGGTGAGCGCGACCTTGACGAAGGCGGACGGCACGGCGCTCAACAGCGCGCAGAGCGTGCAGCACTCGATCCGACCGCACTACGGCACCGGGACGATGCCGCAGGCCGGCGCGAGCCTGATCGAGCTGTCGACCGGCAACGCGGCCGCGACCTCGGACACCAACCCGGGGCCGGATGTCGAGGAAGACGGCGCGTTCGGCCAGAGCTCGCCGTTCCCGTCGGACTGGTACACCGCGAACGGCAGCAAGCTGCCGAACGCGCCGGGCTGTCCCGCTCCGAGCGGCGACACCGCGAACGATCCGGTCATGCTGACGCTCTCGATCCGCGTGCCGACCAACGCGAGCTCGTTCTCGCTCGGCCTGAACTTCTTCAGCTCGGAGTTCCCGGAGTGGACGTGCTCGCCGTACAACGACTTCTTCGTCGTGCTGCTCGACTCGATGTGGAGCGGCATGCCGGCGAACCCGACCGACAAGAACCTCGCGCTCTACACGCAGACGAGCACGATGAAGAAGTATCCGGTCGGCGTGAACCTGGCGTTCGGCAACACCGGGTTGTTCACCCAATGCATCAACGGCAACATCGGCTGCGACGGCACGGCAGGCACGATCAGCACGTGCATGAGCACGGCCGAGCTCGCGGGCACCGGCATGGATCAGCCCGACCTCGGCGGCGGCTGCTCGGGCGGTGACACCGAGCTCGGCGGCGGCACGGGTTGGTTGACCACGAGCGGCAACGTCAAGGCGGGCGAGATCATGAAGCTGCGCATCGCGATCTGGGACACCAGCGACGACGCGCTCGACTCGCTCGCGGTCATCGACAACTTCTTGTGGTCGGTGCAGTCGTCGGATCCGGGCACGGTCATCCAGGCCCGTCCCCCGAGCGCGCCCGTCACCGTCGAGCCGGTCAGCCGGCTCGAGCAGTAGCCGCGGCGGGCGCTCGGCCGAGGGCCGCGCCGAGCTCGGCCACGAGCACGTCGCGCGTCGCGGCGAAGTCGGCGGCGCCGAGCTGCGCCGCGAGCGACGTCATCACGCTCGCTTCGAAGCCGCACGGGTTGATGCGCGCGAAGTACGACAGGTCGGTCGTGACGTTGAGCGCGAGCCCGTGGAACGTGATCCACTTGCGGCACGCGATGCCGAGCGAGCACAGCTTCTTGCGCGCGCCGGTCAACGTCGTGGTCCACACCCCGGTCTTGCCCGGTTCGCGGTCGGCGGCGAGGCCGGCGCGCGCGCACGTGCGGATCACGGCCTCCTCGAGGTTGCGCAGGAAGCGATGGAGGTCGCGCTCGCCGTCGTGGAGCTGGACGATCGGATACGCGACGAGCTGGCCCGGTCCGTGATAGGTGACGTCGCCGCCGCGCTCGATCTCGATGACCTCGACATCGCCGGGCGCGAGCACGTTCTGGTGCGACTCGCGTCGCCGACCGAGCGTGAACACGTGCGGATGCTCGACCACGAGCAGCGTGTCGTCGCATTCGCCGCGCTGACGCGCCGCCACCAGCTCGAGCTGCCGCGCCCAGGCGTCGCGGTACGGCATGCGGCCGAGGTCGACGACTTGCCAGGCGCGCATAGAGAAGAATTACCGCCAAGGCGCCGAAGAGCCAAGGTACGCCAGGCAGAGATCAGGAATGGATCACTCGGCGGATACCGAGACGCAGCGCCGGGACGTTGAAGTTGATCAACAAGCCAAGCTGGAAAACGCCTGATTTCAAATAGGACAGTACCTGCGCTAGGTACGCCGGGATCAACGCATCGACCGCTGGGGCCGAGGTGACGATGAACATCGATCGCGGCACCGATGACATTGCGTGCGAGCTCGTCGAGATACTCTTCCGGTTCGCGCATGCATACGGGATCGACCGCCGCCGCGATTCGTTGCTTTGGCCGAAAACTGTCTCTTCTGGCGCACCTTGGCTCTGCGGCGCCTTGGCGGTAATTCTTCTCCTACCGGTTGATGACGTGCACGGCCTCACCGAGCGCCGCAGCCGCGGCTTCCATCACCGCCTCCGACAGGGTCGGGTGGGGGTGGATCGTCAGCCGCAGGTCGTCGGCGACCGCGCCCATCTCGATCGCGAGCGCGCCTTCGGAGATCAGATCGCTCGCGCCGTTCCCTACGATGTGCAAGCCGAGGAGCTCGCCGGTCTTGGCGTCGGCGACGACCTTCACGAAGCCTTCGGTGTCGTTGACCGACAGCGCGCGGCCGAGCGCCGCGAACGGGAACTTGCCGACCTTGAGCTGAACGCGGCCCTTGGCCTTCGCCTCGTCCTCGGTGAGCCCGGTCGTCGCGATCTCGGGATCGGTGAACACGACCGCCGGGATCGTGCGCACGTCCATCGCCGCCTTGTGGCCGGCGATCACCTCGGCGACGACCTCGCCCTCGTGCGTCGCCTTGTGCGCGAGCATCATGCCGCCGATCAAGTCCCCGATCGCGTAGATGCCGGGCACGTTCGTGCGCAGGTGGTCGTCGGCTTTCACGTAGCCGCGGTCGAGCGCGACGCCGACCGCGTCGAGCCCGAGGTTCTCGCTGTTCGGGCGGCGGCCGACCGACAGCAAGATCTTGTCGGCATCGATCTGCGCCGTCTTCGTTCCCTGGCCGTCCTTGAGCTCGACGGTCAGGACCGCGCGATCGCCCTTGTCCTCCCAGCTCTTCGCCTTGGTCTCGGTCAAGACCTCGACGCCCATCTTGCGCAGCTTGCGCTCGACCACCGCGACGCAGTCCTTGTCCATCGTCGCGAGCACGCGCGGAAGCGCCTCGACGACCGTCACCTTGCTTCCGAACTTCGCGTACACCATGCCGAGCTCGAGGCCGATGTAGCCGCCGCCGATCACGACCAGCCGCTGCGGCACCTTGTCGAGTGCGAGCGCGCCGGTCGAGTCGATGATGCGCTGCTGGTCGACCTTGAACCCGGGAATCTCGGTCGGCCGCGACCCGGTCGCGAGCACGACGTTCTTCGCGACGATCGTCTGCGTGCCGCCGCTCTTGAGCGCGACCGTGATGCGATGACCGTCGGGCCCGGGCTTGTCGAGCTTCGCCGTGCCCTCGACGATCTCGACGCCGTTTCCCTTGAGCAACGTGCGCACGCCGCTCGTCAGCTTGTGGACCACGCCGCCCTTCCACGCCTGCAGCTTGCCCATGTCGAGCGCCGGCTTGCCGGCCACCGTGATGCCGAGGTCGTCGAGGTGCGAGACCTTCTCGTACATCTTCGCGGCGTGGATCACCGCCTTGCTCGGAATGCACCCGACGTTCAGGCACACGCCGCCCATGTACTCGCGCTCGATGATGCACGTCTTGACCTTGAGCTGTCCGAGCCGGATCGCGGCGGGATAGCCACCGGGCCCGGCGCCGATCACGACTGCATCGAAGCGTTGCTCTGCCATGCCCGGGTTCTATCACCGTTTCGACACCTTGGTGATGTCGGTCACGTGGAGCTCGGCGAGCTGATTCTGGAACTTCACGCGCAGCAGCATGAGCTGCTCCTGCGCGTCGACGATGCCGACCGTCGCCTGCTGGATGCGCTCGCTCGTCGCGGCGAGCTGCGCGCGCAAGGTCGTCATCAGGTCGCCGCCGGTGCGCACGGCCTTGAGCGTGACGAGCTGGGCGTGGAGCTCGCCCTCGCGCTCGCGGTACTCGACGAGCTGGTCGCGCAGCGTGCCGATCCTGTCGACCAGCTCGGCCGCCGCGCGATGGGTCGCGACCAGCGCCTCGATCTGCGCGCGCAGCTCGGGCGTCGCCGCCGGCTCGTCGATGTACACCTTCATCATCTCGAGCGCGGCATCGGACGACAGCTCGAGCCTGCGTTCGACCGGCGTCGCCTCGGTGATGTCGACGTACTGTGTCGCGTGCGGCGCGACGTCGACCTCGAACAGCTTCGAGTCGCCGAGCACGAGCGAGCGCGGCGGCGCGTCGACCAGCTTCCAGTCGCTTTGCAGGCGATGGCGCAGGTAGACCTTGGTCGGCACGTCGGAACGATTCGTCACGATGAAGCGCGTGCTCTTGCGGTGCTGGACCTCCGCGGTCACGACGCCGCGCTCGATCGTCGTCAGCTTCGCGATCTGCTCGTCGTCGTGCGACGCGTGCGTGACGACGACCTGACGATCGAGCGCGAACGGCACGACGACCGACGCATGCGGCGGCACCGGCTCGGTGATGCCTTCACCGATGAAGCGGCCATCGCCGTACACCGTGATCGGACCGGGCTCGAGCGTGTCGGCGGTCGGGTTGTCGAGTCGCACGGCTTTGAAGGCAAAGCGATCGTCGCCGCGATCGGAGATCGGATCGTAGAAGTAGACGACGCCGCCGGTCGTCTCCTGGCTGACCATCGACACCAGCGCGCTCGAGCCGGAGCGCACGGTCATCGGCCGCTCCGACATGAAGTGGCTCTCCCCGACCGGCGTGTCGGTGCCGTCCGAGGCGCGCGCGACCGGCGGTGCCGTCGGCGCCGGCGCCGCGCCCGGCGCGACCGCGAGCACGCGCGTGCCGGCATGCTCGCCCGGGCCGATCTTCGGCACGATGTGGATGCGCGTCGCGGCCACGCCGTCGTCGACCAGGCGATCGCGGATCGCGCCGGCGCGCTGCTTCGCCTCTTCCGCATTCACGCCGTGCGTCTCGATCACGACGTCCTTCTTCGAGGCGCCGACTCGCTTCGCGATCGCCTCGAGCTCGGCCGAGTGATCGGCGGGCTTTGCAGGCCCGCCGCTCGCGCCGGCCGCGGCGCCGAGCACGGCGTCGAACGTGCGGCCCGGAACCGAGATGTTCTTGAGGTAATTCTCGTCGAGCGTGATGGCTTGGGACGTCGACGTCGGATCGATCGTCGGGGCCTTGCTCGCGATCCTGATCACCTCGCCGCCGGCCTTGGTCTGATCGATCGCCTGAAACACCGGCGTGGTCTTGTCGACTCCGACGTGGACGTCGCGCTGCTCGATGTTGTACTCGGCGTAGAAGAACCGCACCGAGTACACGCCCGGCGGCAGGTTCTCGATCTTGTAAGCCCCGTTCTCGTCGGTGAGCACGTTCTGCGCGACCATGCCGGGGCCGCTCGCGGTCACCGTCACGCCGAAGATCTTCTCGCCGGTCTTGCTATCGGTGACGACGCCCTGGATCGAGCCGGTCGCATGATGCGCCGGCGACGGCGTGCCGCGCGGCGAGTCGTTGCAGCCGACCTTGATCTCGGAGTCGACGCACGGAACGCTCGACGTGGCGAGCCCACTCGTGTTCACGCCGTCGACGTAATACTGGTTTTCGAGCGACGTGCTGCCGCTGAAGCTGACGCCGGCGCCGTCGCCCTGGCTCGCGGCCGGCGATGTCGCTTCGAGGTTCGCCAGCTCCTCGCTGCCGCTGCCTTCGGCATACGGCGACACGCCGGTCGGCGGCGCGACCGCGAACTGCGCGTCGCCCTGCAACAGGTCGCGGTCGACGCGGTGCACGCTCCACAGGTCGTAGCGGAACGCGAGCGCCGAGCTCGCGCCGACGCCGACGCGCACGTCCTTCCAGTCCTCGCCCGACATGTTGTCGACGATCGCCCAGCCCTCGAGCATCACCTTGCCCGCCGCGCCGACCACGACCCGGTAGCTCGGCTTCCACGCCGGCGCCTCGGTCACGTACGTGAGCAGCACGTCGGCGCGCGAGCGGTCGGCGGTCTCGATCGTCATCGTGAGGTCGTTGCCGGCGCTCTCCTGGCGCGGGATCGAGACCGCGAGTGGCTTGCGCGTCGTCGGATCGACGACGGTCAGCGACTTCAAGAAGTCGTCGACGCGGTCGCGCGGCACGTGGACGGCGAGCTTGCCGTCGACCACGGTCGCGCGCCGCTCGTAGAACGCGACGCCGTTGCGGTAGATGACGACGCGCCCGAGCACGGCACCGTCGCCGGCGACGTACGTGTGCTGGTGCAAGCAGCCCGAGAGCAACGCGACGAGAAGCGAGAACCTGCGCATGACTTCATCTACGCGCGGTCCGCGCACGCGATCCATCTCGCGCCGCTGACTCCCTGTCGTCGACCGCGGCCCTCACAGCTGTCGCACTGTCGCAGGATCCCGGGTGTCGAGGCGCACGTGCACCGTGGTGACCGCATCGCCAGCCACGTGCACGCACGGGTGCGAGCCCTCGCTGTCGTTGTAGAAGATCGTCAACCGGTAATCGCCCGCGGGCACCTCGATTTCGAACGCGCCGTGCTCGTCGCTGAGCACCGCCTGCTCCTTCGCGCCGCCGGCGAGCGAATCCGCGAGCACCGTCACGCCGGCGACTTGTTCGCCGTCGTCGATGTCGACGACGACGCCTTTGATTCGACCGTCGGTGCTCGACGGCTTGGTGTCGCCATGCGGCGGCTCGACGTGGAAGCACGCGACCGGATCGGGCGGGTTCGGTTTCGGCATGCATGCCGCGACGACTGCGAACAGGAGAACGCGCATGTCTGCACGGTTGCGCGACCGCAGCGCGCGCGCCACGCGCACCCGCTCACCGCCGGTTGTCGACCGAGGCTCTCACCTCGTGTCGCAGGTCGCAGCGGCGAATCAGCTACTGGCCGACCGTCGCGGGCTGGCTCGACACGCCCCACAGCTCGTCGAGGTCGTCGTCGAGGCTGAAGTTGTTGACCGGGAACGTGGCCGCGATCCCCTGCACGGTCGCGGTCAGCGTGCCCGACGGCAGCGCGACCAGGTTCGGCACGTCGAACGACGTGTCGGTCGGATCGAAGATCGTGACGTCGAGGACGTCGTCGCCGGTGGCGTTCGTCCATTTCACCGTGTGTGCCGACGCGCCCGCGACCGGGTCGAACGTCGCGTTCGTGGTCGTGATCGTCGCGTTCGTCGGCGGATCGAGCCAGGTACCGGCGGCGAGCGCCGTCGACGTCTGCTTCGTGCGCTGGATGATGCTCTGCGCGGTCGGGTTGCTGGTCGTGCTCGCCGACCCGGTCAGCCGGAAGTCGGCGTCCGCCGCGTACACGGTCGGCTTCGGGACGAGCACGGTCGAGTAATCGGTCGACAGCGCCGACACCGGCAGCTCGACGACCTCGAAGTTGTCGAGCTCGACGCCGACCTCGAACCCGAGCGTCGTGAGCGCGGCCGGCGGCGTGCCGGTGTCGATCGTCACGTCCTCGAGGTCTCCGGCGTCGACCTGATCGAGCACGATGCCGGTCTGGTTCACGTTGGCGTCGACCGTCACCGCGGCCGTCGTCGCGTAGCCGATGATCGACCGCGTATCGTCGGTCCCTGTCACCGTGCCCTTGGTATCGACGTCGACGAGGACCGCGGTCAGCGTGACGTTGCCGGTGCGCGTCGCGACCGACCAGCTGCACATCGTGTCGGTCGGCGCCACGCCGCACAGCTGGCCCGCGCCCGGCGTGGCGATGCTGTTCGCGCCGTTGTTCGCCTTGGTGTCGGACGAGTACAGGACGTAACCGGCCTTGACGTGCTGTGCGGGGACCGTGATCGAGCTCCAGCTCGCGATCGTGCCGGACAGCGTCGCCTGGTCCGGCGTATCCGGCGTCGGATTCACCGGCACCGTCACGTTCGCGCCATCGACATCGGCCCACACCGTCGCGACGTAGCCGGTCGCCGACACGGTGACGGTCTGCTTGCCGCTGACCGAGAACACGGCGAGGCCCTTCGCGTCGGTCGTCTTCTGCGTCGTACCGACCTCGACGGTCGCGCCCGAGATCGCGGCCTCGGTGTCGTGATCGATCACGTACACGTTGAGCGTGCCGTCGATCGAACCGTCGCCGATGCCGCCGCCGGCGATCAGCCGCGGGCTCGGACTGTTACTGCAACCTACAACGACCGCGAAGCAAGCAAAGCGAAGCAAGCGCATGCAGTCACGATATCAGCTCGCTCAGTTGCTCGCGAAGATTCCAGGTGGGCTGCTCGTATACATCGTCGACGATCGACGCCAGCGGTGGGGGTGGTACGCGCTCCTGGCGCGCGATCGCCTCGCGCACGTCGGACTCGAGCTGCGCGGCCATCTGCTCGCGCTCGCCGGCACCCAGCCAGCCGCGCGCGACGAGGAACGTCTCGAAACGGCGGAGCGGATCCCGGTTTTGCCGCCACACCTCGGTCACGGCCTCGTCCCGGTAACGCGACGGGTCATCGGACGAGCTGTGCGCGCTGACCCGGTACGTGACGAGCTCCACGAACGACGGGCCGTCGCCGCGCCGGGCCTTGTCTGCGGCGTAGCGCACGAGCTCGAGCACGCCGAGCACGTCGTTGCCGTCGCCGCGCAGCGGCTCGACGCCGTAGCCCAGCGCCTTGAGCGCGATCGTGTCGGACGCCGTCTGCACGGTGCCGGGCGTCGAGATCGCCCACTGGTTGTTCTGGCAGATCAGCACGCACGGCGCGCGCTGCACGCCCGCGAAGTTGAGCGCGACGTGGAAGTCGGGTTCGCTCGTGCCGCCGTCGCCCATGAACCCGAAGCAGCACCGCCCGCGATCGCCGGCGAGCTGCATCGCCATCGCGATGCCGACCGCGTGCGGCACCTGCGTCGAGACGCACGACGACATCACGACGTAGTGATGCGCGCGGTCGCAGGGGTGACACGGTAGCTGGCGGCCCTTCGTGACGTCGTCGCTGTTGCCGAAGATCTGCGCGATGTAGCTGTCGAGCGCCATGCCGCGGCACAGCCCGACCCCGGCCTCGCGCAGCGCCGGCACGATCCAGTCGTCCGGCGCGCTCGCCGCGGCGGCGCCGACGATCGCGGCCTCCTGGCCGAGCGCCTCGCCGTAGAAGCCGATCCGGCCCTGGCGCTGCAGCGCCATCATGCGCGCGTCGGTCACGCGGATGCGCAGCATCTGCTCGAACAACCGGCGCGCGGGCGCCCGATCGATCCCGGCGAGCGCGGCCTCGTCGTGCGGCGTGCCGTCGTCGCGGACGAGCTGGAACAAGCCGCGCGCCTTGGCCTCGTCGTCGCCGTCGAAGTAGGCGAGTGGCCCGCTGCGCGCGGTGGCAGTGGCATGGACCATGGCGTTCGTGTACCACGCGCCGTGCCGCCGCGATATCATGGGCACGGTGGGTCGCTCGACCTGTGCGGTGCTCGTGCTCGCGTGCCTGTCGGCCGCGTGCGGCCACGTCGGCTTCGCCGAGCAGTCTCCGGTTCCCGGACCGGGCTCCAATGGCAACGCCGTGCCCCAGGCGTGCTTCACGGCGCCCGCGCCGCAGGCCACGTTTCCGGATCTCGACGTCGACATCGCGGTCGCGGCCAAGCCGGATGGCGTGGCCGTGATCTGGGCGCCGCGGGCCGTGGGCGATCTGTGGGGCCTCACGCTCGACCAGCAGTGGCAGATCGCGACGAGCCCGCAGATCGTGAAACCCGGGAGCTGGAGCGGCACGGGCGCCGTCTACATGAACGGCGCGCTCGTGATCTCCGAGGTCGAGAACACCAACAGCGTGAAGCTCGATGTCGCGTCGGACGATCTGACCACGATCGAGCTGTCCGAGTTCGGCTGTCCCGATGCGACGACGATCGCGAAGCAGGCGCTCGTGTCCGCCGGCTCCGACTCGGTCTCCGCCACCGGCTGGACCACCGGCCTGACGGTGACCGGCTACGACACGACGTGGGCCGAATCGAACGAGATGACCGTGCCGTCCGCGACGCCGGCCGCGGTCACCGCGACGACCGGCATCGCCACACCCGACGCGTACGTTGCGTGGTCGATGCCCGGCGGCTGTGTCGTGCAGGACATCGAGAACGCGTCCACGATGGGAGCGAGCGCGTCGTACCCGACCGGCTGCGATTCGCCGGCGCTGGTCGCGACACCGACCGGGCTCGCGCTCGCGTTCGAGGACAGCGCAGGCGTCGAGCTCTCGGTCGGTGCGTTCGGCTCGGTCGGCCCGAGTGACGTGACGTCGACGCTCGCGGCCGGCGCGAGCTCGCCGCGCCTCGCGTTCGACGGCACGCGCCTGTGGTTCGCGTATCTCGACGCGACCGGCCACGCGGTCGTCGGCCAGCTCTCCGACGGCGCCGATCCGCTGGCGACGCAGACTGTCGCGACGCCGGCCGCCGCCGCGTTCGAGCTGGTCGCGATCGACAACGACGTCTGGTTGTTCACCGCCGACTCCGGCGGAATGACCGCGACGATGTTCTGCCTGCCGTGACTCAATCGCTCGGGAAGAACGCCGCCGCGCCCGCGCAATACGTGCCGGCCATCGGCTGATCCCATTCCGCCTGGTACGCGCCGGGCGGCGCCGCGTTCGACGTCAGATGCGCCCATCCGTTCGCTTTCGTCTTGTAGTCGTTGGTGAACGCGTTGCCGGCGTGGATCGCGCTGACGGAGTTCGCGACGATCGCCACGGACACGACGAAATCGCCGAGCTGCGTCGTCGTGATCGGCGCGCCGAGCACGTCGGTCGACGCGGCCTGGCTGTTCAGCGCCGACGCCGCGTCGAGCGGCAACAGCGCGCGGATGCCGGAGACCTCCCACATCACGACCGCGGCGGTACTGGTCGAGGTCACCGTGATCGTGGTCGCCCCGGCCAGGGCGCCGGACGCGTACCAGATCTCGATCGACACGTCGTCGTTGTCGTCGGTCCCCCTCGCACCCGAGGCCGGCGTGTAGCCGGCACCCGCGCTGTCGGTGATCGACGTGACGGTCGCGCCGCCGTCGACCTGGACCGCGACCACGATCAGATCGCCCGCGGTCGTCGGCTGGATCGAGATCGTGCTCCCGGAGGTCGCGCCCGATTGGACCAGCGTCCACGGCACGCGCGGCGCGTCGATCGGGCGAGCGTCGATCGCGCGCGCATCACTCTGGATCGCGGGCGCGTCGTCGGGTGATCGCGGCGCGTCGACCGCATGCAGCTCGCACGTCATCGATGCGGGCGAGCACTGGAGGCCGGTCGGGCACTGGCCATCGAGGCTGCAAGGCGCACCGGCGGGTGGGGTGGGCGAATAGCACCCGGCGACCACCGCGAACGCGAGCCAGCGCACGTCATCATGATCGCCTAGGTCGACGGCGTGTTCCACCACGACCGCGTCTCGAGCGTCTGGCACGCGGTATCCGCGTGATCCAGCCCGGTCTGGTCGAGTTCGACGGTCGTCCACGGGTTGTCGCCGAGCTGCGGCGTCGACGCGGTGCCGTCGCCGTTGTTCGCGAAGTCGAACGCGAGCGCGCCGGTCGCGCCGTTCGTCGCGACCGCGCTGTCGTCGCTGGCGTCGCTCCACGTGTACTTGCCCTCGATCGTGCCGTACTGCGCCGAATCGACGACGAAGCCGCCGTTCTCGCACAGGATGAGCTGGTCCTGGCCGCGGGCGTAGACCTGGTCCCCGGTGCCCTGGAAGCCGCCGCAGGCGCCGAACGGGACGCAGCCGGCGGAGACAAATGCGAGCGAGACGACGATCGAAGCTAGAAGGAGGCGCAGCATGCCCGGCCCCTATCGCAACGGCGAGGCCACGCCCGCGCATGCGATCCCGGGTGGTTAGCGGGGCCGCGACGGTCGTTCGCCGGCAAGGCCTGACAGGATTGTCAGACCATCTCCATGAACATCGTCGTCGGGTCTTCGAGCAGCGCCTTGACGTCCTGCAGGAACATCGCGCCGTCCCAGCCGTCGGCCAGGCGGTGATCGACCGAGATCGAGAGGTTCATGAGGTGGCGCGCCACGATCTGGCCGTCGCGCACCGCGGGGCGCTCCTCGATCTTGTGCACGCCGAGGATCGCGACCTCGGGGAAGTTGATGATCGGCGTCGCGAGCACGCCGCCGAGCTTGCCGAGCGAGCTGATCGTGAACGTCGAGCCGGTGAGCTCGTCGCGCGTCGCGGTGCCGGCGCGCACCGCCTCGCCGAGGCGATCGATCTCCTTCGACAGGTCGAAGATCGAGCGGCGATCGGCATCGCGCACGACCGACACCGCGAGGCCCTGGGGGCCCTGTGCCGCGATGCCGATGTGGTAGTAGCGCTTGCGCACGATCTCCTGCGTCGTCTCGTCGAGCGACGCGTTGAGCTGCGGCCACTTCTTCAAGCTCGACACGACCGCCTTCACGATGAACGGCAGGTAGTTGAGCTTGAGGCCGCGCTCGGCCGCGCGCGCCTTCGCATGATCGCGCACGGTGACCAGCTCGGTCATGTCGATCTCTTCGACGTAGGTGAAGTGCGCCGCGGTGTGCACCGAGCGCGCCATCGACTCGGCGATCCGCTTGCGCACGCCGCGCAGCGGGATCCGCTCCTCGTCGCCGCCCTTCGCGATCGCGATCGGCGCGTGCTTCGCGGCCGGCGCCGCGGTCGGCGCCTGGCGGAAGTTGCGCACGTCGTCGCTCGTGACGCGGCCGTGCTTGCCGGTCGCGGGCACGCGCCCGATCTCGACGCCGAGCTGGCGCGCGAGCCGGCGCGTCGCCGGCGTGGCGAGCACGCGCGAGCGATCCTGCGTCGCGTCGACGACCTCGATCGCGCCGCCGCCGCCGTGCACGTTCTCGGCGACCTTGCTGTGCATCACCTGCTGCGTCGACGGCCGCGCGCGCGGCGGCTCGTCGACGATCTGCGCGGGCGGCTTCTTGCCGTTGCCCGGCGATGCCGCCGCACCGGACTCCTCGATCACGACGAGCACCTTGCCGACCGGGCAGATCTCGCCTTCCTTGTAGTTGATCTTCGCGATCCTGCCGGCGCGCGGCGACGGCAGCTCGACCGTCGCCTTGTCGGTCATCACCTCGACGATGGGCTGATCGAGCGCGACGGCGTCGCCTTCCTTCACCTTCCACTTCACGACCTCGCCCTCGACGACGCCCTCGCCGATATCGGGCATGTAGAACTCGAAGGCCATCGTTACCACTCCAAGACTTGCCGGATCGCGCCGACCACGCGGTCGGCGTTCGGCATGTACTCGTGCTCGAGCGCGTAGGGGAACGGCGTGTCGAAGCCGGTGACGCGCACGATCGGCGCCTCGAGGTGCTCGATCGCGCGCTCCTGGATCGCCGCGATCAGCTCGGCGCCGAAGCCGCACGTGCGCGGCGCCTCGTGCACGATCACGCAGCGGCCGGTCTTCTTCACGCTCGCGAGGATCGTGTCGATGTCGTACGGCATCAGCGTGCGCAGGTCGACGACCTCGACCGAGATGCCGGCCTCGGCGGCCTTCTTCGCGGCCTCGTCGGCGATCGACACCATGCCGCTCCACGCGAGCAGCGTGACCTGCGTGCCCTCGCGCGTGATCGCGGCCTTGCCGAGCTCGACCGCGTAGTCGCCCTCGGGCACTTCACCCTTCGCAGCACGATAGATGCGCTTGGGCTCCATGAACAGCACCGGATCGTTCTGCCGCATGCACGCGAGCAGAAGGCCCTTCGCGTCGTACGGATTGCTCGGCGCGACGACCTTGAGCCCGGGAGTGTGGATGAACAGCGCCTCGGGCGACTGCGAGTGGTAGTGGCCGCCGCGGATGCCGCCGCCGACCGGTGTGCGGATCACGACCGGGCACGGGTACTGGCCGCCCGAGCGGTACCGGAACTTCGCCAGCTCGTTCACGATCTGATCGAACGCGGGGAAGATGAAGTCGGCGAACTGGATCTCGGGGACCGGGCGCAGGCCGTACAGCGCCATGCCGATCGCGGTGCCGATGATGCCGGCCTCGGCGAGCGGCGTGTCGATCACGCGGTCGGCGCCGAACTCGTCGTACAGCCCGCTCGTGGCGCGGAACACGCCGCCGAACTTGCCGACGTCCTCGCCGAGCACGACCACGCGCGAATCGGCGCGCATCTGCGTCTGCAGCGCGCTCCGTACAGCTTCGATAATGTTCATCGTTGGCATAGTGCTTCCTAGTGGGAAGGCGGCTGCGGGCCGCGATCGCTTCGTTGGAGCTCCGCTTCCGGTGCTCGCGTACGTGAGTACGCTGCGCGCCGGTTCTCGCTCCGCCTCGCGTTCGCGGCTCCTCGCACGCCTTCGGCTAGACCGTTAACCATGGTGGTGCGGGTTCTTGGTGCGCGCCTGCTTCATCAGATATTCGCGCTGCTCGCGCAGGTTCCACGACAGCTCTTCGTAGACGTCGTCGAACATGGTCTCGATCGCCGGCGCGTGCTTCTTGTCGGACGCAGCGAGCGCGTCGGTGATCGCCTGGTTGTAGCGCTCCGCGATCTCCTTCTCCCAGCTCTCGCTCCACAGCCCGCGATGGCGCATGTACGCGCGCAGGCGATTGATCGGATCTTTCTTCTCCCAGATCTCGGGCTCCTTGGGATCGCGATAGACCGACGGATCGTCCGAGCTCGAGTGGCCTTGCACGCGGTACGTCAGCGCCTCGATCAGCGTCGGGCCTTCGCCGGCGCGCGCGCGCTCGATCGCTTCGGTCGCGACCTGCCAGACCGCGAGCAGGTCGTTGCCGTCGACGCGGATGCCGGGCATGCCGTAACCGACCGCCTTGGCCGCGAACGACTTCGCCGCGGTCTGCTTCGCCGTCGGCACGCTGATCGCCCAGCCGTTGTTGCGGCACATGAAGATGCACGGCGCCTTCCACACGCCCGCGAAGTTCATGCCGACGTGGAACTCGCCGGTCGACGACGTGCCCTCGCCGAAATACACCATCGCGACGTCGTCCTTGCCCATCACCTTCGCCGCGTACGCCGCGCCGACCGCCTGCGGGATCTGCGTGCCGACCGGCGAGCTGATCGAGACCAGCTTGAGCCAGTTCGCGGAGTGGTGGACCGGCATCTGGCGGCCCTTGATCGGGTCGTCCTCGTTGCCGAACAGCTGATCGATGAACTGCTGCACCGTGTAGCCGCGCCAGAACCAGGCGCCCTGCTCGCGGTAGCTCGGAAAGACCCAATCGGAGTCGCGCAGCGCGGCGACCGCGAAGTGGCTGGCCTCCTCGCCGATCGCCTTCATGTAGAAGCCGAGCCGGCCCTGACGCTGCAATCGCATCATGCGGTCGTCCATGATGCGGACGAGCATCATGGAGTCGAAGATGCGCTGGAGCGTCGCATCCGGAATCGTCGGCACTTTCGCGCCGGGCAGCGGCTTGCCGTCGTCATCGAGCACGCGCCGCAGATCGTCTTGCGCGGGAACAGCGACCATGGCCGGGTGTTATCACGGCGCGAACGACCAAACCAGCGTGCGGTCGTCGGCCGCGCTGACCAGCTCGCTGCCGTGCCACGAGAGCAAACGCACCGGATACGAGTGGGCCGACAGCGTCGTCACGACGCGTGCACCGGTGTAGAGCGCGATCGTTCCGTCCACGCTGCCGACCGCGAGCACGCGTCCATCGGGCGAATACGCGAGCGCCGTGACCGTTGCGGCCGTCGCCGCGAACGGCGCGAGTCCACCGCCCGCGAGATGCGACAGCGTCGTGCCATTCGCCACGGTGGTCTCGGCATCGGCGACTGCGATCGCGTCGGCCACGATCGGCAGGATCCGGGACGTCTTCGTCTGCAAGTCGAGCACGACGAGGTCAGCGTCGAGCCCTTCTGGCGACGAGACCACGTTGTGCGGAAACCGGCGGATCGCGAGGCCGTGCGTGCCGTCGGGGCTGACCGCGAGCGCGGCGACGGTCTTGTGGCCGTCGTACGCGATCGGCTCGAACGCGTCGCCACGCGTGAACGAGAAGCTATCGGGGTACCAGGTCGCGAGCAACGTCGCCCGGCTCGACTGCGCCGCGACGACCACGGCGAAATCGAGGGCCTGGCCGCGCTTGCCGGTCGTGCTCGACCACCGCGCCTGATCTTGCGCGGCCATGCCGAAGCTCGCCGCCAGGTCGTCACCCCACCACCATAGATCGTTACCCTCGTAGCCGGTCTCGATCGTCTGGACCAGTGCGCGATCGCGCCAGATTTCGACCTTGCCATCGTCGTCGCGCGTCGCGAGCCGATCGCCCGACCACGCGAGCGCGACCACTGGCCGCGGATCGCGGCCGGCGACCACGCGCAGCACGGAGACGTCGAACACGCGCACGCCGACCACGCCGCCGCACGCGAGTGCGAGGAGCTTGCCGTCGTGCGACACCGCCATCGGCGCCGGTCGGTCCAGCTGCACGCGACGCCCGCAGGCGTGATCGAGACGGCGGTAGAAGTTGTCCGAGCGGCGCATGGTGGTCAGCCCCGACGGGGTCTCGGTAACGAACAAGCGATCGGTAGCGCGGATCGGCAGGCCGGAGAGCTCGCCGCCGAGCATCGTCCGCCGTTTGCCGCCGCTCCATGTCACGTTGCCGCCGATCTCGATCGTTGCCGCGAGCGCGCCGTCCGGTGCGCGCGACGCATCCCAGATCTTGTCCTCGTAGCCGCGGTGCCACGCGTCGATGCGGCGATCGCGCGCGCCGTCGCGCAAGAGCAGCAGGTCGCCATGCGCATGCAGCAGCGCGCACCCCTCCACGAGCTGCGCCGGACCGTCGACGTCACTGACGTGCTCGATCGCGCCGCCGTTCCAACGCTCGTAGCCAGCCTTGGTGAGCATGCAAACGCTCCCGTCGGCTGCGAACCGCGCCGCGCTCACCTCCGCGGCCACGGGCGTGCGCGTGATCGTGCCGTCGCGCGCGACGAGCACGGCGGCGGCGTCCGCGACGGTCACCGCCGCTCCGTCCGCGCGGCAATCGACGGTCGACGCGCCTTCGACCGGGATCGTCGTCAGCGTCCGGCCGTCGACCGCGCTCATCCATTGCACGCGATCGCCGCCGGCCAGGACGAGCTCGGTATCACCCGGGCAGTACGCGATCGCATCGGCCTGCGATTCACTCAGCCATGCTCGTCCCATTCCGAGCTCGGTCGGAGCTCGATCGAAACGCATGCCGAGGACGGTCGGCGCTGCCGGCGCGACGCGCACCGATGCCGTTGGCTTGGCGACCACGGGCGTCGTCTCGACAGGCGTCGTCGATCCGCACGCGACGCATGCGAACGCGCACGACACGCCAGCGCGAACACGACGCACCATGCCCAACTGTACGCGTCAGCGGATCTGGATCAAGCGCGCGACTCCAGCCGTGACGAAGACCGCTTGCGTGGCACCGTGCTCCTCGAAGCCGCCCTGCAGCTGGAGCGACCACGCGGGAGACAGCGCGAACCAGATGCCTGCGAGCCCCCCGACATCACCGCCCTGCGCGGCCCACGGCGTATAACCGGCGACGAGCGCGAGCTCGAGCGCACCGGCGGCACCGAAGATCGGCTCGCGGAGCACGAGCTCGCCGTCGAGCGAAAGCGGCGCGTCGCGGGGCTCGAAGCCGAGGCGCGGCCCGACGAGCAGGTGCCGGCCGATCGGCACGATCGCCGAGATCGCGCCGTCCGCCGTGCCGCGCCAGGCTCCATCGTGCACGGCGCCACCGCCGGCGTCGAACCGCACCTGCGCGCGATCGAGCGCGGCAAAGCCCGAGACCTCGGCCGCCGGACCGGTCGTCCCGAGCCAACGATCGATCGCGGCGAGCAGCTGCGCCGACGACAAGCGATCGTCTTTCGCCGACGCGACCTGGCGAAACACGATGTGGCCGTCGGGGCGAATGATCGTCACGCCCGGCAGCGCGTTGTCGTCGGAGGTCACGCCGGCATACGCGCGCGACACCGCACCGTCTTCGTCGGCGAGCAGCGGGAACTCGATCCCGTACTCGCGGGCGAACGCGCGCGAGTCCTCGGGCGAATCCATGCTGATCGCGAGCAGCGTCACGCCCCGCGCGCGCAGAGCTCCTTGATTGCGGGCCAGCTCACCGAGCTGGTGCTTGCACCACGGTCACCAGTAGCCGCGATAGAACACGAGCACGACCGGGCCCCGTGCGAGCTCGGTCGCGAGCGTCACCGGATGGCCGTCCTGTGCGCGCAACGTGAATGGCGCCGCGGTATCCGTGACCGTGGCAGGCGTGGTCACGTGCAGCGCAACCACGCATCCGGATCCGGCGAGGGCGAGAATGGGAGCTCTCACGAGCCGAGCATCTCATTAGCTCGCGTCCCAGCCGAGATCGCGCCGGGTGTTACAGTAGCCGCCCGTGATCTGGATCTTGCTGGTGGTGCTCACCGTGCTCGGCGGCGTGGCGGCGGTCGGGATCGCGGCCGGCGAGCGCAAGAAGCTGGCCGGTGGCGACGCGCCCAAGCAGCTCGGGGCGGGCGGTGACACGCTGGCCGAGCGCACGATCCGCGATCTGCGCGTCGACGACGTGGTGACGATCGACGCGCGCGATTTTTTGTGCGAAGGCCTGGTCAGCTACGACGAGGACGGTCACCGCTGGCTCGCCGGGCGCTGCGTCGACGGCAGCGACGTGCGCTGGCTCGTCGTCGGCATCGAGCGCACCGGCGCCGGCGCGACGCGCCTCCTGTCGGACGACACGTCGACGCCGATCACCGGCTACCCGCCCGAGGCGATCGTGGTCGGCGAGCTGCGCTACGCGCTCGACAAGCGCGGCACCGCGACCTGCGAGCTGCGCGGCGATCTCGCCGGCCTCGGTGGCTTGAAGAAGGATCGCCCGCCGGGCCACGTCGAGCGCTGCCGGTGGTGGCTGTACAACGCGCCCGGCGAGGACACGCTCCTGGTCGAGCAATGGGGCGAGGACTTCCGCGTGCTGCGCGGGAAGAAGGTGGGCGAGGGGACGGTCGAGCTCATGCCGGCGAGCTGATCACGCGAGCTCGGCGAGCGCTCGGCGAGCGGCGACGACCTCTGGAAGCGGACGGTCCGCGTTGCCCCAGCACCGCAAGAACCGCTCGTACTGCGTGCGCGCGCCGGCGCGATCGCCGAGCTCGGCGAGCACGCCGGCCAGGTGGAATCGCGCCAGCACCGCCGGATACGGCGAAGCCTGGTTCGAGTACGTGCTCGACCACTGGCGGGTCGCGGCATCGAGGCTGCGTCGCGCGAGCGCGAGCTCGCCCTCGTGGCGCGCGCACAGCCCGAATGCGAGCAGCGCCGCCGGGTTCTCTTCGTCGGCGGAGAACCCGGCGGCCACCGCCTCCGCGTGCGCGATCCGGCCGGCCAGCGCGCCGGCCCGCAGCATGCGGCGACGCGCGATGTCGCGCTGCGGGCCGTCCGGGACGGCGGCGAGGAGGTCGTCGATCGAGGGCTCTTCGCCCTGGAGCAACGCGAGCTCGTAGCGGGTTGCCGCGGCGGCGGCGTGGTTCGCGAGCATGTCGCTGTAGAGCGACGCGAGATCGGCGACGTACCTTCGCTTCCCGCTATGGTCGCCGACGAGTGAGGACAGGGTCGCGAGTAGCTCGAGGCATTGGCTGAGCTCCGCTTGTAACCCGTACGGTCGCAATTCCGCGAGCGCGCGGCGCGACGAGTCGTATGCCGCCGCGAATCTTCCTTCGAACAGCGCCGCCACACCGAGGCGATAGCGCCCCCGCGCGCGCAGCACGTCCGTGCACATCAACATGCGCTCGGCAAAACGGCGAGCGACAACGGGTTGCTCGCACAGGATGAACGCCTCGAACAGCAGCGCGAGGATGTTGTCGCGCTCACCGTGCACGAGGAGCATGTCTCGCGCGAGAGCAGCCGCTTCGTCGAGATGGTTCGCTTCGGACTCGATGCGAATCAGATCGAGTGCGGCGGTCGGGCTCTCGGGTGCGCGGGCCAAGGTATCCCGAATCACGGCCTCGGCCTCTGCGGTGTCACCGATCCGCCGAAGCATCGCAGCCAGGTCGGCACCGAACTCGAGCGCGGGAACCGCGCGATCCATTCGGCGAGCGATGGCGATCACGTCGTCGACGCGCTGGCACATGCTGCTCGCCATCAACAGCTCGCTCGCTACCAGCACGTCGCTCGCGTTGTCGCGATATAGCTTGGACAGCACTTCGCACGCGCCTTCGTAGTCGCCGGAGGCTTCGTGCCGCAGGGCCGCGAGCACGCGTTGGCCGCGCGTATCGGTGGATCCGATGCGTTCGCGTCCAGCATCGAGGGCAGCGATGGCAGACGGCGTCACCGTTCCGTGCAATACCGCCAGCAATGCATAGAGGTGGATCCATTCGGGGTCTGCCGCGATCAACTCGTCGACGCGACGCGCGAGAGTCTCGCTGTCGACGATCACGCCGCCGACCAGCATCTCGCTGACGATCTCGCAGTACGCGCGGTAGGTGAGCACGGAAACTGTGCCGAGCAGGCGCATCGCGACTGCCTCGTCCGCATCTGGTACGACTCGCTTCGATGTCACCAGCTCACGGGTCAGACGGTTCGACAGCTCCGCCGTAGCGGCCCACACCGACGCGCCATGCGTCGAGGCGCGTTTGCTTCCGGAAACCACCTCGATCGCCTCGATCTGGATGCCGTCTCGCATCGGCTCGTAGACGAGCTCGAGCGCGAGCTCGGTACCATCGTCGGTCGGCGCGAGCGAGAAGCAGCGATCTCTTGCATGGAGCAGATGCGTACGCGTCATCCGTTCGACCACCGGGCCGAGCCACGCATGCTCCGAGGCCCCGCGGTTCGTGGCGCGAAGCACGACATACGTCGAGCTGCGTGGTTCGTGATCGTTGCGCTCCGCGATGGTCGGCGCTGTCGGAGGCCTACGCCGCGGCCTCGCGAGCTCCTTGTCGAGCGCGGCGCGGCGGTCGGCCAACTCGGAGCATGTCCAGCGCGCAACCCGCGTTGCGGACAGCGCGAGCGCTCGCGCGTTCGCGTAGGCTTCGAGTGCGGCGAGCAGCGTGTCGCAGTCGGGGAAGCGATCCGACGGGTCGAGTGCGGCTCCGCGATCGACGATCGTGGCGAGATCGGGATCGATCGCGGTCGCCGGCACGACCATCTGCTCGGCAAGATCGGAAACCGGGGGCACTCCGGTCAGCATCTCCCGTAACGTGATCGCCAACGCGTACTGGTCTGCACGGCCGTCGATGTGACCGCCGCGTTGTTGTTCGGGCGCCATGTAGCCGCGCGTTCCGGAGATCGAGGTAGCCTCGAGATGGCCGGCGTCGTCGAGCCAGCGCGAGATTCCGAAGTCGATAAGCTTCGCGGTGCCGCCGAACGTGACCATCACGTTACGCGGCTTGACGTCGCGATGCACGACTCCGCCGCGCAGGCCCGAGTGCGAAGCATGGGCGTAGCTCAATCCGCGCAGCAGATCGATCGCGATCGGCAGCGCCACATCGACCGGCATGCCGTTCGGCGCGCGATCGATGAGCTCGCGCAGCGTCGCGCCGAGCACCAGCTCCATCGCGACGTACGGCTCTTCGTCGGCGCCGCTGACGTCGAAGATGCTGACGATGTTCGGGTGATGCAGCTGAGCCGCGATCCGTGCCTCGGCGAGCAGGGCCTCGACGTACCGCGGCGAGCCGTCGACGACGCGCTTCAGCACGACCAGGCGATCGAGGTTGAGCTGGCGGGCGAGCACGACCTCGCCCATGCCGCCGCGTCCGAGCGGTCGTACGATCTCGTAGCGATCCGCGAACGACCCCATATCAGCGCGGCAGCTCGAACGTGAACGTCGTCCCGCGGCCGGGCGCGCTCTCGACCGCGAGCGTGCCGCCGTAGCTCGCGACGATCTCGCGCACGACCGTGAGGCCGAGGCCGGTGCCCTCGGCGCCTTTCGTGGTGAAGAACGGCTCGAAGATGCGGCCGAGGTGCTCGGGCGAGATGCCGGCGCCGCTGTCGCGCACCGAGCACGCGACGCGGGTCGGCGACGTCGCGTGGACGTCGATCGCGATCGTGCCGGCGTCGTTGCCGATCGCGTCGACCGCGTTCACGACCAGGTTCACGAGGATCTGCTCGATGCGCGTGCGGTTGACGGTGACGCGCAGCGGCTCGTCGGGCAGCGTCAGCGAAATCTCGACGCGGCCGAGCTTGCCGGCGAGCCGCAGCATCGCGATGACGTCGCGCACGATCAGGCCGAGCTCGGCCGGCGCCACGTGATCGGGGCCCGGCCGCGCGAGCTGCATCAGCTTGTTGCCGTAGAGCGTGATGTGCTCGCCGACTCGCTCGAGCTCGGGCAGGAGCTGGCGCGCGAGCGGGACGAGGTCGTCGTTCGCGGCGAGCCCGGCCGCGAGCTCGTCGACCGCGGCGACCTGGATCTGGGCGATGTTGCGCAGCTCGTGGCCGAAGCCGCCGGCGAGCGTGCCGAGCGTCGCGCGCCGCTCGGCGAGCACGAGCATGTCGCGCACCTCCTGGAGCTGCTGCGAGATCGAATCCTTCGCGGCGCGCAGCTCGGCGACCGCTTCTTCTCTCTCGGCGAGGAGCTTGCGCATCTCGCGGACGTCGCGCGCGACCAGCACGATGCCCTGCAGCGCGCCGTCGGAATCGAGCACGGGCGACCCGGTGATCGAAACCGGGATCCGCTCGCCGCTCTTGGCGAGCAGCCACGACTCCTCGCGGCGCAGCACGTTGCCGTGCTCGATGCGCCGGCGCTGGACCGTGCGCAGCCCCGAGCTCTCGTCGCCGACGACCTTCGCGACCGGCAGCGCGCACAGCTCCTGCTGCGTATAGCCGGTGAGCAAGGCCGCGCCCGAGTTCGCCGTGGTGATTCGCCCCTCCGCGTCGACGACCAGCACCGCATCGACCATCGCCTCGATGACGAGCTCGAGCACTGCGAGGACAGTAGCACGCGCGGTACCATCGCCGCGTGGCTCGCTGCCCGACGTGTCACCGCCGGCTCGCATCGGGGCAGTCGTGCGCGGTGCACGGCGGGCCGGCGGCGCCGATCGACGAAGTTGCGGCGGAGACTCCGCCGGAATTCTCCGAGCCGCTCGGCGCGCGGATCGGCGCGGGTGGTTTCGCCTCGGTGTGGGAGCTCGCCAACGGGCGCGTCGCGAAGATCGCGCACGCGGCGCACGAGCTCGCGCGCGCGCGCATCGCGCGCGAAGCCGAGGCGCTCGCGGCCGTGGGCGCGCCCGCCGTCCCGCAGCTCCACGCGAGCGGCGTGCTCGGCGATGGCCGCGCGTTTCTGGTCGCGGAGCGCATCGACGGCCCGACGCTCGGCGCGCTGCTCGCGGCCGGCCCGATCGCGCCGCACGACGCGATCGCCTACGCGCGCGGCCTGCTCGACGCGCTCGCCGCGATCCACGCCGCGAGCTTCGTGCATCGCGACATCAAGCCCGACAACGTCGTCGTCGCCGGCGATCGTGTCGTCATCCTCGACCTCGGGCTCGCGCGCAAGCTGCCGCGCGATCCGGACGATCCGACGCGCGCCGGCGTCCAGGTCGGCTCGCTCGAGTACGCGGCGCCCGAGCAGCTCGCCGATTCGTCGGCGGTCGACGTGCGCGCGGATCTGTACGCGTTCGGATGCGTCGTCTACGAGCTGTACGCGGGGCGGCCGCCGTTCGTCGGCGATGCGGCGGCGCTCGAGCGCGCACACGCCGCGTTGCGCCCGCCGCGGCTGTCGGCGCTCGCGCCGGTCGCCGAAGGCATCGAGGAGCTCGTGCACGCGTGCCTCGCGAAGGATCCGGCGCGGCGGCCGGCGTCGGCAGCCGACGCGCGAGCGAGCCTCGACCGCGCGGGCGGCGTCGAGCTGCGCACGCCGGCGGCGTCGATGCTGCGCGAGGACAAGCAGCCGGTCGTGCTCGTGTGGGCCGAGCTGCCGAAGGTCGATCGCGCACTGCTCGCGGCGGTGTCGGCGCGCAAGCTCGCGATCGCGTCGCAGCGCGGGCGACGGGTGCTGGCGGCGGCGCTCGGCGGCGATCACGCCGATCCGGCCGCGGTCGCGGTCGCCGCGGCGCGCGAGCTCGGTGCCGCCGGCGCGCGCGTCGCGCTGCACGTCGACGCGCTGCGCGTGGCGCCCGGCGGCAAGCTCGAGGGCGACGCCGTCGACAAGCCCGAGACGTGGCTGCCCGCTTCGGCGTGGACCGGCATCGTCGTCACGCGCGCGTTCGCCGGTGTCGCGCGCGCCGCGATGCGGCCGTCGCCGCTCGGCGACGAGTTTCGCGCGCTCGCCGATGACGATGCCGAGCGCGAGCTGGTCGGCCGCGACGCGCTGTTGACCGATCTCGCGGCCGATGCAGCCGCGGCGTTCG
>DATJXL010000256.1:0-2341 GCA_035500135.1 Kofleriaceae bacterium
ACGTGCTGCTCGAGTGCGAGGTCGTCGTGCTCGCCGTGCGAGATGCCGCGGTGCCAGACGTCGCGACGATGCTCGTCGGCACCGGCCTCGTCAACAAGCGCCACGTGCTGCTCCACTGCGCGGGCGCCGCGAGTGCCGAGGAATTGCTCGGCGGCGTCGCGGGCCGGGTCGGCGGCATCGGCACGCTGCATCCGCTGTCGGCGATCGCCGACGCGCGCGCGGCGATGCGCCACCTCGAAGGCGTCGTGTTCGGCGTCGAAGGAGACGAGGCCGGGCGGCGGGCCGCCGAGAAGCTCGTCGCCGCGATGAAGGGCCACGTGCTGCCGCTCGCGAGCACGCAGATGGCCGCGTATCACTGCGCCGCCGCGCTCGCGTCGAACTACCTCGTCGCGGCGCTCGATGCCGCCGCGCAGGTGCTGGCCGCCGACGGGCTACCCGTTGCGCAATCCGTGCAAGCGCTGCTCGCGCTGGCCGAAGGCGCGCTGCGCAACGTCGCGCAGAAAGGTACGACGAACGGACTCACCGGCCCGGCGCGCCGCGGCGACGCCCCGACGATCCGCCGCCATCTCGAAGCGTTACGCGCGATGCCCGATGTCGCCGAGATCTATCGCGCGCTGGCGCGACGCGCCGTCGAGATCGCCGCGCGCATCGACGGTCCCGATGCTCCCGACCGCACCGGGCTCGATGCGATTCGCACTTTGCTCGAGAGCTGATTCGTTTTAGCATCGGCGCGATGAGCCCACGTCGCGCGTTGGTATCCGCCGCCCTCGTCATCGCCGGACTCGTAGTCGCCGCCGGGCCTGCCGCCGCGCAGGACCCGAACCGGGTGTTCGCCGGCCAGGTCATCACGATGGCGAAGCGGCCGCCGGCGACGGCGAAGAGCCCCGACGCGTACATCGCGCTGATGCGCAAGATGAAGGTCTCGAACTTCTACGAGGACAAGACCGATCACACGTGGACGGTCTGGATGGCGGCGTTCCTGAAGTCGCCGCTCAACGATCTCGAGTACTCGGTGAAGTACTACGACGTGTCGAACGGGCAGGGCCAGCAGCTGATCGCGACCGACGATCAGTTCACCGACTCGCGCGGCCAGAAGACGCTGATCACGAAGGGCCACCTCGACAAGCAGATGTTCGGCGTCAACAAGGAGCTGCTCGTCACGTTCGAGAGCAAGGGCAAGGTGCTCGCCTCGGCGCGCATCAAGATCCTCGGCGAGGGCGAGAAGAACACCGGCAAGGTCAACTTCTCCGAGGACGATGCGAACGGCAAAGACGACGACGACGATTCGAAGAAGAAGTAGCGCTACTGCACGTCGACCGGGATCTCGAACGCGCTGTCGACCGACGGCGGAAACACCCGCACCGTGTAGTGGCCGGGCGCGGGGAACGTGTAGTGAAAGTCGTAGTGGCCGATCTCGCCGCCGTGCGGCTTCGCGGTCAGGCCCTTCGCGCCGTGCTCGTCGGCGATCGTGATCACGATCTCGGGCGCGACGATCGGCTGGCCGAGCTCGTTGCGGATCTCGAGATGCGGGCGGATCTCGTGGCCTGCCTGGATCGGATCGGGCACGAGCGCGTGCAGCACGAGCTCGCCGTCGTCCTGGAACACCTCGCGGCGGCCGGCGCCGGCGCGCACGGGGCCGTTCGGCTGATCGGCGGGCTCGTCGGGCGTGACCTCCGCGCCCGAGCCCGTTCGCGCGTGTTCGCGGCCGACCAGGTACGCGGCATACGCGGCCGAGCCGAGCGCGAGTGCGGCGACCGCCACGACGATCCAGCGCGGCACACCGCGGCGCGGCCGCGCCACGTTCGGCGGCAGCTCGCGGCGCGTGCCGGTCGCAGTCGGACGTGCGGTCGGCGCGCGCACCGTGCTGCCGCCGCGTGGCGCCGCACCGGTCTCGAGCTCGTCGAGCACGCGGTCGACGATCGCGACCAGCGCGTCGGCGCTCGCCGGCCGCTCGGCCGGGGCCTTCGCGAGCAGCGACGCGCACAGCCGATCGATCGCCTCGGGCACGTTCGGGTTGCGCTCGCTCGGCACCGGCGTCGGCTTGCTGCCGTGCGCGAGCAAGACCTCGAACGCCGAGCCTTCGTACAGCGTGGTCGCGGTGACCAGCTCGAACAGCACGCAGCCGAGCGCGTAGAGATCGACGCGCGCGTCGACCTCGTCGCCGAGCGCCTGCTCGGGAGACAGGTAGTGCGGCGTGCCGATCAGGCCGTCCTGGGTGAGCCGCGTCGCCTCGGCGCCGCCGAGCGTCGCGACCGCGATGCCGAAATCGACGAGCGTGATGCGATCGTCGCCGTTGCGATCGACGCGCCAGATGATGTTCGACGGTTTGAGATCGCGGTGG
>DATJXL010000257.1:0-18645 GCA_035500135.1 Kofleriaceae bacterium
CGCCGCGCGCCTGCTCGGGCGCCATGTACGTCGGCGTGCCGGACAGCTCGCCGGCTCCGGTCGCGAGCGAAGCGACGCCGAAGTCGGCAAGCACGATGCGGCCGTCGTGCGACACGAGCACGTTGTCGGGTTTGATGTCGCGATGAACGACCCCGGCGGCGTGCGCGGCGGCGAGCCCGTCGAGCAACGCGCACGCGACGCCGACCGCATCGGCGAGCGGCAGCCGATGCTCGCGCGCGAGCCGCCGCGTCAGCGCCTCGCCGTCCACGAGCTCCATCGTGCAGAACGCGAGATCGGCGGTACGTCCGAGCTCGAACGTGCGCGCGACGTTGCCGTGCGTCACGCGGCGCGCGAGCTTCACCTCGAGGCGAAACCGCTCGAGCATGATCGGATCGCGCGCGAGCTCGGCGCGGATCACCTTGAGCGCGACGAGCTCGTCGAGCTCGCGATCGCGCGCGCGATAGACCGCGCCCATGCCGCCCTCGCCGAGCAGCTCGAGCAGATCGTAGCGATCGGCGATGGTCTGGCCGGCGAGCGCGCCCTCGCGTGTCCTCATCGCCCGACCTCGAGCTCGAGCGCCTGCGCCTCGCGCAGCAGCTGGTCGCGGGTATTGCGCGCCGGATCCTCGAGCACGCGCTCGAGCAGCATCGCGAGGATGCGGCCGATCGCCGGGCCGGGCCGCAGGTCGAGCGCCGTCATCAGCTCCTTGCCGTCGACCGCGAGATCCGACACCGCGAGTGGCTCGCCGGCGGCGAGGATGCGGCGCGCTTCGGTGACGAGCTCGGCGTTCGCCCACAGCGCGGCCGCGTGGCCGCGCTTGTCGCGATCGAGCTCGGCGAGCAGGCGGCGCACGTCGGCCGGCTCCCAGGCCGCGACGCGCTCGGCGTGCACGACCCCGACCAGCTGCGCCGCGAGATCGCACTCGACGTTCGAGAGCTTGAGCGCGCGCCCGATCGCGAGCACGCGGCGCACGACCTCGCGATCGACGTGACGCGGGTCGAGCTCGCTCGATGCGCCGAGCGGCACGAGCAGCGCCGGCAGCCGCACCGCTTCGCCCGCGCGATCGACGCGCGCGAGCCACGCCGCCTCGTCGATCGAGCCGTCGCGCCGCTCCGCGTCGCTGCGCGCCCCGGCGGAGCCGGGGCTCGCGATCGCGCGCCCCGTGTCATCGGACGACGCGCGCCGAGCTTCGTCGAGGCGGACGTCGAGCTCGGGCAGCACGGTGCGCACGATGCCGGTGCGCCGCGCGATCGCGAGCGCGCGCGACGGCTGGCGCGCCGCGAGGATCTTGCGCAGCTCGTCGCTGACGCGCTCGCGCGACACCTTGGCGAGCGACGGCAGCGCCGGCGCGATGCCGGCCTCGGTCGCGGGATCGAGCTCGAACTCGAGCTGCGCCGCGAACCGCACCGCGCGCATCACGCGCAGGCCATCCTCGGTGAAGCGTTCGACCGCGCTGCCGACCGCGCGCAGGCGCTTCGCCGCGAGGTCGGCCCGCCCGCCGAACGGATCGTGGAGCTCGCCGGTCTCGGGGTCGTACGCGATCGCGTTGACGACGAGATCGCGACGCGCGAGATCCTCGTCGAGCGGCACGCCGAAGCGCACGCTGTCGGGGCGGCGCGCGTCGGAGTACGCGCCTTCGCCGCGGAACGTCGTGACCTCGACGTGGCTCTCGACCCCGCGCCCGGTCACGACCGTGACCGTGCCGTGCTGCAAGCCGGTCGGGATCGTGTGCGGGAAGCTCGCGAGCACTTGCTCCGGCGCCGCGCTGGTCGCGACGTCCCAGTCGCCCGGCGCGCGCCCGAGCAGCGCGTCGCGCACGGCGCCGCCGACGGTCACGGCCTGAAATCCCGCCTTCGTCAGCACGCGGCACACGTGCCGCACGTGCGCGGGAACCGCGGCCGCCAGGCGCGCCCTCGCTTCGGCGTCGAGGTCGCTCATTAAGATCGAGTATGCATCATTCGATTGCCGGAGTTTGCACGCGGCGCGCGGTCGGGAACGCGCGAACCTGCGGCCATGACCTCGGTTCGCTTCGTCGCCGCGATCGCGTGTGCGACCGGTTGCGTGCACGGCGGCCACGCCCGCTCGGCCGGCCATGCCGGCGCGGCGTTGATCGCCGACGTGATCGACTCGTTGGTCGTGTACGCGGTCGACAGCGCGCAGCCCGCCGGCGACGACGAGGAGCAAGACGAGACCGTGATCCCCGACCACCTCGATCACGCGCTGGTCGCGTACGCGATCGACGACGTGCGCCCCGGCCTCGCGCGCTGCGCCGGCGACGCGACGGTCACGATCGCGGTGACGGTCCGGCCGGGCGGCGACATCGAGCACCTGTTCATCACCGCGGCGCCGCCCGTCCAGGAGTGCGTGGCGGCGCTCGTCAGCGACGTCCGGTTCGCGCGCACGCTGCGCGGCGGCAGCTTCCACTACGTCATTCGCTCTGCGCCGCGCCCCGGAGACGCGTGAAGATGTCGATGGCGCGGCCGCGCAGCTTCTGGGCCTCGGCCGGCTGACCGGTGCGGTCCTTGAGCACGGCGTAGCCCTGAAACGCGCGCGCGAGCTCGACCTCGTGCTTGACGGCGGCGAGGATGTCGATCGCGCGCCGGAAGTCGTCCTCGGCCGGCAGGAAGTGGCCGAGCGCGGCCGCGACCTCGGCCTTGACGCGATAGCCGCAGCCGATGTGCACGCGCAAGCCGACCGACTGGCTGACCGCGACCGCGGCGTGGGCCTCGACATCGGCGGCCTCGAGGTTGCCGAGCTGGAGCTGGACCTGCGCGATCCGCTGGTGGGTGACCGCGAGCAGCACGCGATCGCCGAGCTGGCTCGCGAGCTGCTTGGCATCGCCGAGATCCTTCACGGCCTCGCCGCCGCGGCCCATCGCGCCCTTGACCTCGCCGAGGCGCGACAGCACGTCGGCGAGCGCGAGCTTGTCGCCGATCTCCTGCGCGGTCGTCTGCGCCTCGCCGAGCAGCTCGAGCGCGGCCTCGTGGCTGCCGTCCTCGGAGTGCACGCTGCCGAGGTCGCACAGCGACTGCACGATGCCGACCAGATCGCTGATGTCGCGGCGCAGGTCGAGCGCCTCGCGGAACTGCGCGATCGCCGCCTTGAAGTTGCCGCTGTCGTGGTGGACGCGGCCGATGTTCGCGAGCGACAGCGCGATCGAGCGGCGGTCGCCGAGCGCGCGCCGGATCGTGAGCGCCTGGCGGTGGAAGTCGAGCGCCTGGGAGAACGCGCCGCGCAGCCAGTTGACGCGGCCCATGTCGTCGAGCGTCGACGCGATGCCGCGATCGTCGCGCGAGCGCTCGAACAGCTCGTGCGCGCGCCGCAGGTAGTCCATCGCGGCGTCGTACTTGCCGAGCCGGCGCTGGCCGCGCGCGAGCCGCGCGTACGCCGCGCCCGCCTTGTTGAGGTTGTCGTAGCGCCACGCGAGCTGGAGCATGTCGACGAAGCACCGCGCGGCCTCGTCGGACTTGCCGGTCTGCTCGAGCACGTCGCCGAGGTTGTGCAGGCCGTCCATCCGCGCCGGCGCGTCGGACTCGCCGAGCATCGCGAGGCCCTTCTCGTACAGCACGCGCGCTTCTTCCGGCGCGTAGCGGGCGCGCGCGCGATCGCCGCCCTGCAGGTAGCAGCGCGCCGCGCGCCGGCGATCGCCGCCACGCTCGTAGAGGTTCGCGAGGAACTCGAGCTGTTCGTCTCGTAGCGAGAGCAGCTTGGCCTCGAGCCACTGCGCGGCCGACAGGTAGTAGCGCTCGAGCTTGCGCGCCTCGATCGACTTCACGATCAGCTCGCGCTCGAGGTTGTGCTTGAACACGACCTCGATGTCTCCGGCGATGCTCGAGTCGTCGGCGTCGAGCGGCAGCAAGTAATCGCGATCCGCGAGTATGGAGATCAAATCGCTGACCCGCCGGCGCACGTCCTCGCCGTTGCCCCACTCCATGTCGAGCGGTGCCGGCGCCGGCTCGGGCGGCGGACGCTCGAGCCGCGCGAGCGCGATCACCGCCGACACCCAGAACACGTTGCCGAACACCGCGGCCTTCTCGAGCAGGTCGCGCTCTTCGTTCTCGAGCGCTGCGATGCGCGCCTCGATCGCCTCTTCGATCGAGATCGGCAGCTCGGTCTCGGCGGCCTTGTCGGGATCGATGCTCCAGATCCCACCCGCGATCTCGATCGTGCCGTTGTCGAGGAACAGCCGCACGAGCTGCTCGAGGAACGCCGGGTTCCCGCCGGTCATCTCGACCGCGGCCTGGGCGGTGTCCTCCGGGATGTCCTTGCAGCGAGTCAGAAGATTTCTGAACATCTGCTCGGCGTCGTCGCCCTCGAGGTTGCGCAGATCGATCCGCGTGTGATCGACCGCGCCCTCGCCCCAGCCGCCGGAGCGTACGAGCATTTCTGGCCGCGCCGCCGCGAGCATCACGACCGGCGCGCCGCCGATGCCGGCCGCGAGCTCGCCGAGCAGCGCGAGCGTGTCGTCGTCGGCCCACTGCAGGTCGTCGAGCACGAGCACGATCGGCGATTGCGCGGCATCGAGCTCGAAGAACCGGCGCAGCGCGGTGCGCGCGAGCTCGCCGTGCTGCTTCGGCGTCTCGGTGACGGCCTTCAGAAACGGCGTCGGCGCGAACTCGAGGCCGACGAACCCGCCGAGGAAGTGCAGCATCTCGGCGACCTGGTCGGCCTGCATCACGCTCTTGATCTCGTGCGCGAACCGCATCTTGCTGGTGTCGTCGGGATTCGGCGTCAGCTCGAAGCGGTCGCGCAGCAGCGATGCGATCGCCGCGAGCCGAACGGGCTTGCCGTTGCCATCGCGCTCGGCGACGCCGTGAAACACGCGCGTCTTCTTGCCGGCGGCCGGCTTCGCCCCGGGGACGCTGGCTTTCTGGCCGAGCTCGACGATCAGCTCGTTGATGAGCCGCGTCTTGCCGGTGCCCTGGTTGCCGACGATCGTGACCAGCTGCGGCGCCTGGAAGTCGATCGCGCGCGTGACCACCTCGCGCAGCGTCGCGAGCGCGTCGGCGCGGCCGACCAGGGGGCTCCGCACGGTGCGCGGCGGCTCCGGCTCGGTATCGATCCGCACCATGCTGCGCGGACGAACAGGAATCGGCGGAGGCACGGGAGTACCTCGCAGCGGTGTGGCAGTGGGCGACGCAGGCCTGCCGGACCCCGGCGGTCGAGACGCTCCTGTCGACACCGGACGCAAGCGTATCAGATCGCGCGCGGCCACGGCGGTGGCGAGCCGACCGCGAAGCGGTGTATCGTTGCGAGAGGGATGGGCCTTTCCAGGTCATGGCTTGCAGCCAGCGCGCTGGCGCTCGCAGGTTGCCCGACGGTCAGCCTCGGCGAGGTACCGCCCGACATCGGTTTGTGCGATCCGATGGGCGGCGAGGACTACTTCGACAGCATGATGTGGCCCAACTACCTCACGATCGAGAGCACGATCCAGAACCACACGTGCGTCGATAGCGGCTGTCACGGCCACAACACGTTCTCGGGCGGCTTCGGCCTCGACGAGACGAACCCGCTGTCGCCCGGCAACTACCGCGCCGCGCAGGGCGAGCTTCTGTGCGCGTCACCGATGGAGAGCAAGCTCCTGACCAAGCCGTTCGAGATCACGAGCCACGGCGGCAACAAGATGTTCCAGATGACCGACCCCGAGTACCAGACCTTCCTCGATTGGTTTCAGTAAGCGTGACTCCGTGAGACTCGTTATCGTTGTCGCCTTCGTGGTCGCGATCGCGGGCTTTGCCCGCCGCGCCGATGCCGAAGCGTACTTGCGCGTGATCGCGCAGAAGGCGTCGGTGCACTCCGGCCCGGGCAACGGCTATCGCGAGGTCGCGGTGGTCGAGCGCAACCAGGTGTTCGAGGTGCTCGAGCGCAGCACGAAGGACTACTGGTTCAAGATCGAGCTCGACGACGGCACGAGCGGCTGGATCCTCGGCGACGTCGTCTATCCGTTCGAGGTCGGCGAGGAGGAGCAGCCGGGCGTGCTCGAGCGGGCATGGCGCGCGGTCAAGCGCGCGATCCTCGGCCCGTCGCCGGTCGCGTACGCGAACGCGGGGATGTCGTTCTCCGCCGGCTTCTTGCAGGGCGAAGGCCTGTACGTGCTGCGGCCGTCGTGGCTGATCGATCCCTACTGGGCGCTCGAGGGCTTCGCCGGGCTGTCGCCGCGCTCGAGCAAGGACATCTACCTCGGCGGGCTCGCGTTCGTGCTGCGCATGGCGCCGGGCGCGGTCATCGGCCCGTACGCGAGCCTCGGCCTCGGTGCCGCGTACATCTCGCCGGCCGCGACGAACTACGTCGATCCGCGCGAGACGCTGATGGCGCTCGGCGCCGGCGGCGGCCTCGAGATCACGTTCAAGAAGCAGATCACGGTGCGGATCGACGCCCGCAACTGGACCCTGTTCAACGAAAACCACTCGCAGAACGGCCAGGAGTACTCGGCCGGCCTCGCGATCTTCTTCTAGGAGGACCCATGCGCACGATTCTGGCTTCTGTTTTCTGGGTCATCGTCGCCGCCTCGATCGGATGCGGTCGCACCGCCGTGCGCGCGTCGGAGAAGGAGTTCCTGGCCGATCAGGTGATGGTGTTCGACAACGATCCGCACGAGACCGCGAGCGACGATCACATCCTGAGCGAGCGCGAGGGCGCGGCGGGCGGGCACGGCGCGGCCGGCGGAGGCTGCGGATGCAACTGACCGTGGTGCTCGCATGACTGTGCTTGCTGCGCAGCCGGCCAGCTTCGTTGCTGGGCCCCTTCCTCGTCCTCACGTACCGGCGTACGCTGCGGCTCGGATCCCTTCCCAGCGCCTCGCTGGCCGGCTTGCTCGCGGCGCACCGGAGAGCATGTGCCTCTTGCGCTTGGGCGTTTTCGGAGTCGTCCTTCTCGCGGCGATGCCGGCGCGTGCGGATGACTCGGCCGAGGCGTCGACGTCGCTGTTCGAGGAGAAGCGCGACGGCAACAAGGGCGGCCTCACGGTCGTGCACCCGCAGGCCGACGTCGGCATCGATCTCGGCAGCCACGTCACGCTCGCGGCCGGCTACGCGGCCGACGCGGTGAGCGGCGCGACCGCGACGATCTATCAGGTCGACGCCACGACCGGTGCCACGAAGTTCTCCGATCTGCGCCAGCAGGGCACGCTCGCGCTCGGCTTCAAGGGCCGGCGCTCGAGCCTGACGTTCAACGGCCTGTTCGGCACCGAGCGCGACTACCTGTCGCGCTCGGTCGGCGCCGACGCGTCGATCGACCTGCCCGGACGCAACACGACGATGTCGCTCGCGTACACGCACAGCTTCGATGCGGTGTGCGACATCGACAACTCGATGGCGATGCCGCTCGCGCGCGAAGCGCTGACCGGCGCCGCGCCATGCCTCAAGCAGAACTTGATGTTCACGAAGGACGATCCGACCGCGCACACGCTGTGGCAGAGCCTCGCGATCGACACCGCGCAGGCGACGCTGACGCAGAACCTGACGCCGTTGATGAACATGCAGCTCGCGCTCTACGGCCAGGTGCTCGACGGCTTCCAGAGCAACCCGTACCGGCGCGTGCGCGTGAACGACGACACGCCGCAGGAGAACATCCCGAGCTTGCGCGACCGCTGGTCGCTGTCCGCGCGGCTCAACCGCTTCCTGCCCAAGCTCCACGCCGCGACCCAGTTCTCCGCACGGTTCTACGACGACACCTGGGGCGTCGCCGGCGGCGACGTCGAGCTGGCGTACTCGCAGTACGTCGGCGAGAACCTGCTCGTGCGCATCCACGCGCGCGTCTATCAGCAGAAGGCTGCCACGTTCTTCAAGGACGCGTTCTTCTACCAGACCGACTCGAGCGCCGGGGCCTACTACACCGGCGACCGCGAGCTGTCGCCGGTCCGCGACGCGGTGATCGGCACCAAGCTCACGCTGATCTCGCTCAAGGGCGACAAGCCGGTGTGGGGCCTGTTCGATCGCCTCAATTTCAACGTCAAGGCCGATGTCCTGTTCCTCGATCAGCTGGCGGCGCCGGCGCCGGGCCCGAACCCGATGGGCATCGGCAAGGAATTCCTGTACGGCAACGGGCTCCTCGACGCGATCGTGCTGCAATTGGGATTGCTCGCGACGTACTGAGGCAAGCGTCGCGAAGCGACGCGTGGTGCAGGAGGTAGGGTGTGCTTGTACCGGAGGCCGAGCGAAGCGAGGACCTCCGGTGATATAGTCGAGGCGTGTATCGCTATGGGGACGGCACGCCCTTTCCGCTCGACGAGAACTTCATCGAGACGGTGACCGTCGCGGTCGAGGCGTGCACGCAGGCGTTCATGCCGCTGACGCAGCTCGATCATCGCCGCGAGCAGGCACGCGCGGCGCGCGCCGAAGCCGAGAAGGAGCTCGGCAAGCTCGGTGACCTCGAGAAGACGATCACGCAGGCGATCGGGCCCTACCTCCAGCCCGACAGGAAGAGCCCGCACGCGCAGGGCGTCGCGCAGAAGACGCTGCAGACCGCGAAGGCGGCGATCCAGCAGGTGCGCGCGCAGGTCGAAGGCCGCGTGCAGGCGCTCGAGGCGCAGGCCGGCGCCGGCACCGCGGGCGATGCGGTGCTGCACGCGCTGCGGCCGTTCTTCGATCATCACCAGCTGCCGAACGCGAAGTGGATCATGTCGTGGGACGCGCGCGGCAACGAGGCCGCGGCGGACGCGGTGGCGACCGCGGGCCGGCTCCAGGCGTCGTTCCGGCTGCAGGTCGATCACTTCCGCCAGCCGATCCGCGTCGACCAGCTCGCCGACGCGGTCGTCGTGCACATGATGAAGAAGGGGCTCCTCGGCAAGGCCAAGCCGGCGCCGGTCGACCTCGGCAAGTACGTGATGGTCGCGTTCGAGCGCGCGCGCGACCAGAACGTGATCACGCTCAAGGAAAAGCCCGATCGCGCGTCGCAGGGCCTGCGCTTCATGGTGAGCGAGCACGGCGCGACATGGCAGTCGATCTCGATCAGCGGCGACGCCGAGACCGAGGCGAACCCGCTCGACAACGAAGACGTCGCGGGCGTGCGCCGGCTCGGCGATGCCGCCCACGGCGTGCTGAAGGATCTGATGCTGCACCGCACGCTGATCGACATCACGCTCGGCGGTCAGCCGATGACGTCGCTGCCCGAGCCGCGGGTGGTGCCGATGGAGGTGCTGTCGCAGCTGACGCCGCTCGCGCGCACGATCCGCGAGCGCAGCCGCGTCCACGGCGAGCTCGTGCTCAAGCGCGACGTCGGCGGCGGCCGCCGCGAGGAGCTGTTCGTCCCGCGCGCGCAGCTGTCGCAGCACTTCGCGAAGCTGCCCCCCGAGTACCGCAGGCCGTTCGAGGACATGGGCGTCTCCGGCGAGGACACCCAGCCCGCGATCCAGCTGCCCGAGGCGCTGCGCCCGCCGGCTCCGCCCGGCGCGAAGCGCATCACCGGCGCGACCGTGAACGAAGAGAAGACGATCGAAGTAAAGAAAGACTGAGGATTACCGCCAAGGCGCCATGCAGACGCCAAGGCGCCGAGAAAGTGGATCGGGCCCGATCCAGTTCTTGTGGCGCCTCTGCGTCCCTGGCGCCTCGGCGGTAACTCCTAGCCGGCCATTCCGACGATTCCGGCGACGGCCTGCTCGAGGATCACGCGCTCGCCGAGCTCGCGGCCGAGCGCCTTCAGCTGCGGGCCGGTCCACGGCGAGGTGCGGGCGTCGAGCGTGATGTCGCCCTTGAGCGCGCGGTCGGCGAGCGCGAGCCGCTGCGTCGCGCGGGCGAGCGCGGCGGGCGCGTAGCGCTTGGCCTGCGCGATCAGCTTGTCGACGACGAACGGCGGAACGCCGAGCTTCTGCGCCCACTCGCCGCGCGGCGCGCCGTCGGCTTGCAGCACGTGGACGAGCGCGAGCTGGCGGACGTGGCGCGCGAGCATCACGACGACGCCGACCGCGCTCTCGCGCTGATCGCAGAGCGCGGCGACCGCGGTCAGCGCGCGCGTGCGGTCGGCCGCGCCGATCGCGTCGGTGAGCTCGAACACCGAGCGCTCGCGGGTGTCGGCGACCAGCTCGTCGACGTCGTCGCTGGTGACCGCGCGGCCACGCGCGTACAGGCCGAGCTGCTCGACCGCGAGCGCGAGCCGCGACAGGTCGTCGCCGACCGCGTCGACGAGCCGCGACACCGCCGCGCCCTCGAGCTGGACGCCCCTGGCCTTCGCCTCGTCGCGCACCCACGGCGCGAGCTGGCGCGGCGCCTCCAGCACGTGCAGGAAGCCCTTCTTGTGCGCGGTCGCGAACACCTTGAGCCGCTTGTCGAGCTTGCTCGCGAGCGCGACGAGCACGGTCGACGGGCTCGGCTTGGCGAAGTATTCGATCAGCGGCTCGGCCTCGTCGGCCGTGATCAGCGCGAGGTCGCGCACGAGCACCATGCGGCGCTGCGCCATCATCGGCAGCGTCTGCGCGAGCGCGACGATGCGCGTGCCGCTCGCCTTGCCTTCGACCACGTCGTAGTTGAACGCGCGCGCCGCGGCCGGCAGCGCGGCGTCCCGGATCGCCGCGACCGCGCGCTCGACGAGGATCGGATGCTCGGAATACAGCACGTAAACCGGCGAGACTCCGTGCTCGACGAGCTGCTCCACGCCGGCAACCTAGCATGTTAGTGTGACGCGATGACCCGGCTGGCCGTCGCGCTCGCGCTCGTGCTCGCGGTGGCGTGCGGCGGCGGCCGCGGGACGAGCGATGGCGGCGGCGGCGGTGGTGGCGGCGGTGGTGGTGGCGGCGACAGCGGCGGCGGCGGCGACGGCTCGGGCAGCGACACGAGCATCTACGCGCATACCGGAACCGACCTGTACCGCGTCGACCCCGATACCTACGCGACGACCCACGTCGGCAGCTTCGACTGCCTGACCATCCCGACCGACGCGATGACCGACATCGGCATCGACAAGAACGGCAACATCGTCGGCGTGTCGTTCTTCACGGTCGCATCCATCGACGCGACGACCGCGCACTGCACGACGCTGTCGACCAGCCTGACGACACAGTTCAACGGGCTGTCGTTCGTGCCCGCGAGCGTGCTCGGCATGACCGGCGACGACGTCCTGGTCGGCACCGACGCCAACGACGGCAAGGTCTATCAGGTCAATCCGATGACCGGTGCGACGACGCAGATCGGCGACATGGGCGGCAGCTACATGTCGAGCGGCGATCTCGTTTCGGTCGCCAACTTCGGCACGGTGCAGACCGTGCCGGGCACCACCCACGACGTGCTCGTGCGGCTCGCGATGAACACGTTCGCGGCGACGCCGATCGGCACCAACACCGGCTTCGACATGATCTGGGGCCTCGGGTTCTGGAAGAACAAGGTGTTCGGCTTCACGAACGCGGGCCAGATCATCACGATCGATCCCACGACCGGCGTCGGCACGGTCGTGTCGTCGAGCGGGCCGGGCTGGTACGGCGCCGCGGTCACGACCGTCGCGCCGGTGATCCAGTAGATGCCAGCGCCAGCCGACGAGCTCGTCGTCGTCGCGGACCGCGCGATCGTCGACGGGATCGCGCGCGGCCCGACGGCCGTGCACGCGATCGATGGCGCGATCGTCGCGGTCGGCGACCCCGCCGTGATCACCGCACCGGGCGCGCGCCGCCTCGACTGGTCGCACCGCGCGCTCGTGCCGGGCACGATCAACACGCACAACCACAGCTTCCAGTCGCTGCTGCGCGGCATTGGCGACGACCTGCCGTTCCTCGAGTGGCGCGACCGCGCGCTGTATCGCTACTCGCCGAAGCTAGGCGCCGACGACATGGCGACCGCGGCGCTGTTCGCGTTCGGCGAGATGCTGCTGCACGGCGTGACGACCGTGTGCGACTTCTACTATCTCAACGCGCAGGGCAACGACCACGCGTCCGCGACGATCGAAGCGGCGCGCCGGCTCGGCATCCGCATCGTGCTCGCGCGCTGCTTCTACGACTGGGACGGCGCGCCGGCGTCGTATCGCGAGACCATCCCGCAGGCGGTCACGAACTTCCAGGCGCTGCACGCGCGCTACCACGATCGCGCGCGCGGTCTCGTCTCGGTGCAGCCGGCGCCGCACAGCCAGCACGGCGCGTCGCCCGAGATGATCGTCGCCGGCGCGGGCTGCGCGCGCGATGCCGGCGTGCCGTGGCACGTGCACCTCGCCGAGGAGAAGTGGCAGGTCGAGCAGTCGCTCGCGCGGTTCGGCAAGCGCCCGCTCGCCGCCGTCGCCGAGCTCGGCGTCGATCTCGCGCAGATGATCGCGGTGCATGGCTGCTGGTTCGACGGCGACGAGCGCGCGCTGCTCGCCGAGCGCGGCGGCTGCCTCGCGTACTGCCCGGGCTCGAACATGTTCCTCGGCGACGGCGTGACCGATCTCGTCGACCTGCTCGCGCGCGGCGTGCGGATCGGCCTGGGCACCGACGGCGGCTGCTCGAACAACCGCACGAGCGTGTTCGACGAGATGCGCACGGCGGCGCTGCTGCAGAAGGTCCAGCGCACCGACGGCCAGGCGATCACCGCGGAGGCGTGCTTCGCGCTCGGCACGCGCACCGCCGGCGAGGTCCTGCGGCTCCCGGCCGGGCGGATCGCCCCCGGCTACCGCTGCGACCTCGTCGCGCTCGATCTCGACGATCCGTCGCTGTGGCCGGCGCAGGCGCTCGAAAAGAACATCGTCTACGCCCTCTCTCCTCGCGCGATCACCGACGTCGTGGTAGATGGTCAGGAGGTCGTAACCTCGCGTCAGCTTTGCAATGTCCCCCTCGACGAGATCCAGGCCCGCGTCTCCGAGCTCACCCGAGACTGGCGCCGCGACTAGCGATGCCGACAGGCCGGCCAAGGCCGACAAGGCGGCCAGCTCGGAGGGCTTCTCGATCGAGCTCGAGGTGTCTCGCCAGCGCGCGGCGAGCTGGGCGGTGTTCGGCACCATCGTCGGCGTGCTGTGCGTGCTGAAGCTCGGCACGGTCGGCGTGTGGGGCGGCTACGTGCTGATCGCGCTCGGCCTGTATCGCGGCTTCCAGCTCGTGCAGTCGTATCGCAACCCGCCCGGGACGATTCGCGTGTCCGCGAAGGAGGTCTCGCTGCCGCGCGGCCTGCACCTCGCGCACCCGATCGTCGTCAACCCGTCCGACGTCACCGCGGTGTACTTCCTGCGCCGCTCGGTGCCGTGGAACCGTCACGCGCCGGTGCTCGTCGTCGAGCTCGGCAAGCGCGCGCTCGCGTTCCCGCGCGACTGGTTCGCGTCGGAGAGCGAGCAGCGCAGCGTGCTGCACGCGCTCGTCGCGCACTGTCCGGTGCTCGTCGAGGCCGATGCGAAGGCGAAGGGCGCCGGCTAGAGCGGCAGCGGCAAGCGGCAAGCGGGCTACCGCGCGAACCGCACGACGCACTCGACGTGCGCGGTCTGCGGCATCAGATCGATCGGCCATGCCTGCTCGGCGCGGTAGCCGGCGGCGACGAGCAAGGCGGCGTCGCGGGCGAGCGTCGCCGGATCGCACGAGACGTAGACGACGACGCGCGGCGCGTGACGCGCGATGCCGGCGATCGCCTCCTTCGCGCCGGTGCGCGGCGGATCGAGCACGACGGCGTCGAACGGGCCGGGCACGCGCGCGAGCACGTCGGCAGCGGCGCCGAGCTCGAAGCGCGCGCCGGCGATCGCGCGCACCGGCGCCGCGACGTCGGACGCGACAACCTGCCAGCCGTCGGCGACGAACGCACGCGTCAGGTTTCCGGCGCCGGCGTGAAGCTCGAGCAGCGCGCCGCCCCGGGTCACGGACGCGCCGAGCGCCGCGCGGGCGAGCTCGACGAGCGCCGCGTTGCCGGCGGCGCTCGCCTGCGCGAAGTCCCACGGCCCGCCGTGGACGCCGGGATCGACCTCGACCACGGGCTCGCCGTGGACATCGTCGCCGGCGATCACGCCGACGATGCCGGCGCGCCCGATCAGCGCCGGTGCGCCGGCCCACGCGCGGGTGATGCCGACCGCGATCGCGCCGGTGTGGCCGCGGACGAGCGCGAGCTCGCCATCGGGCGGCGAAGCGCGCGCGACCGCGCCCAGCGCCGCATCGAGCTCGGGCTCGAGCTGCGGGCACCCGGCGAGCTCGATCACGCGGTGGCTGGCGTGCGCGTATAGCCCGAGCTTGCCACCGGCGACATGAAAGCGCGCGCGCCGGCGCCAGCCGAGCGGCGGGCACGGATCGGCGATCGGCGCGACCACGAGCCGGTCGAGCTTGCGCAGCGCGCCGGCGACGAGCGCCTGCTTGGCCGCGAGCTGCTCGCCGCGCGAGACATGCTGCCACTGGCAGCCGCCGCAACCCGCCGCGAAGTACGCGCACGCGGGCGTCACGCGTGCCGGCGACGGCGCGATCACGCGTACGAGCTCGCCGCGCGCGAACGACGCGCGCTGCTCGCCGAGCCGCACGACCACGCGGTCGCCGGGCGCGGTGCGCGCCACGAACGTGACGCGGCCGTTCGCGTCGCGGCCGACGCCGTCGCCGCCCGCGGCGAGCGCGGTGACGTCGAGCTCGAGGACGGTCACCGAAACCCGCCCTCCTCGGCCACCGGCACGACGCGGGTGCCGCGCGGCGCGTCGAGCACGCGATCGGCACGGCCCTCGCGCACCGCGATCTCGATCGTGCCGGCCGAGCCGACGTACGCGACGAGCTCGCCGCGCGCGACATCCTCGTACGTGCGCGTCACGGTCAGCCGGCGCCCCGCGATCGCGATCGCGGCGCCGGCCTCGACGCGCGGCAGATCGGTCACGAGGTTGCCGTAATGATCGACGTGGACGACGCGGCCCTCCCCCGACGGCCGCGCCCCCCACGGCAGCGTGCCCGCGAGATCGATCCACGGCAGCTGCGCGAGCTCGAGCTCGTCGATCGCGAGCGCGGCGGCGGCCGGCGCGAACACGTCGCGGCCGTGAAACGTCGGGGCCGCGTCGACCGGCACGAGCAGCGCGCGGCCCCGGCGCGGCGCGAGGTGCGCGAACACGCCGTTGTCGGGGCCGACGAACCACATGCCCTCCGCGTGGACGATCACGCCCCGCCGCGCACCGCCGACGCCGGGATCGACGACGACGACGTGGATCGTGCCCGCCGGAAACCGCGTGCACGCGGTCGCGACGATCCACGCCGCGTGCGCGATGTCGTGGCGCGGCACGTCGTGCGCGAGGTCGATGATCGTCGCTGCCGCGCCGGCCCGCGCCGCCAGGACGCCCTTCATCGCGCCGACGTAACCGTCGCTCGTACCGAAATCCGTCGTCAGCGTGATGATCGGCATCGCGAACGAGAGTAAGACACGGGCGATGAACAAGGTCTACTCGGACGCCGGCGCGGCACTCCACGACGTGTTCGACGGTGCGGTGATCCTCGCCGGCGGCTTCGGGCTGTCGGGCAACCCCGAGAACTGCATTCGCGAGCTCGCCCGCCGCAAGGTCTCGAACCTGACGATCGTGTCGAACAACTGCGGGACGACCGACAAGGGCCTCGGAATCTTGCTGGCGCAGGACCAGGTCAAGAAGATGATCTCGAGCTACGTCGGCGAGAACAAGATCTTCGAGCGCCAGTTCCTGTCGGGGCAGCTCGAGGTCGAGCTGTGCCCGCAGGGCACGCTCGCCGAGCGGCTGCGCGCCGGCGGCGCCGGCATCCCGGCGTTCTACACGCCGACCGGCTACGGCACGCAGGTCGCCGAGGGCAAGGAGACCCGCCAGATCGCCGGCAAGCACTGCGTGCTCGAGCACGCGATCACCGGCGACTTCGCGATCGTGAAGGCGTGGAAGGGCGACCGCTGGGGGAACCTCGTGTTCCGCAAGACGTCGCGCAACTTCAACCCGCTGTGCGCGCAGGCCGCGCGCGTCACGATCGCCGAGGTCGAGGAGCTCGTCGAGGTCGGCGAGCTCGATCCCGATCTCGTCCACCTGCCGTCGATCTACGTGCAGCGCATCTTTCGCGGCACGCAGTACGAAAAACCGATCGAGCAGCGGACCGTTCGCCCAAAACGGAGCGAGGCCGGCTCTGCCGGACTCGCGGGGAAAGCGAGCGCGTCGTGAACAGGCTCGATCGCGATCACATGGCCCGCCGCGTCGCCGCCGAGCTGCGCGACGGCTACTACGTCAACCTCGGCATCGGCATGCCGACGCTCGTCGCGAACTTCATCCCGCCCGGGATGGACGTCGTGCTGCAGAGCGAGAACGGCCTGCTCGGCATCGGCCCGTTTCCGTTCGAGGGCGACGAGGATCCCGACCTCATCAACGCCGGCAAGCAGACGGTGACGACGATCAAGGGCTCGGCGTTCTTCGATTCGGCGCAGTCGTTCGCGATGATCCGCGGCGGCCACGTCGACGTCGCCGTGCTCGGCGCGATGGAGGTCAGCGCGCAGGGCGACCTCGCGAACTGGATGATCCCCGGCAAGATGATCAAGGGCATGGGCGGCGCGATGGACCTCGTCGCGGGCAGCCGCCGCGTCATCGTGATGATGGAGCACACGACCAAGGACGGCGCACCGAAGATCCTGCGCCAGTGCACGCTGCCGCTCACCGGCGTCGCGTGCGTGCACACGATCGTGTCCGATCTCGCGGTCCTCGACGTCACGTCGCGCGGCCTCGTGCTGCGCGAGCGCGCACCCGGCGTGTCCTGCGACGAGATCGCGAAGGCCACCGGCGCGACGATCGAGTGGCACGGCGACGTGCCCGAGATTCGCGCGTAACGCCTGAAACCAGCGGCCGTCCGCGGTGTCCCACAGCCATGCAGCGTCGCTGGCTCGTCGCGGTGCTCGCGGCCCACGCCGTCGTGGCCGCACCGCGCCACTCGCACGCGCCGCTCGCGGCGCGCGATCGCGAGGTCGCGGCCGCCGAGCAGCGCTGGACCGATGCCGAGCGCGCGCCGGCGGGCGCGCACGTGACGCAGTGGGACGCCGCGGCGCGCGCGTTCGGGGCGCTGGCGTCGGACGCCGCGCGGCCGCAAGCCGACCGGATCCTCGCGGTACGCGCCGCGGTCGCCGCGATCGAGAACGCCAGCGACGGCTCGCCGCGCGGCTTCGGCTCGTCGCTGGACGAGCCACGCGGCCGCGAGCCGAGCGACCTCGATCCACACGACCAGCAGATCGTGCAGATCGCCGAGCTGGCGCGCGCGCTCGATCCGGACACCGACGCCACGCTGACCATCCAGCTCCTCGAGGCATGGACGTGGAGCCACCATCATCACTACGGCGAAGCGATTCCGTTGCTCCGAGAGCTGATCGCGCATCACCGCGATCGCGATGTCTCCGAGCCCGCGGCCGTCGCGCTGCTCGAGACGTACGACGACGAGCAGGACTATGTCGCGCTGGTCGCGCTGGCCGACGAGCTGCGTCTCGACCGCGCATATCTCGCCGGCCACGCCAAGCTCGCCGATATCGTCGAGGACATTCACGCCAAGGCGATCGCGATGCAGGTCCGCGACCTCGCCGAGCACGCGCGAGAGACCGGCGACCGCGCCTCGTACATGCGCGCGGCCGAGCTCGCGCTCGCGAGCGCCGACTCGACGAACGCCGACGAGATGCTCTACAACGCGGCCGTGCTGTTCGAGCAAGCCGGCGCGGTCGGGCGCGCGCTCGAGCTCACGCGCGCGTTTCTCGCCCGCTACTCGAAATCGCGAATCGCGGTGCGCGTGCTCGCGCGCGAGTCCGAGCTCGCAAGCCGGATCGGCGACTTCGGCGCTGCGGCCGCAGCCAGCGAGGCGTACGCCGCGCGCGATCCCACCGCGCGCGATGCGGCCGCTGCACTGCTCGCTGCCGCCGGCTGGCAGCTCGCGCTGGGGCAGCTCGACCTCGCCGCGCGCGACGTCGATCAGGCGAGCGGCACGGCGCGATCCGGTGACGCGCGCGCGCAGACCGCGGCGGTCGCGGTGCGCGTGGTGTCCGCGCTGCTCGACGCCGGCCGACGCCGCGACGGCGCTCGCCGCGCCGCCGCGCTGCCGCGGATCGCATCCGCACCGGCGCCATGGCTGTCGTTCGAGCTCGCACGGGTCGTCGCCGACGCGGCGTGCCCGGTCGCGCTCGTCGCCGAGCTGTGCCCGCGAGCCCGCGACCACGCACTGGTCGCGATCGCGCGCGAGCGCCTCGCGGTGGTCGAGCACGACCCCGAGCTCGGCGCTCGGGCCACCCGCCTGCTGCTCGATCTCGCGCTCGAAGGCGTGCGCGCCGACCGCGCCGACCCCCGTCCGCCCGCCGCGCTGCTCGCCGCGTACGGCTCGCTCGCGACCTCGGCCAGGTCGCCCGAGCTGCGCGCGATCGCGAACGAACGGCTCGCGCGCCTCGCCGGCGACCGCACCGCGGCGACGACCGCGCTGCGCACATGCATCTCGGCATCGGCGGACGCCGGTGCGCCGGTCTGGGTTGCCACGTGCGAGCGCGAGCTCGCGGCGCTCGATCCCGACACGTCCGCCCCCGACGAGCGCGTGCCGCGCGCGCTCGCGCCGCTCGCACCGCCGCCGCCGGAGCTGCCGTGACCTCGGGCTACTTACAGACCGGGCACGCCTGGCCGTTACAGCTCGTATCGAACGGGTTGAACGCGCCCGGCGGCTGACAGCGCGGCGCCTTCGGAGTGCTGGTGGGCGGAGTCTTCGCGTGCTCCGTGCCCGGCCCCTTCGGGGTCGTGCCCTTGACCGACGTGCCCTTGTGCTCGGTCGAGGCGGAGTGCTTCTCGGCGGCGGCC
>DATJXL010000258.1:0-11920 GCA_035500135.1 Kofleriaceae bacterium
CGGATACATCACGCCCGCGCAGTTCGCCGCGGTCGACGCGCCGCTCGACCGCGTGCGCGCCATCACCTGGGCGCTCACGCACCGGCCGTGTGCCGGCTCAGGCCCGCGTGAGCCGGTAGAGCATCGCGCGGACGCGATCGAGCTCGGGCTCGAGCGCGAGCTCGTCGACGTAGCCGCGCAGCCGCGCGATGCGGAGCGCGACGGTGAGCTCGCTCGCGCTGCCGGCGGCCATCTCGTAGTGGCGGCGCCGATCGCCGTCTTTGCGCCAGCGGCCTTCGCCGAGGTTGAGCGCGACGCTGTCGGCGGCGCGTGCCATCTGCTTGGCCAGCTCGGCGTTATGCCGCCGCACCTTCGCTTCGACCGGGACGAGCAGCTCCAGAACCTTCAGCATCACTTCGAGTACATCGAACATCGCTTGCCTTTCCGCCGGCCACCGCGGCCGGGCTCTCGCCCCCAGCGCCGCGGCGCGCACGGTGCGTGCCGTGCGTTTCGCCCACGCACTGGCTCTGCTAACGGCGGAGCTCCGCGGCGGTGGTGGTCGTTGGCACCACCGCACACGCGCACGGCACGCACCGGTGCGCGCGAGCGGCGCGGGGCGAGCCCGGCCGCGAGTGGCCGGCGAAGGCATTAGATGTCGATGCTCGAAGATGCGCGGTTCGCGGGCTGCGGCACCGGCGAGCGGCGGCCAGCGGCGGCGGCCAGCAGCGGCGGCCAACGGCAGCGGCGAGCGGCCACGGCCAACGGCAGCGGCGAGCGGCCACGGTAGCGGCACACGGCAGCGGCACACGGCAGCGGCACACGGCAGCGGCACCGGCCAGCGGCCGCGGCCCCGGCAAACGGCCGCGGCATCGGCGCGCTCACCGCCCCGGCACCTCGCCCCAGCGCTCGAGCATGCGATACAGCGTCCGCCGCTCGATGCCGAGCACGCGCGCCGCGGCGGCCTTGTTCCCGGCGACGCTCTCGAGCACGCGCAGGACGTAACGGCGCTCGAGCTCCTCGAGCGTGACGAGCTGCTCGGGATCACTCGACGACAGCACGATCTGCGTCGGCCGGAACGCGCGCACCTTGTCGGGCAGATCGCCGACCGCGATCTCGCCGTATGCGGCGAGCGCGACCGCGTACTCGATGCAATTCTCGAGCTCGCGCACGTTGCCCGGCCACGGATACGCCATCAGCTTCTGCGCGGCATCGACCGACAGCTCGGGGACGCGCTTGCCGGTGCGCGACGCGATCCGCTCCAAGAAATGGCGCGCGAGCACCAGGATATCGCCGCCGCGCGTGCGCAGCGGCGGCAGCGCGATCGTCAGCACGTTGATCCGGAAGTACAGATCCTCGCGGAAGCGCTGCTCCTCGATCATGCCTTCGAGGTCGCGATTCGTCGCGCTGATCACGCGTGCGTCGGCGCGGATCTCGGCGTTCGAGCCGACCGGACGCACCGCGCGCTCCTGCAGCGCGCGCAGCAGCTTGGGCTGGATCTCGAGCGGCAGCTCGCCGATCTCATCCAAGAAGATCGTCCCGCCGGTCGCGGCCTGGAACAGCCCGACCTTCGACGTCTTCGCGTCGGTGAACGCGCCCTTGGCGTGGCCGAACAGCTCGCTCTCGAGCAGCTGCGCGGGCATCGCGGCGCAGTTGATCGCGACGAACGGGCCCCTCGCGCGCGGGCTCGCGGCGTGGATCGCGCGGGCGACCAGCTCCTTGCCGGTGCCGCTCTCGCCGGTGAGCAGCACCGCGGCGTCGTTGTCGGCGATCTTCGCGAGCTTGCCGTACAGCTCGCGCATGCGCGGGCTCGAGCCGACGAGCTCGCCGAACGTGAGCGGCGCGATCATCTTGCGCAGCTCCTGCACCTCGTCGCGCAGGCGCGCGAGCGTCGCGCCGCGCTCGATCGCGAGCACGAGCTGATCGATCTCGAACGGCTTCGGCAGGAAGTCGTAGGCGCCGGCGCGGATCGCCTGGATCGCGGTGTCCATCGAGCCGAATGCCGTGATCAAGATGACCGGCACGTGCGGGCGATACTCGAGCACGCGGTGACACAGCTCGAGCCCGTTCATCGCCTTCATGTTGACGTCGGTGACCACGACGTCGAACGCCTCCTGCTGGACCGCCTCGATCGCCTCGCTCGCCGACGAGCGCGTGACGACCTCGAAGCCTCGCGTCGCGAGCCGCGACTGCAGCATCGCGCACATGCCGGGATCGTCGTCGACGACGAGCACGCGCGTCATCGCGGCGCCTCCGACAGGAACACCGCGAACGTCGTGCCGCGCTTGCCGGTCTCGACCTCGATCCAGCCGCGGTGATCGTCGACGATGCCGTACACGACCGCGAGGCCGAGCCCGGTGCCTTCGCCCGGCTGCTTCGTCGTGAAGAACGGCTCGAACACGTGCGGCAGCACGTCGGCCGCGATGCCCCCGCCGGTATCCGAGACGTCGATGCGCACGCGCGGCAATACCGGCTCGCCGTCGCGCTGCGCGGCTTGCGTGCGCGACAGCACGACCCGCAGCGTGCCACCGTCGGGCATCGCTTGCACGGCGTTGACCGCGAGGTTCGTCAGCACGTGTTGTAGGGAATCCTCGTCGATCGCGGCGACGAGCGGCTCGTCGGGCAGCTCGAGCCGCGTCGCGACGTGGTTGTGCTCGGCCATCGGCCCGAGCAGCGCGACGCACCGGCTCGCGACCTCGACCGTGTCGCACGCGCTGCCTTCAGGACCTTTGCGCCGCGCGAAGTCGAGCAGCTGGCGCACGATGCGCCCCATGCGATCGGCCTCGCGGTCGATCGCGTGCGCGCTCGTGACGACCGCGTCGCCCGTGACCTCGTTGCCCGCGATCATCTCGGCGTGACCCGCGACGATCGACAGCGGCGTGCCGAGCTCGTGCGCGAGGCCGGCGGCGAGCCGGCCGACCGTCGCGAGGCGCTCGGCGTGGCGCAGCTGCTCGACCGCCTTGATGCGCGCCTCGGTCTCGGTCGAGATCTTCTCGAGCGCGCGGGCGAGCGCGTCGCTCATCGCGTTCATCTCGTTCGCGAGCTCGCCGAGCTCGTCCTTGCCGCGCACCTCGACCGCGCCGCTGAAGTCGCGGATCGCGACGCGGCGCGCCTTCGCGACGAGCCGGTGGATCGGCCCGCCGACGAGCCAGCCGCCGAGCGTGAGCGACGCGAACACGCACAGGACGACGATCACGCCGATGCTGATCAGCGTGTAGACGACCTCGGCGCGCAGCTGGCGGTCGTTGTCGTCGAGCGATTCGCGCACGATCAGCGAGCCGATCACGGCGTCGCGCACGCGCACCGGAAACCGCGACACGAACTCGTGGCCTTCGATGCGCTGCTGCTCCGGCGCGGTCGCGCCGTACTCCCACTCGAACCGCGTGGCGCCGCCGCCGGCGTTCGCGAGCAACATCATGTCGCGCGCGCGGGCCTGGCCCGAGCTCGGGCTGTCGACGAAGCTGTCCGCGAGCAGCGTCTGCAGCACGTGGCCGACGACGCGGTGGTCGGTGCGCATGTCGTCTTCGAAGTGCCGCTGGTCGCGCTGCACGTGGTAGTAGGCCAGCGCCGCGATCGCCAGACCGAGCGCAGCGACCAGAACGAACGTGTACTTCGCGACGAGCTTCACGGCGTCTTAAGGTCGAGCGACGTCCAACATTAGCAAGTTGGATCGAAGATGACCGCGACTCCTTCCGTGTCGTTTTGACTCGCCGTTACAGAAAGACACGACCCGACCTCGCACGAGTGCGCGAAGCCGCAGCGTGGTGCGGTGGGCCACTAGTTGCATCGCGACTCGGCGTGAGCGATGCCACGTCGCGGTTGATCGTGCTCGCCGAAGACAACGCGGAGCTGCGCGCGTTGCTGGCGCGCGGGCTCGAGCGCGTCGGCTTCGTCGTCGTCGAGGCCGAAAATGGCGTCGATCTCGTCGAGAAAGTGCGGCAGGTCGCCGCAGATGCTGCGCGCGCGGGGGCGCTGGCGTTGATCGTCACCGACGTGCGGATGCCGGTCATGGACGGGATCGCGGCGGTGCGCGCGTTGCGCGAGCACGGCGTCGTCACGCCGGTGATCTTCATGACCGCGTTCGGAAACCCGCGCGCGCGCAGCGCCGCGGAGAACCTTAATAGTCGGTGGATTGACAAGCCGATCGGGCTGAACAGCCTGCGCGCGGCGGTCGCCGAGGTGCTGTCGGTCGAGCGCCAGAACGCGTGACGCGCATGCTGACCGTGACCTACGGCGGCGGCGTCTCGGACTGAGCGCGCCGGAGCGCGCCGACGATCAACGGCCCGGCCTCGACGAACTCCGCGGGCGTGGCGAGCTCGAGCTCCTCGTCGGGCATGCTGACGATGACCCCGCCGCCGGCGCGGGCGCGGATCGGCAACAGCCGGGTCGTTCCGATCTCGCCGAGCAGCACCTGGGCTGGCGCATCGCCGCCGGCGCGCAGCCGCCAGCCCGGACCGAGCGCGTCGCGCAGCGCGAGCGCGGCCTCGATCGGGTTGAGCGCGCTCGGATCGGGGCCGCCGCCGCGCACCCAGTCGGCGAGGTGCTCGGCCGCGGTGCGCGCGTCCTCGGGCGTGACCTGCGCGCGGCGGAACGTCGCCGGCGCATCGCCGGCGCGCGTCAACGTGAGCGCGAGGCAGGTATGGCCGAGCACGTGCTCGACGATCGCGATCGGCAGCGCGCGGCCGTCGACGATCACGCAGATGACGGCGAACGCGATCTCGCCGAGCGGTGCGCGCACGGTCGGGCGCACGAAGAACGTGCGGCCGGTCGCGAGCTCGGGATAGACCATCGCGGCGGCGAGCACGTCGAGCGCTGCGGTATCGGGCCGCGCGTCGGGCGGCGGCGGAGGAGGGCGCACGCCGCGCGCGCGGATGATCAGCTCGAGCTGGACGCGGCGGTCGCGCAGGTAGGCGTCGTCGGCTGCGTTGCCGCACGCGATCGCGCTCGCCAGGGCCGCGCACGCGCCGGCCTCGTCGCCCGCGGCGTCGAGCGCCATCGCGAAGCTCGCCCACGCGGTGCCGTTGCCGGGCTGGGCCTGGGCGGCATCGCGCAAGCGCACGACCACGTCCTCGACGGCCTCGTCGGAGGCAAACAGCGCGTCGAACGCGGACAGCGCCGGAACGAGCGCCGCGACGTGCTCGTCGCTGTCGCCTTCGCGTGCGGCCTGCACCGCGACCTGGCTGCCGGCCGGCCACGGCCCGCCGGCCGCGAGCAGGTGCTCGACGTTGGGCACGAACACCCAGCGCAGCCACTGCGGGAACGCCATCGTGCGCGTGCCGAACGCGCCCATGTCGTCGAATGCGGCCAGGGACGGCCGCTCGAGGTCCCAGCAGCCCTCGCGGCGCATCGCCGCGATCACGTCGTCGAGGCGCGCGCGTACGGCGGCGGCATCGATCTCCCGGGGCACGCCGCGAGGATGGCATATACTGCCGGCGTGAAGCTCGCCGCCGTCGCGCTCGCCGTCGTTGCCTGCTCGCGCGAGCAGCCGCCGCCGCCCCAGCCCGAGCCGGCCGGGCACGCCGCCGCCGTCGCCACCGACCCGCATCCGAGCAAGGATCCGGCGAAGGCGCGCCAGCTGATCGCGGCCGGCAACGCGGTCGTGCTCGATGTCCGCACGGCGGAGGAGTTCGGCGACGGCCACCTGCCGGCCGCGACGAACCTGCCCGTCGATGACCTGCCCCAGCATCTCGGCGACGTCGACAAGCTCGCCGGAGGCGACAAGGCCAAGCCGATCGTCGTGTACTGCCAAGCAGGCTCGCGCGCCGCGAAGGCCAAGCGCACGCTCGAGGCCGCGGGGTACACGAACGTGACCAACGGCGGTGGACTGGACGATCTCCGCTGAATCTGTACCGGTCCGGTGTCAACCGGGGAATCGCGATGCGGATCATTCCGGTTGAACGCGATCCGAGGGGGCCCCATGCGCGACCGCACCGCGACGCTCGAACCCAGCGATGCAGCACCGGCAACGGCCGGCACCGGCGACGGGCCCGACGAGACCTACGCGTGGCCCGACGACGATCCCACGCGCTACGAGCCGATCGGCGAGCACGCGCGCGGCGGCCTCGGCCGCGTCGTGCGCGCGATCGACATGCGGCTCGGCCGCACGGTCGCGGTCAAGCAGCTGCTGCAGCACGACGAGTGGCACGAGCGGCGGTTCGTGCGCGAGGCGCTGATCACGGCGCGGCTGCAGCATCCCGGCATCGTGCCGGTGCTCGAGGCCGGGCGCTGGCCGACCGGCGAGCCGTACTACGTGATGAAGCTGGTCGAGGGCCGCACGCTCAAGGAGCTGGTCACCGAAGCGCGCACGTTCGGCGAGCGGCTCGCGCTGTTGCCGAACGTGATCGCGATCGCCGATGCGGTCGCGTACGCGCACGGCGAGGGCGTGATCCACCGCGATCTCAAGCCGGCGAACGTGATCGTCGGCGCGTTCGGCGAGACCGTCGTCGTCGACTGGGGGCTCGCCATCGATACCAAGTGCCCCGAGCTGCAGCCCGATGCACCCCGCAAGGCGGTCGGCACGCCCGCCTATATGCCGCCCGAGCAGGCCCGCGGCGAGGACGTCGACGCGCGGGCCGACGTCTACGCGATCGGCGCGGTGCTCTACGAGGTGCTCGCCGGTGCTGCGCCGTACAGCGAAGCGCCGCGCGATTCGGTCGTCGAGCGCGTGATCGCCGGGCCACCCGCGCCGCTGCGCCGCTGCATGCGCGGCGTACCGCACGAGCTCGCGGGCATCGTCGCCAAGGCGATGGCGCGCGATCCGGCCGCGCGCTACGGCGACGCGCGCGCGCTCGCCGCCGATCTGCGCCGGTTCCAGACCGGCCAGCTCGTGAGCGCGCACGCGTACTCGCCGTGGCAGCTCGCGAAGCGCAAGCTCGCGCGCCATCCGGTGGCGATCGCAAGCGCGGTCGCGCTGTCGGCGCTCGCGGTCGATCATCGGTTCTTCCACGCGTCGGGTGCCGCCGAGCTCGTCGAGCATTGCCCGGGTCTCGCCCGGCCCGCCGCCCCGGTGCAGCCGCCGCCGGTGCGCGCCGTACCGGCGGTCCATCCGGTCGACGTGTCGCGGCAGGTGCGGTGTCACAGCAAGTACGTGACCGTCGCCGGCTCGCAGCGCGGCGACGACGACACGAACGGCTCGTAGCGCCAGCGCGAGACATCGGTCACGACCGCCTCGTCGAACGTCGAGTTGCCGCTCGACGCGGCGAGCCCGACGTGCACGGTCTTGCCGCTCGGCGCGACGCACAGCTGGACGTGCGCGGTGAGGTGATCGCGGTCGGCGAACCACTCGCGCATCGTGTCCGCGATCGGCAGCTCGGCCGCACCGATGCGCGTCGGAAATGCGCGGTGCGGCGGCACGACGTCGACGTGCACGACCGCGTGCGAGCGCGGGCTCGCGGGCATGTCGGCGACGGGGGTTGCGGAGGCGCATGCGCTGGCTGCGAAGCAGGAGATCAGGAGCTTCATGGTTGCGCGTCGAGTGCAGCGCACGTGCCGCCGCGCCCGCGTGCAACGTCGCGAGATGCTGGCGGCTCGCGCACCGAACCGCGTTCCGCGTATCGCGGTGATACGCAGGTGATACGCGTGGGTACGCTGCGTCATCTCGTCGGGTGTCGCTGGCGTCGCGGCGCGCGATTTGAGATCGTGAGCACTAGTGGACACGCTCACGTTGCAGCCGGAGCGCGAGCGCGGCGGCCACATCTCGGTCGCCGCGCTGTTCGTCGTGCTCGCCGCGGGTAAACCGCGCGCGAGCACGCGCCACCTGCTGCGCGGCATCGATCGCGCGGTGATCGGCCGCGGGCGCGAGCACGTGTCCCGTCGCGAGTCGGATCGGATGTCGCTCGAGCTGCCCGATCCGCACCTGTCGCTGCAGCACGCGTCGGTGCAGCGCGACGTCGGCCGCTGGGTGCTGCGCGATCTCGGCTCGAAGAACGGCGTGAAGGTGAACGGCGAGCGCGTGACCGAGCGCGCGCTCGAGAGCGGCGACTGGATCGAGCTCGGCGAGACGTTCCTGCGGTTTCGCGTGCTCAAGCTCGCGGCGAGCGAGGCCGATGACGTCTCGGGCGCGGACCGGTTGTCGGTCGTGCCCGCGGTCGAGCAGGCGTTCGGCCGGCTGATCGAGTCGGCGGCGAGCAACGTGAGCGTGCTGCTGCTCGGCGAGAGCGGCGCCGGCAAGGAAGTGGCGGCGCGCATGCTGCACGAGCGCAGCGCCCGGCCCGGCGCGTTCGTCGCGGTGAACTGCGCCGGCCTCGTCGACACGCTCGCGGCGGCGACGCTGTTCGGCCATCGCCGCGGCGCGTACACCGGCGCGATCGACGATCGCCCCGGCGCGATCCGCGCGAGCCACGGCGGCACGCTCCTGCTCGACGAGGTCGGCGACCTGCCGCCGGCGACGCAAGGCGTGCTGCTGCGCGTGCTGCAGGAGCGCGAGGTCGTGCCGATCGGCGACACCGTGCCGGTCGCGGTCGACGTGCGGTTCGTCGCCGCGACGCTGCGCGACCTGTCGCGCGACGTCGAAGCCGGGCGGTTTCGGGTCGATCTGTACGCGCGCCTCGCGGGGCTGCGCGTCACGCTGCCGCCGCTGCGCGAGCGCCTCGAGGATCTCGGCACGCTCGTCGCGAGCTTCCTCGCGCGCCACGCGCCCGGCCGCGAGCTCGGGCTGTCGGCGGCCGCGGCGTGGGCGATGTGCCGCCACCGCTGGCCGCTCAACATCCGCGAGCTCGACCAGGCGATCGCGGCGGCCGCGGCGGTCGCGCGCGAGGATCGCATCGGGCTCGATCATCTCCCCGATCACATCCGCGATCTCGCGGTCGCCGCGCGCCCACCCGGCACGCGTCGCGACGAGCTGCTCGGCCTGTTGCGCGACTACCGCGGCAACCTCGCCGCCGTCGCGCGCGCGCTCGGCACCTCGCGCGCCCAGGTCCACCGCCTGCTGCGCCGGTTCCAGCTCGATCCGCACGAGTACCGGCAGAAGGCCGCGGGAGAGTAGGAGTTACCGCGAAGGCGCCAGGGGAGAGCAGGCGCCAGAGGAACTGGAACGGTCCCGATCCTGTTCTTCTGGCGCCTCTTCTTCACTGGCGCCTCGGCGGTTGGATCTTACTGCGGCGGCTGCGCGTATCCCCGCGCGGGAAACGGGTTCGCGGTATCGCGCAGCTCCATCTCGTCGTCGCGCCACGCCGCGCCGCGTTCGGCGAAGATCGCGATCCCGACGACGCCGACGTCGCGGTCGCCGGCCGTGCGCGCGGCGTACGAGTCGGCGACGGTGCCGAAGCGGAACGCGGCGACGCCCTGATCCGACGTGCGAAAGCCGTCGATCACCAGCGTGTCGTGCGGCTCGACGATGTAACCGCGGCGAACCGGATCCGCCGGCCGGCCGTCGATCACGTCGAGCCCGTCGACCGACGCGACGATCTCGAAGCGCGCGGGCGTCGCGTCGTGCACCACGATGCGGTAGCGCGCGCCTGCCTCGCCGACGACGAGCGTGCGGTCGCCGGCGCGTGCACCGGGAAGCGTGCGCCCGGCCTCGTCGACGAGCGCGACCGCGATCGCGCCGTCACCGGTCGCGACGTCGAGCGGCGCCAGCCGTTCGCCGAGAAATGCCGCGTGCGCCGCGACGCCGCGCGCGTCGTCGTAATACAGCGCGAGCTCGGCCCACGGGTCCGGCGACGCGCGCTCGAACGATTCGTGGTGCACCGGCGCGTACACCGCTTCGCCGAAGCTCGTGCCGAGCCCGGGCCGCTCGCCCGCCTGCGAAGCCAAGGCATGCTCGCCGCCACACGCGGCGAGCGCGATCGCGAGAACAGCTGCACGCATACCGGAGCAACGCGCGCGCGCCGCGCTGCTTACAGGCCCCAGGGCCAGAGCGTCCACGTGAAGTACAGACCCGCGAGCAAGATCGCGGTGATCGCCCACGCGCCGAGCAAGCGGAGCACGCGCTCCGAAGCCGGTCGCTTGAGCACTGCGCACGCGCCGGCCGCGAGCACCGCCCCGATCGCGGCGCCGCCGAGGCCCCACGCGATCACGCCGAAGTAGGTCATCGCGACGCCGCTCACGTGCGAGCGCACGACGACCTCGCCGGTGAGCGGCTTGTAGGTGAGCCGCGGCCACCCGGCCCAGTCCGACACCGCGTACGCGAGCGCGCCGGCGATCAGCGCGCAGGTGGCGATCGCGTACGCGCGCTGCCAGCGCGGCATCATCGCGGAGCCCCGGGATGGCACTTCGTGCACGACGTGCCGGTCAGCTTGAACGCGATCGTGCCGTCGTGACAGGGCGCGCACGTCGGTTTCGGCGGCGTCGCGAGCGCGAGAAATTCGCGCGCGCGCAGATCGACGTGGCACGCGATGCACGCGACCTCCTTGCCGTCGCGACCGGTTCGGTGCGTGGCGTGATCGAACGTCGTGCGCACCGACCACGGCGCCGCGACGCGCGCGTTCTCGCGCTCCGCTTGCAACCCGAGGCGATGACAGCCCTTGCACTCGGCCAGGTGCGGCGCGGGACCGCCGGTGACGGCGTGACAGCCGGTCGTCGTGCACGCGGCGTGGCCGCGCGGCGGACGCAGCTGCTGCGTCGCGGTGCGCAGCGAGTGACACGCGCTGCACGCGCCAACTTCCGGATCGCCCTTCGCGCCTTCCGAGGCGCGAACCGCGATCAGATGCTTGCCGTGATCGAGCGTCGCGCCGAGCTCGGTGCGATCGGCCGGCGCGCGGTCGGCGATGAGGTGCCGCCACGGCTCGGTCGCGTTGTGGCACGCGCCGCACGTCTTGGGCGTGCGCGCGCCGAAATCGGCGGCGTGACAGCCGACGCACGGCGCGTGACCCGCGACCACGACCTCGCCGCGATCGATCGGATGACACGTGCCGCACGGCTGCTTCGCGACGGCATCGGCGTGCGGGCCGCCGTGCGTGAACCGGGCGGTCGGGCGCGCGACCGTGAACTTGTCGGGTGCGCTCGCGTGACAGCGCGTGCACGCGACGGCCGTCGCGAACGCGGCGGCGCCGTCGTGGCAGCCCGCGGCGGCGCAGTCGTGCGCGGTCGGACGCGGCAGCTCGCTGTCGTCGGTCGCGCGCACCGCGGCGTGACACGTGCTGCAATCGCCCCCGCGTGGGCCGCGCGCCGCATGCTTGCCGTGCGAGAACGTCGCGGTCACCGAATCCTGGATCGCGCGCAGCTCGGGCGGCTGTGGCCGGCCCGACGCGGCCGGGTGACAATCGTTGCACCGGGTCATCGCCGGCGCGCGCGTGCCATCGTGGCAGCCGACGCAGCGCGCGTGCGGCGGTTTCGGGCGCGTCTTCGCCTCGGGCGGCGCGTGACACTCGGTGCACGCGATCGCGGCGTGCGCGCGGTGGCCGATCGCGAGGTTGAAGTCGCGATCGATCGTGTACGGCGGATACGGGACCGGCATGGTGCCGGTGTACGGCGCGGCGAGCTGGCTCTCGGCGTGACACGCGGTGCACAGCCGCATCCGATCGGCGTCGCTCGTGTCGAGCCGTGCGCCGCGCCTGGGCGCGACCGGCGCGGCGCCGTGGCAGGCGCCGAAGCACGTCGCGTGATCGGGCCGGCCCGTGATGCGCCCGCTCGCGGCGGCGTGACAGCGCGTGCACGCGAGCGATTCGCCGCCGTTCACGACGACCTGGCGATCGTGCAGCAAGTGGTCGAAGCCGATCGCGGTCGTGCGCGGGCCGTCGCCATGCGCGATCGCGACCAGCCCGATCACGACGATCAGGCCGCAGCCTGCCGTGCGCGGTCCCCACCCCTTCAATACACGCCCTCCATGACCAGCTTCAGGCTCTTGTAACCCGTGATCTCCGGCGCGAACGGCAGCCGGCTCGACAGGTCGTAGCTCGCGAACAGCCGGACGCGCTTGCCGATCCAGGCGTCGACCGTGAACCGTCCGCCGCCGCGCAGCTCGCTCGTCGGGATGCCGGTGTCGCTGTCGGACTGGCAGTTCGTG
>DATJXL010000259.1:0-23190 GCA_035500135.1 Kofleriaceae bacterium
GCTCGTCACCACCCGCGGCAGCCACGACATCGTGCCGCCGGCCGACCGGTGGCACGAGGCAAACCTCGTGAACGCGCTCGACGCCGCGCTCGACTCGGTGATCCAGCTGTTCTATCTGCGCCGCGACGGCGTCGCGATCGACGGCACGCCGTACGCGACGCGCCAGCTCGAGCGCGCCGACGCGATCTTCGCGTGGCTGCGCCCGCAACTGCGCACCGGCGCGTTCGGCCTGCCCGAGATCTCCGCGATCTGCGCGCTCGACTGGATGGACTTCCGGAAGGCCTATCCGACCGAGCGCGCTCACCTCGAGCCGGTGCGCGCGGCCTTTCGCGAGCGGGCATCGCTCGCGACGACCCGGCCCCACGTCTAACCTCAGGTGCAACGAACCATGGCGATGCGTGTCTCGTCGATCGTGAAGCTCGCCGCCGTCGTGGCCGTGATCGCGATCGCTGCATGGCTCCTCTTGCGCCGCCACCACGCCGGCGCGGACGTCGCATCGAGTCCGGGTCCCAGTCCGAGCCCGATGTCATCCGGCTCGCCGCCCACCGCCACCGCAACCTCCACATCGCCCTCCGGCGCGCCCACCCACGTCACCCAGCTTTCGCCCGAACAGCGGCAGCGAGTCGCCGACAAGATCGCGTCGTATCGCGCGCGCAGCGGCGCGCGCGGGCCGCGCCCCGAGCTGCCGACCGGTGGCCCACCGACCGAGGATCCGCCGATGGCCGATCTCAAGACGTCGATTCACGCCGCGATGGGCGAGGTCGTTCCCTACCTGACGGCGTGCTACGAGAAGGCGCTGCCGACGCTCGCCAACCCGCACCTCGAGGTCACCGCGTACCTGACGCTGACCGGCGATCGCGACGTCGGCACGCTGATCGATGCCGACCGGCTTGTCGACAACGCCGGCCAGCCGCTGCCGCGAAACCTCGACGACTGCCTGCGCTCGACGCTCATGACGCTCCAGCTGCCCGCGCTGGTCGAGGGCGACGTCGTGACCGTGCACTACCCGTTCGTGTTCGACACCAACCCACCGTGAGGGTACGGTCTCGCGGTGATCCGCGGGACCGACATCGCGAAGGCCGCCGGCGTGGTGCGCGCCGGCGGGCTCGTCGCGTTCCCGACCGAGACCGTGTACGGGCTCGGTGCCGATGCGTCGAGCGACGCCGCGGCTGCGAAGATCTTCGCGGTCAAGGGCCGCCCGCACGGACATCCGCTGATCGTCCACCTCGCGCCCGACGCGCGGCTCGACGACTGGGCGTGCGAGATTCCCGATGCCGCGCGCGTGCTCGCGGCCGCGGCGTGGCCGGGCCCGCTGACGCTGATCCTGCGCCGCACGGCGCGCGTCGCCGCGGCCACGACCGGCGGCGCCGACTCGGTCGGATTGCGCGTGCCGGCGCATCCGCTCGCGCAGGCGCTCCTGCGCGCGTTCGGCGGCGGCATCGCGGCGCCGAGCGCGAACCGGTTCGGCCGGGTCAGCCCGACCACCGCCGATCACGTCGTCGCCGATCTCGGCGGCGACGTCGACTACGTGCTCGACGGCGGGCCGTGCGCGGTCGGCGTCGAGTCGACGATCGTCGACTTCACGCGCGGCCGGCCCGTGTTGCTGCGCCCGGGCGGATTGCCTCGCGAGGCGATCGAGGCGCTCGTCGGGCCGCTCGCGGCCGCCGATGCCGACGCGCCGGCCGCGCCCGGCACGCTCGCGAGCCATTACGCGCCCCGGGCGCGCGTGATCGTCGTGCCGCCGCACGAGCTCCTCGCCGCGTTTGCCGCGCATCGCGGCGACGGCCACGTCGTGGTGCTCGCGCCGCGCGCGGTGCTGCGCACGCTCGGCGCCGTGAACGGACCGGTGCGCTGGCTGCCCGACGACCCCGAGGGGATGGCGCGCGAGCTGTACGCGGCGCTGCGAGATCTCGACGCGGAGGGTGTCGATGTCGTGATCGCCGCGTTGCCTCCGGCGGTCGGGCTGGGCGAAGCTGTCGGCGATCGCCTGCGTCGCGCGGCGGGACCACGAGACAAACCATGACGCAACCCCGGGTCGGCATCATCATGGGCTCGCACAGCGACTGGGCGACGATGCAGCACGCCGCGAACGTGCTCGACGAGCTCGGCGTGCCGTACGAGAAGCAGATCGTGTCGGCGCATCGCACCCCGGATCGGCTGTTCGAGTACGCCGAGACCGCGGCGTCGCGCGGGATCCAGGTGATCATCGCCGGTGCGGGCGGCGCCGCGCACCTGCCCGGCATGACCGCGGCGAAGACGCGCCTGCCGGTGCTCGGCGTGCCCGTGCAGTCGAAGGCGCTGTCCGGGCTCGACTCGCTGCTGTCGATCGTGCAGATGCCGAAGGGCGTCCCGGTCGGCACGCTCGCGATCGGCGAGTCCGGCGCCGCGAACGCCGCGCTGCTCGCGGTCGCGATCGTCGCGCTCGGCGATCCCGCGCTCGCGCAACGCCTCGAGGCGTATCGCGCCGCGCAGACCGAGCGCGTGCTCGGAGAACAGCTGCCTTGACGCCACTGCTCCCCGGCTCGACGATCGGCGTGCTCGGCGGCGGTCAGCTCGGGCGCATGATGGCGCTCGCCGCGCGCCGCATGGGCTATCGCGTGATCGTCCTCGATCCTTCGCCGGCGTGCCCGACGGCGCAGGTCGCCGACGGCGTGGTCGTCGGCGCGCTCGACGAGCTCGCCGCCGCGCGCGAGCTCGCGCGCCAGGTCGACGTCGTGACGCTCGACACCGAGCACGTGCCGGCCGAGCTGCTCGCCGAGCTCGAGCGCGACGTGCCGGTGCGCCCCGGCGCGAGCGTCTTGAAGACGATCAACGATCGCCAGACCCAGAAGCAGTTCCTCGACTCGCTCGGCCTGCCGCAGGCGGCGTGGGCGCCGGCCTCCGACGCGCGCGAGCTCGACGCCGCGCTCGCCAAGGTCGGCCGGCCCGCGATCGTCAAGGTCCGCCGCGCCGGCTACGACGGCAAGGGCCAGGTCCGCATCGAGCCGGGCGGCGACGCCGCCGCGGAATACGCGAAGCTACGCGGCGCGCCTGCCGTCGCCGAGGCGCTCGTACCGTTCGCGCGCGAGATCTCGGTCGTGCTCGCGCGCGGGCTGGGCGGCGAGCTGCGGATCTATCCGATCGCCGAGAACGTGCATCGCAGGCACATCCTGCACACGACGCGCGCGCCGGCGCCGATCGGCGCGGCCGAGCGCGCGCGGGCCGAGCAGATCGCGGTCGCGATCGCCGAGGCGCTCGGGCACGTCGGGGTGATCGCGGTCGAGCTGTTCGAGCTGCCCGACGGCAGGTTGCTCGTCAACGAGATCGCGCCGCGCACGCACAACAGCGGCCACTACACGTATGGCGCGTGTGCGACCTCGCAGTTCGAGCAGCACGTGCGCGCGATCTGCGGCCTGGCACTCGGCGATCCGCGCCCGCTGTCGGGTGCCGTCATGGTCAACCTGATCGGCGATCTCTGGCAGCACGGCGAGCCGGCCTGGCAGGTCGTCCTCGCGCGGCCGGAGGCTCGGCTGCACCTGTACGGCAAGGACGCACCGGCCCCCGGCCGAAAAATGGGCCACGTGCTGCTGCTCGACGACGACACCGATCGCGCGCTGGCGGCGGCCGAAATGTTAATTTCCACGCTGAGTGGCAACCCTCGTCTATAGCGACGTCGACGGCATCGACCGCACGTTCGCGATAGGGCTCGAGCCGATCGTCGTCGGGCGCGGCCAGGAGTGCGCGATCCGCAGCGACGATCCGCGGGTGTCGCGCATGCACGCGCGCTTCTACGTCGCGGAGGGCGCGCTGTGGGTCGAAGATCTCGGCAGCTCGAACGGGATCTACGTCGGGCCGAACAAGGTGACGCGGGCGCCGGTGCCGACCGGCGAGATCGTCGTGATCGGCAGCTTGATGATCCGCCTCCTGCCGGCGAGCGGCACGCTGCCGCCGCCGATGGGCCTCCACGGCACGCTCGCGCAGTGGCTCGAGATGGAGCGCAAGGCGCGCGCCGGCGTCGAGGAAGAGCGCGACGCGTTCGCGAAGCGCGTCGGCGACCTCCATCAGGAGCTGGCCCAGGTGCGCGAGGCGGCCGGCGCGCACGGCCAGGACTCGACGCAGCTGCGCGCCGAGCTCGACCAGCTGCGTCGGCAGAGCGCGCAGGATCTCGAGCAGGTCCGGCTCGAGCTCGCGAAGGCGCGCGAGGCGAACATCCGGGCCGAGACCCAGGCCGGGATCACGACCGCCGAGCGGCTCGCCGAGGCCGACATGATGATCTCGGGCCTGCAGGCCAAGGTGCAGCAGCTCGAGGCCGCCGCCGCGAACGCGAGCCCGCGTGCCGACGCCGATCAGCTGGCCGGGCTCGCGCTGCGCGCCGAGAAGGCCGAGAAGGAGCTCGCGGCCGAGAAGATCCGCGCGCAGGGCGCCGAGCGCAACGTCGCGGGCGCGGCGACCCAGGCCGCGAAGGCCGAGACGCGCGCGTCCGAGCTCGAGCACAAGCTCGCCGACGTCGTCGCGCAGAAGGCGGCGCTCGAGACCGAGCTCGCGCAGGTGCGCGAGAAGGCCGCGGCGCTCGAGACGCGGCTCGGGGCCGGCGCCGCGCCAGTGCAAGCGGCCGAGGCGCGCGCCGCGAAGATCGCGACCGACCTCGCCGAGCTGCAGCAGCAGTTCGAGGCGCGCAACGCGCGCATCGCCGACCTCGAGAAGGCCGCGAACGAAGCATCCGAAGCCGACAAGCGCGCGAAGCAGGAGCTGGCGTCGCTCGGCGAGCGGCTGGCCGGGCTCGCCGACAAGCTCGCGGCCGAGCAGACGCGCGCGAACGAGGCCGAGGCGCGGCTGCGCGGGCTCGGCGGCGCCGAGGCCGAGATGACCGCCGCCAAGCGCGAGCGCGAAGAAGCGCGGGCCCGTGCGCAGACCGCCGACACGCGCATCGCCGAGGCGAGCGCGCGCGTCGAGAACGCCGAGCAGCGCGCGCAGGCGGCCGATACGATGGCCAAGGCGATGGCGAAGGACGTCGCCGAGGCGCTGCGCCGCGCCGTCGATGCCGACACCCGCGCGCGCACGGTCGCGCGCGAGCTCGACGGCGCGCACCGCCGCGCCGAGGCGGCCGAGAAGCGCGACGCCGAGCGCCAGCTCGGCACGCGCGACCTCGAGAGGCGCGCGGCCGAGGCCGAGGCGAAGGCCGCCGCGGTCGAGCAGGAGCTCGGCGCCAAGCTCGAAGAGGCGCGCGCGCAGCTGACCGCGAAGGCCGATGCGACCGAGCAGGAGCTGCGCGGCAAGCTCGAGCAGGCGCAGCGCGAGCTCGCGGCCGAGCGTCAGACCGCGATGGCGCTGGTCGATCGCAAGACGCAGCTCGAGCGCGAGCTCTCGGAGGCGCGCACGCAGCTCGCCGGCGTGCAGCATCGCGTCGAGCTCGCCGAGAGCAAGAACGCCGAGTACGAGGCGCACGTCGAGGTGCTCGAGGAGAAGGTCCAGGATCTCGAGGCCGGCGTCGCGGTCGAGCAGACCGCGTCGCAGAGCGCGGTCGGCGAGGCGAAGGCGCGCGTCGAGACGCTGGAGGCGCAGCTGGCCGAGGCGCGCGCGGCGGCCAAGACCGCGCTCAAGACGGCGGCGAGCCTCGAGAAGCGCATCGACGGGCTCGAGACCCAGGCCAGCGCGACGTCGCAGGCGCGCGCGGCGGCCGAGGCCGCGCTCGCCGAGGCGCGCGCGCGGCTCGCCGAGCTCGAAGGCGAGCACGCGCACCTCGAAGATGCCGAGGCGCGCGCGCGCGACTCGATGGCGCAGCTCGAGCCGCTGCAGGCCAAGGCCGAGGCGGCCGATCTCGCGATCGGCCGTGCGAGCGCGCTGCAGCGCCAGCTCGACGAGGCGCTGCAGAAGCTGTCGTGGATGGAGCGCGATCTCGCGTCGGCGCAGAGGACGCCGGTGCCCGAGCCGGTGCGCGACGACGGCCGGCTCGCCGCCGCCGAGGCCCGCGCGCGCGAGGTCGAGGCCCGCGCCCGCGAGATCGAGGCGCGCGCGAAGGAGGCCGCCGAGCGCATCGTCGAGACCGAGCGCCGCGCGCGCGAGGCACAAGCGCAGCTCGCCGAGGCGCAGGCGCGGCTCGCCGAGGATCAGCAGACGATCGCGTCGCTCAAGAAGGAGGTCGACGCGGCCGAGAACGTGCGCAGCTTCGCGGCCGCGACCGAGCGCGAGATCGCGCAGCTGCAGCGCGACCTGCGCGAGGCCAAGACCAAGCTCGCGCAGATCACGCTCGAGCGCGACAACTTCGAATCGCAGCTACGCGACGCGCGCGACGACAGCGAGACGCGCGACCGCAGCCTCGAGCCGATGATGCAGATGCGCGGCGGGTCGGGCCACGACCACGAATCGACCGTCCAGGCCGATCTCGGCCGCTACACCGCGCTCGTCGCGCGCTCGAGCGAGCTCGAGGCCAAGCTCGTCGAGGCCGAGAAGGAGCACGAGCTCCTGCGCCGCGAGCTCGCCGACGCCGAGGCACGCGCGGCCGCGCAAAGGCGCGCGACCGAAGACGAGCCGACGAACACCGGCAGCGGGGTGCCGCTCGAGTTTGCCGAGCACCTGAGCGTGCTCGAGGAAGCGATCGATTCGCTGCGCGCGAACATGCGCGCGGCGAGCGACGAGACCGCGATGATGGATCAGACCGAGTCGGTGGTCGCGGTCGCCGGCGCGGTGAGCCAGGCCGCCGAGCACGTCGAGCGCGCGCGCGATGCGCTGCGCACGCTGACGTCGATGATCGGCGACCGCTAGAGCTGGCAGCTCGGCACGGCCCACAGCGGCGAATAGCACGCGGCCGGCGGGCTCGTGCCACCGCAGCCCGTCGTCGACGGGAACCTCTCGTACCACACCAGGATCGGGCTGCCGCCGACCGTGCGCAGATCCCACGCGATCACCGTGCCGCCGGTGCCGAGCACCGGCTTGACCGCCGTGTGCCCGGGATTGTTCGTCGCGTTGACGATCGCGGCCGACAGCTGCGACGTCGAGCTCGGATCATCCCACACGACCCAGAAGCTCGTGCCGTCGCTCGCGACGCGCGGCACGGTGCCGGTGCCGAGCTGCACCGGCGCGCCCACGAGCTGCAACGTTGCGTCGGTCAGTTGCGCCCAGACCTCGTTGTTCTGCGACCACGCGAACAGGTACTTGCCGGCCGTGCTCGCCCATCCGACGTCGGGCTGGAACGCGATCGTGTCGCTCGCGCTGATCGCCGTATCGGGGACCGTCACCGCGAGCGCCGAATCGAGCACCTCGGCATGGACGATCGCGGGATTGGCCTGGTTGTCGATCCACGTCGCGACGAAGCCTTGCGCCGCGGGCGCGATCGCCGCGCCGGTCGCGCCTTGCGCCGCGGGCGCGATCGTCGTCGCCGCCGACGTCATCGCGCCGCGGTTGTTCACGAGCACCGCCGACAGCGCGGCCGTTCCGCCGCCCCACAGCAGCGCCTGCGTGGAGCCGTCGCCGCTGGTCGCGATCGGCCGGGTCGTCGCGTTCACCGCCAGGTTGCTCGACCCGGCCACGGAGCCGAGCGCGGCGTTGACCTCGAACATCAGCGTCATGCCGGTCGTGAAGCTGTTCGAGGCGAGCAGGAGATTGCCGCCGACCTCGATGCCGCCGGCCGCGGTCGTCACCGTGTTCGAGCCCGAGACCGTGACGTCGGGGCCAGCCAGCGTGTACGAGCCGGCCTGCCCGTTGTACTGCGCGCCGATCAGGCTGTTGTCGGGCGCGATGTACACCGCGTCGAAGCCGCCGGTGGTCGGCACGACGAACAGCGTCTCCACCCATTGCAGCCCTTGCATGATGCCGGCGGCGTCGATGCCGAGCTGCTGCGAGGCCGTGCTGCACGGCGTCGGCGAGTCGGGAGGCAGCGTCGCATCGCCGCCACCACCGCCGCCGCTGGCGAACGGATCGAAGCCGAGCCGCCCGCAGGCGGTCGCGAGGCAAAGCGTCACGACCCCGAGCCTCATCCGCGCAGCTCACATGATACGGCAACGGTGCGGCGCGGTCAGCTTTGCGGTTTCGCCGTGTGATCGCGCAAGAATTTCAGGCTCTCGGGCAGCCGCGGGCCCCAGAACCCGAAGTTGTGGCCGCCCGGGCCGAGGAAGAACGCGTGGTCGATGTGCCGCTCGGTCAGGATGTCGTGGAGATACGACGCTTGGTCCTCGAGCGCGAAGCCGTCCTCGGTACCGCAGTCGAGATACAGGGCGAGCTGCCCCGGCTGGAGCGTGCTCGCGAGCTGCGCCGGATCGTGGTCCTTCCAGTTCTGGAGATCCGGCCCGAAGATCGGGCGCACCCACTTGCCGATGTTCTCGACCGCGGCGCCCCACGCTTTCGGATCGGTCACGAGCGAGACCTTGCCGGCGACGTAGGGATGCGGGCCGGCGTAGAGCAGCGCGTCGACGCCGGAGTGGCTGGCCGCGGCGGCGAACAGCTCGCGGTGGCGCATCGCCAGCTCGAGCGCGCCGAAGCCGCCCATCGACAGCCCGGCGATCGCGCGGCCTTCGCGCTTGCCGATCGTGCGGAAGCGCGCGTCGACCTCCGCGATCAGGTCGTGCACGATGTACGTCTCGTAGTTGGCGTGACGCACGCACGTCTCGGCCGGCTTGCGCGCGGCGAACGCGAACAGGCCGGAGCCGTCGCGCATGCACGCGTCGTAGTCGGGCTGTGCGACGCCGTCGATGTAGAAGTTGTCGTCGCCGTCGGGCATCACGACGATCGCGCCGAGCGCGAGCTGGTCTGCGACCTGATCGAGGTGGCCGCCGTGCGTCCAGTCGACCTCGCTGCCGGTGAGGCCGTGCAGGTAGTAGAACACGGGCCAGCGCGTGGTCGGTTTCGCGTCGTAGTCGGCGGGCAGGTACGCGACGTACGCCTTGTCGACGCCGAGCGCGTCGCTGTGAAAGCGCTGCGTGACGACCTTGCCGTGCGGGCCGCCGGCGACCGGCTTGGCGGCCGGCGTGGGCGGCTCGGCCTGAGGCGCGGGCGCGCTCGGCTTCGAGCACGCCGCGAGGAGCACGATCAGCCGCTTCATGGCAGCACCGGCAGGATCGCGAGCGTCTGGATCGGCGCGCCGCGGAAGCTCGCGAGCTGCTCGATCAGGCGCTGGGCGGCATCCGCGACGTGGGGATCGAGCGCGGCGAGCTCGGCGCGCCAGTCGACCGCGCTCGCGAGCGGCAGCGCGGCGCGGACCTGGCCGAACCCGGCGAGCACGTCGCGCAAGGTCGGCGTCGGCGGATAGACCTCGAGGTCGGTCTCGGGCGCGACCTTCGCGAGCGCCCGCGCGGCCGCGAGCGCGGCATCGAGCCCGCCGATCGCGTCGACCAGCCCGAGCTCCTTCGCCTTCGCGCCGGTCCATACCCGGCCCTGTGCGATCGGCTGGATCTGCTCGACCGTCTGGTGGCGGCCTTCGGCGACCCGCGCGACGAACTGCTTGTACACCGACTGCATCGACGCGCCGATCAGCGACTTCTCGTCGTCGGTCCACGGCTGGAAGCTGCCCATCATCGTCGCGTGCTTGCCGCGGCCCATCGGGTACGCGAGCACGCCGACCCTGCCGAGCGCGCCCGCGATCGCGAGCTTGCCGCCGACCACGCCGATCGATCCGGTCAGCGTGTCGTCGAGCGCGAACACCTTGGTCGCGCCGCTCGAGATGTAGTAGCCGCCGCTCGCCGCGACGTCGCTCATCGAGACGATCACCGGCTTCTTCGCGCGCAGCTCGGTCACCGCGTGCCAGATCAGCTCGGACGCCTGCGCGCTGCCGCCGGGCGAGTCGACGCGCATCACGACCGCCTTCACCGAGTCATCGGCGGCGAGCGCGCGCAGCGCGGGCACGAGCGTCTGCGCCGCGATCTGTTCGCGTGCGCCCAGCACGCCGTCGCCGCTGCCGTCGACGATGTCGCCGATCGCGTAGACGAGCGCGACGTGGTCGCCGATCGGCCGCTCGGGCGGCATCGCGCCGAGGAAGCGCGCGATCGCGACGTAGGACTGCAGCTGGTCGGAATGCGGGCTGTCGAGGTCGAGCTTCTGCCACGGCGTCGCGAGCTCGTCGCGGAACGCCTCGAACGGCGTGACCTCGTCGACGAGCCGCGCCGCGAGCGCGTCCTCGGACGTGAACAGCCCGGTGTCGATCAGCTGGCGCACGGTCGCCGGGTCGAGCTTGCGCTCGGCCGCGATCGTCTCGACCATCGTCGCGTAGCGGCGATCGAGGATCGCGCCGAGCGTCTCTTCCATCTCCTTGGACGGCGCGTCACGCGTCAGCGGCTCGGCCGCGCCCTTGTACGCGCCGACGTGCAGGAAGTCGGCCTCGACGCCGAGCCGGTCGAGCAGCGGCTTGACGTGGATCGGCATCGCGGCCGGCCCGGTGATCGCGACGTCGCCGAGCGGCGATAGCCCGATGCGGTCGCACGCGGCGAGCACGAGGTAGCTGGTGTTCGCGGCCGAATCGGCATGGCAGACGAGCCGCTTGCCGGCCGCGCGGAAGTCGTGCATCGCGGCGCGCAGCTCGAGCGCGTCGGTCAGGCTGATCTGCATCGGCTCGACGCGCACGACCAGGCCGGTGAGCCCGGGCTCCTTCGCGAGCTGGCGCAGGCGATCGGCGATCCGGCGCAGCTCGGTGCCGTGGCCACCGGTCCACGAGAACGACTCGCGCTCGACGATGTCGCCGTGGATCTTCAACACGCCGACGTGCGGCTTGTGCTCGTCGAAGCCGGCCGACTCGAGCGGCGTCTCGTACGGTCCCGGCTTCTCCAGGCCCTCCTTCACGCGTGCGAGCGCGTTCTGCAGGTCGAAGCCCTTGTCATCGTCGCTGCCGCTCCCCGCGTGCGACGCGAGCGCGCTCGCCCACGGATCGCTGGCGGAGCCTTCGGCCTTGCCGGCCTTGGTGCTATCGAGCTTGGACGGAGCGGTGTGACAGGCGACGAGCGCGGCGATCCAGACAACGCGGAGGCGCATGCCGCTTCATATCACCTAGCCCGAACCGCTGCCGCTGCCTGCCGGAGCAGCCGGCGCGGGCGCCGGCGCGGGAGCCGGCGTAGGAGCCGGCGTGGGAGCCGGCGCGGGCGCGGCCGATCCGCCGCCGCCATCCTCGGTCGCGCCGAGGATCTCGAGCTGCTTCTTCGCCTTCGGCGAGCCCGGGAACACCTCGAGGTACTTGCGCCACGAGTCGATCGCCTGATCGCGATTGCCCTGCCGCTGGTAGGTCTCGGCGATGCCGCCGAGCGCGGGCTCGTAGCGCGGCGACACCATCAACGCGGAGCGGAAGTTCGAGAACGCGCTCGCGAACTGCTTCGCGTCGAGATGGCAGTAGCCCATGCCGGTCAGCGCCTCGACGCCCTGCGCCTTGATGTCGAGCGCTTTCTGGTAGAGCTCCATCGCCTTCGCGCAGTTGGTCTCCGCCAGCGCGTTCGCCTTCGCGACCAGGCCGTCGTAACCGCCGCCGCCGGAATCGGTCGGCGTTGCCGTGCCACCGCTGCCCGAACCGCCGTGATGATCTTCGGGCGGGAGCGGATCGGTCCTCGCGACCGTGGTCTCGAGCTTCTTCGCGAGCGCCTGCGCGGTCTCCTGATCCGGCGCCTGCGCGATCACGGCGTCGAGCGCCTTCTTCGCGTCGTCGGTCCGGTTCTGGTCGTACGCGATCAGCGCGGCCGCGATCGCGACGCGCACGTCCGCGTGATCGAGGCCGTCGAGCACCTTCGCCGCATCCTCGAGCTTCTTGTCGCGCTCGAGCAGCCGCGCGCTGGCGAGCGCGGTGGCGCGCGCGAGCTCGGCGTCGGAGCCGGCCTTGTCGCGCGCGGCATCGAGGTAGCGGTGCACGTCGCGCGCGGGCTTGCTCTGCAGGCGCATCACCTCGGCCATCGCGAGGTTCGCCGCCGCGTCGTCGGCCTTCGCCTTCACCGCGTGCTGCGCGAGCTGCGCGGCCTGGCTGACCAGCTCGCGCGCGTCCTTGCGCAGCTTGTCGCCGGTATCCTTGTCGACGAGGCCGGCGCGATCGAGCTCGTCCTGCGCGACCGCGACGCTCAGTCGAGCGCGCACGATCTGGGCCTCGGGATCGTCCATGCTCGCCAGCGCCTCGAGCGAGCCTTTCATGCGCGCGGCCACGTTGCCGGTGAGCTCGGTGCGTGCCGACTCGAGCGGCGACGGCGGCGGCGGCGCGTCGGGCGCGGGCGGGGCCACGGCCGCATCGGCCTTGGCGCTCGCGATCGGCGCGACCGTCGCGGCGGCGGCGTCGCGCGGCGTCGGCGGCGTCGCGCTGCGGGTGTCCTGCCGGAACGCGAACATGTAGATGACGCCGGCCGCGCCCGCGATCACGAGCAGCGACAGGATCGTGATCCACAGGCCCGCGCGCGAGCCCCGGTGCACGGGCAGGTAATCGTCGTCGTCGTCGACCCGGCTGACGCGTCCGGTGTCGAACGACGCCTCGTCCGAGGCGGCGACGCGCACGCGCCCGGCAAACGCCGGCTCGTCGGGAATCGCCGCGAGCTTGCCGCCCTGCGGGCCCTGCGGCATCGCCGCCATCGACTCGCTCGCCTTGACCTCGCTCGACGCCCACAGCGCCGTCGAGCGCCCGCCTTCGGGCAGCGACGGCGGCTTGGCGCGCGGCACCGGCGGCGGATCGGTCGGCGGCCGGCGCGGCGGCTGGGGCGCCGCCATGCTCACCGCGGCCAGCTCGGTCTGGGCGAGCGGGTTCGCGGCCGACTGCTTCGGAGGGGGCGGCGGCGGGGTGGTCTTGCCGGTGCGGCGCGCCGCGAAGTTGCCGGTCGTACGGCCCTCGAGCTCGTCGTCGGGCAGCACGGTGCCGCCGGCCGCGGCCGGCTTGTGGCCGGGCAGCGTCGACACCGGGGACGACTTCGCGCCCGGCGTCGGCTTCACCGCGCGCTGGGTGCGTGCCTCGTCGGCGATCACGAAGTACTGGCCGAGCTCGCCGATGTCGCCGAGCCGCTTCCACGTCTTGCCCGAGCGCGAGATCAAGGACTCGCGCGTGACGATCCCGGCGACGATCCACTGCTGCAGGGTCGCGAGCTCGCGGCAGCTCTTCTGCTCGCCGTTCTCGAGCCGGATCAGCCACTGCCGCTCGGCGGTCGGGCCCGAGCCGAGATCGGTCGCGGCGCGCACCGTCGCGGACTCGTCGCTGAGCGACTTGGCGCGGCCCGGGGGCGCCGCGGGGGCGGGATCGGCCGTCGGGGCGCGCCCGCCCACGACCGGCGGCTTCGATCCTCCGGTGCGCGCCCGCTCGACGTTGACGCCGACGTTGGTCGGCGTGCGCTTGCGGATCTTGAACATGTGCCCGCAGTTCGTGCACTTGACCGTGACGCCACCGGGCTTGAGCCGGCTTTCGTCCAGCTCGTACTCGGTCTGGCACTTCTCGCAGCGGACGTCCATTCGTTTCCCGCGGTTCGCCGCAAACGTACCAGATCGTTTATCGTCGAGCCATGTCGGAGGTCCGGGAACGCAGTGCCGAACGCGTCCGCGTCGACGCGTTCGTCAAGGTCCACGGGCTCGACGGCCAGGAGCTCGTGTTCCGCACGCGCGATCTGTCGGCGCACGGGCTGTTCCTGTACACGAAGGTCGCGCGCAGCTACCCGTTCAAGGTCGGCTCGACGCTCGACCTCGAGCTCTACGACTACGATCAATCGGTCGCGGTCAAGGTCGTCGTGGTGCGCGTCGTCGAGGCCGGGAGCGCCGAGGCCGAGTCCTATCCGACCGGCTTCGGCGTGCGGATCGTCGAGCCGAGCGACCAGGCGCGCGCGACGCTCGCGCGGATGATCGAACGGATCAAGTCCGGCGCGGTCTATTGAGCCCGACACGCCTCGCCTCGGAAGACCCGCTGATCGGCTCGCTGATCGGCCGCTACCGCGTCGAACGGCTGCTCGGTGCCGGCGGCATGGGGCGCGTGTACCTCGCGGTGCAGCCTCAGATCGCCGCACGTGCCGCGATCAAGGTCCTGTCGACGAGCGATCGCCAGCTCGTCGAGCGGTTCTTCGCCGAGGCTCGCGCCGTCAACCTGATCGCGCACGAGGCGATCGTCAAGGTCTTCGATCTCGCGGAGCTGCCCGATGGGCGGCCGTACATCATGATGGAGCTGGTCGACGGCGAGCCGCTGCGCGACATCCTCGCGCGCGGCGTGCCGCCCCTCGCGGGCGTGCTGTCGGTGATGCTCGACGTGCTCGCCGCGCTGGACGCGGCGCACGCGATCGGCATCGTTCATCGCGATCTCAAGCCCGAGAACATCATGGTGACCGCGCAGGGGCGCGGCAAGGTGCTCGACTTCGGCATCGCGAAGCTGACGCCGGAGCTGGTCAGCGGAGTCGCGCTGACCAAGTCCGGCGTTCGCATCGGAACTCCCCCGTACATGTCGCCGGAGCAGATCAGGTCGCTGCCGGTCGATCCGCGCAGCGACGTGTACTCGCTCGGCATCGTGCTGTACGAGGCGGTGACCGGCGTGCATCCGTTCGAGGGCAGCAACGATCTGGCGATCATGCTGCGTCACCTCGACGACCTGCCGGAGCCACCATCGCGCGTGCGGCCGGAGCTGCCTGCGGCCCTCGACGCCCTCATCGCTCAGGCCATCGCGAAGTCGCCCGACCAACGCTTCTCGAGCGCCCGAGCGATGGCGGCCGCGATCGCGAGCGTGCTCTCGCAGCTGCCCGGCGCGACCGAGCGGATCGCGGTCACGCCGTTCGCGCCGACACGGTCCGAGCGCGTGGCGCCGGATCGCGACGAGCCGCCGACCGCGATCGAACGCCCGGTGCGCGACGCCGCGCCCGCCGCGCCGGTACCTTCGCCTCGCCGCAGCCGATGGTGGGTCGTCGCCGGGGTGGCCGCCGCAGGCGTGGTCGGCGCGACGATCGCGATCCGCGCGACGCGCGCGCCTGCGGACGCGCCGGCGGCGCAGCCGGTCCGAGGGGCGCAGCCGCTGCCGGCGACCGACGACCCTTGGAGCTCGGGCGCGAAACCCGAGCCTGCGCCGCCGCCACCGCCGACTCCGGCCGTGACCGATGTCGGGATCGTCGGGACTCACCTCGATCTCCTCGCACTTGCGGCCGCGGCGCGACAACAGGCGCGCCAGCGCGTCCCCGACGCGCATCTGGTCCGCATCGTCGCGACGCGCGTCAACCCGGACGGCACGTTCGAGCCTCACGACGCCGTGGTCTTCGAGTTCGAGGGCAAGCCCGGGCCGCGTTGCTGGTTCCAGCTCGTCGTTCGCGACGGCGACATTCACGACGCGATCGGAATGTCCGGTCCGTCGCAATCCTCGTGCACGACACCGCAACTCGTGCCGCGCTGCTCGGTGAGCGAGGCATGGCGTCGCGCCCGCGCGCCGATGGTCCCCTCCAGGGTCGTCGTCACGGCGGATCGGTGGATCGTCGTTCCCGACTCGCAGCGACCGTACGTCACGGACGATCGCTGCGGTGAAGCCGCTGCCGTGACGCATCCGCACGTGCAGCCGCCGCGGCCGGAATCGCCGGCGCCGGCTGCCGCCGCAGCGCCGCCGCGCGCGCCGGCGCCGGCGTCCGCGCCCCCGCCGGCGCGCGATGCCGGTTCGGCGGCGTGCGACCCGTTCGGGCACCAGCATGGCTGCCCCAATACGACGCCGTTCTGACTCAGATCCGCGCCCACCTTTGCGTGCGGGCGACATCGCCCCATTCGCTCGCGAGCAGCTCGAAGCGCAGGTGGTCGTGCCAGCGACCGTCGCGCCAGAACTCGTGCTCTTCGCGGCACAGGAAGCGGAAGCCGACCTTCTCGATCACGCGCCGCGACGCCGCGTTCGCCTCGAAGCAGCCGACGGTGATCTTGTGCAGCCCGATCGTGTCGAAGCCGAACTTCACGGCCGCGTTCGCGGCCTCGGTCATGATCCCCTTGCCCCACAGCGGAGGTGCGAGCCAGTAGCCGAGCTCGGCGCAGTCGACGCGCAGCGCGCGCAGGAACCAGCGCACGCCTTCGAGGCTGACCGATCCGCACGCGCGGCCCTCGTGTTCGATCGCCCATGCGATGCCATCGCCTTTCGCGAGCGCCTCGGCGCGACCGCGCAGAAAGCCGAGCGTCTCGTCGCGATGCTTGTGCGCGGTCCAGCTCATGAACTTCGGCAGCGCCGGATCCGACACGAACGGCCACAGATCCTCGACGTCGTCGTCGCGATACGGCCGGAGCCGCAGCCGCGCGGTCTCGATCACGAGCGGGAGATCGGCAAGCACGGGGATCGTGGAGCGCGGCGGCGTGTTCGACATCAGTGAGCTTCCTCGGCGGTGACCTCTTCGACGGTCGCGAGCACGTCCTTGACGTCGATCAGCCGCAGCCGATCGTCCCACGGCACGCGCACGCCGGCGTCCTTGCGAAACAGGATGTGCGCGCCGTGCGGCACGCCGCTGACGTTCTCGGTCGCCTCGTCGGTGGTCGGCCGATCGCGAGCGACCTCGATCACCTTGCCGTAGAGCGCGTCGTCCTGGCGCTCCTTCGCGCCGGCCGGCAGGTACAGGCCGGCGTCGGTGCGGTCGTCGCTGGCGAGGACCTGGACGAGGACGCGCAGGCCGAGCGGCAGGATCAGGCGATGCGGGCGGGGCGCGGGCGGGTCAGAGGTCACGCGTGAACACGACCGTGCCACTCTCGTCCCGGCAGCGCAAACGACTCGTGCCGGCAGCTTTGAGCCGCGCGGCGGCCGCATCGATGACCGGCTTGAGCGCGGCATCGCCGCACGACTCCGACGTGACCTCGACGACCGCGCCTGCGACCTCGACTCGAGACCACAGGCGCTGGCGGTCGAGCGCGCGCTGCAGCTCGACCGCGAGCGAGTCGGCGCTCGGACCGGTCGGCGCGGCCGGCGTCGGCGCGACGCTCGGCGTCGGCGTCGGGCCCGGGCCCTGGAGCGGGGTCGCCGGCATCGCCGGCGGCTGGTCCGGGACCGGCGGCAGCTCTTCCGGCTTCGCGCCACCGCCGCGGAACAAGAAGTACGCGGCCACGACCACGCCGAGGGCGGCCACGGCCAGCACGATCGCCGCGACCGGCGCGCGGCGCTCCTCGACGGCGGTCCCGCTCGGTGAGATCGAGCTGCGCGGCCGCCGGACCGGCGGCAGCACGAAGTGGCACTTCGGGCAACGTACGTACCCGGGGACGATCGCGACCCCGCATTTCGGGCAAACGTCGCCGCTCACTCGGGAAGGATACGTTGCCGGGGCGTAGACGCCAAAAAACGGGCGTCGGGCGCCCTAGGGACGGCCCCTGCGACGCCGCCCGCTGCCGAGGAGAAGCGCCACGGCGGCCGCCAGCACGGCCGAGCCCCGGGCGTCGCGCCCGGCGCTGCAGCAGCCCCCGCCGACGCTGGCCGGCTCGCAGGAATTCGGATCCTTCGCGATCGGATACACGGTGCACATCGCGTTGATGTCGTCGTCCTCGAGCGTCTCCTTCTTGGTCTCGCCGCAGTCCTGGTAGTTGTACATGGTCGCGCCGAGGATCTCGGGATCGGTGGTGTCGGTGCAGAACGGCACGGCGCTGCCGTTGTTGTCGTACCGCACGGGGTCGGCCGGCGCGCGGCAGGTGTGCTCGAGCCCGTGCACGTGGCCGAGCTCGTGCGTCATCGTGTTCTGCAGCTCGGCGACGCACGGCGCGGTCGACTGCGTGACGCCGTTGACCGCGATCGCGAAGTTGACGCCGTTGATCTCGACATCGGCATCGACGAGCGCGCCGTAGCGCGAGCTCGACGTGTCGCTGATGTACGCGACGGTCGTGATGCCGGCGGCCGCGCTCGAGTAGCACTGCTCGGCGTCGTCGCCGATCGCGGGCCGGCACCAGTTGCCGCCGCAATCGGCGCACGGCGTGTCGCGGAACTTGATGACGTTGACCTCGTCGCGGCCGACCTCCATCGCCTTCGCCGGTTGCTCGACCATCTTCATGTACGAGCACGTCGAGATGTCGACGTCGGTGTTCCACGTATCGATCGACGCGGTGATGACCGGAAACTCGTCGTCGCCGGCGATCGCGGTCGTGCCGGCCGAATCCGGCGTGACGAAGATGCAGCCCGATTCCCAGAACAGCGGGTGATTGTCGCCGACCGTCTGCGTGCGCACGAAGTCGGGCGAGATCGAATCGGTGACCTCGACGTCGTCGAGCACGACGTGCGCGCTGCCGGCGCGGTCGAGGCCCTGGTGCGCGGCGACGGTCACGACCATGCCTTCTTGCAGGATCGGCAGGCCGGGCATCTGGCGCATCGTGATGTCGTCGACCGTGCCGCCGAGCTGGCGCACGACGACCGGGCCGGCCGCGGTCTGCACGGTCGCGTCAGTGACGATGCGCGAGCCATCGGAGGTCCACTTGCTGCGAACGTCCGAGACCGTGCCCTGCACGGTCAGCGGCCCCGCGTACGCGGTGCCACCGATCAGCAGCAACAGCGCGAAGCGCTTCACTAGTCCACCCTATCACGCCATGTTACAAGGGCCCACCATGGCTGCGGACACTCGCCCCGTGCGTGTGAGGATCGCCCCATCTCCGACGGGGGATCCGCATGTCGGCACCGCGTACATCGCGCTCTTCGACTACGTCTTCGCGCGCCAGCAGCGTGGCAAGTTCGTGCTGCGCATCGAGGATACCGACCAGACGCGCGCGCGCGCCGATTCGGAGCAGCAGATCTTCGACGCGCTCCGCTGGATCGGTCTGACCTGGGATGAAGGGCCCGACGTCGGCGGCCCGTTCGGCCCGTATCGCCAGAGCGAGCGCAGCGCGATCTATCGCGAGCACGCCGAGATCTTGCTCGCGCGCGGCGAGGCGTACCGCTGCTTCTGCACGCCGGAGCGGCTCGAGAAGCTGCGCGTGCAGCAGAAGGCCGAGAAGAAGGAGCTGGGCTACGACCGCCACTGCCGCGATCTCGACGCGAAGGACGGCGCGCGCCGCGCCGCCGGCGGCGAGCTGTGCGTGATCCGCATGAAGGTGCCGCTCGAGGGCACGGTCGAGTTCACCGATCGCCTGCGCGGCGTGATCGCGCGCGACGCGCACGAGATCGACGACCAGGTGCTGATCAAGTCCGACGGCCTGCCCACGTATCACCTCGCGAACGTCGTCGACGATCACTTGATGCAGATCACGCACGTGATCCGCGCCGAGGAGTGGATCTCGTCGACGCCGAAGCACGTCTTGCTCTATCGCGCGTTCGGCTGGGAGCTGCCGGAGTTCATCCACATGCCGCTCCTGCGCAACCCCGACAAGGACAAGACCAAGATCAGCAAGCGCAAGCACCCGGTGTCGATCAACTACTACCGGGACATCGGCATCCTGCCGCACGCGCTGCTCAACTTCCTCGGCACCATGGGGTGGTCGTTCGGCGGCGACCGCGAGAAGTTCACCATCGACGAGATGATCCAGGTGTTCTCGTGGGACCGCATGTCACTCGGCGGGCCGGTGTTCGATCTCGCGAAGCTGACCTGGCTCAACGAGCAGTACATCCACGACCTCACGTACGAGCAGCTCGCCGACGCGCTGATCGGCTGGCGCATGAACAAGGAGTTTCTCGTCAAGCTGTTGCCGCTCGTGCGCGAGCGCATCAAGAAGCTCGACGAGGTCATCCCGGCGACCGAGTACTTCTTCGCCGGCGATCTCGACTACGCGGCCGTGCTCGCCGAGATGGTCGTGCCCGAGGTCGCGCCGGCCGACGTCGCGCGCGGGCTGCTCGACTTCGTCGAGCGCTTCGAGGCGCGCGACGGCTTCGGCAAGGAGATGCTCGAGGAGGTCGCGCGCCAGTGGAGCGAGGCGCTCGGCTGGAAGACCAAGCACGCGTTCATGCTGCTCCGGCTCGCGATCACCGCGCGCAAGGCCTCGCCGCCGCTGTTCGAGACGATGGTCGTGCTCGGCAAGGAGCTCGTGCGCCGCCGGCTGCGCAAGACCGCCGAGACGATCGCGGCCGGGAAGAAGTAGTTAGTGTTCCCGGAGTCGCCGTTCGTCACCGCGCCGCGCTGGGCGTGGCGGATGATCCGCAAGGTCTCGGTGGATCAATGGCGAGCGATCGATCGCGAGACCGTTCGCCCACCGGGCGCGGCCGGCACGTTCAAGTGGCAGATCCTCGTCATCCTCGTCACGGTCGCGGTGTCGCTCACGCTGCAGGAGTACATCGGCGATCGCGGCTTCTTCGAGGATCACTTCAAGCCGCACGGCGCCGACCCGTACTACACGCTCGAGGGCTTCGCGTGGTGGTCGGGCTGGCGCGTGCTCGGCTACGTCGTGATCCCGATGACCGTGCTCGCGCTGATGCCGGGCGAGCGCGTCCTCGATTACCACCTGTCGCCGCGCGGCTTCTTCAAGCACCTGTGGATCTACGGCGTCCTGTTCCTGTGCGTGCTGCCGGCCGTGCTGCTCGCGTCGACGACGCACGCGTTCCGCAACACGTACCCGTTCTACCGGCTCGCGAATCGCTCGGTGATCGATCTCGTGCTGTGGGAGCTGCTCTACGCGGCTCAGTTCATCTCGCTCGAGGTGTTCTTCCGCGGGTTCATCCTGAACGGCCTGCGCAAGGCGTGCGGATCGAACGCGATCTTCGTGATGATCGTCCCGTATTGCATGATCCACTACGGCAAGCCGCTGCCCGAGACGCTCGGCGCGATCGGCGCGGGCCTGATCCTCGGCACGCTCGCGATGCGCACGCGCTCGATCTGGGGCGGCGTGCTGATCCACATCGGCGTCGCGGCCACGATGGACATCCTCGCGCTGCGCGGTTGCCCGCCGATCGGTAGCGGTCGGTTCTGCGGCGAGCCGTGAGCTGGCCGGGGAGCGGTCGACAGCGGCACGTGGTCGTGCGAGCCTTTCGAGATATCGCGGTGCGACGATTCTCGACGCTTGCGGCGCTGCTGGGGGCATCGGCGTGCGGACGGCTGGATTTCGACGCTACCGGGACCTCGGACGCGAGCGGCGACGCCCTCGTGGTCGATCCCACGCTCGTGCTGTGGCTGCGGATGGACGAGGCGCCGGACAATGGGGCCATTCTCGACTCGGCGCGTGGCCATGCCGTGTCGTGCTCGACGTGTCCCGTCTTGAGCGCGGGCGTCCATGGCATGGCATATGACTTCGTCGCGAGCACCAGCCAGGTCGTCGTCGATCACACCGCCGATCTCGACACCACATCGGGCTTCACAATCGCAGCATGGATCCGCGTGCACGCGTATCCGGCGACCTATGCCGGCGCGGCGTGCAAGCCGCTCGGCAGCGGCGACGACGACACGTTCTGCGTGAGCGTCGATTCGTCGATGGAGATTTTTTACTACAGCAACCAGAACGGTTCAGGCGGCGACTTTCAATACAGCACGTCGATGATCGCGCTCGAGAGCTGGCACCACGTGGCGATGACGTGGGATGGGACGACCAAGCATGGCTATCTCGACGGCGTGGCGGAGGCGACCAGCACGACCCATATCGATTGGGATACAAACCCGATCGTGGTCGGCGCCGACAACGTGCCGATTCCTGAATACCCGCTCGACGGAGTGGTCGATGACCTCCGGCTATACGACCGCGCGCTCTCCGCGGCCGAGATCGCGGTCCTGGCCGCGCCTTAGCGGGTCATCTACGACTACGACGCACAGGAAGATCGCAAAACAGAAGGGGTGCAGCGACTCTTCATCGCTGCACCCCAAAAACGAGCACGACCGTCCGACCGTAGGGCAGTCTATCCCCTACGATTTACGTAGGTGGGCTCCGCATAATCCATCGGGCTTCCCGACGAGCGGGCGTGCACTCCCGGAACAGAGGCAGATCCCTGGATAGAAATGTAGGAGACAGATTTGCCCCGGGTATCGCATCAGACAGCCCGTGCTCGATTTCTATAAATAGGGATCGCGATCGAATTCGTCAACCGAAAAACGCGAACCGGATCACTTCGCCGAATTCGCGGATCACTTCGCGGATTTCGCGCCCGCGTCGCCCTCGCGCCAATTCGGTCCTTCGCCGCCTTGTTTCGCGATAGACTTCACGCCGCGCGCGAGCATCGATTCCTTGGTCTCGATCGCGTCGGCGCGCTCCTCGACCGGATGCGCGTGCATGCCGGTATCCATGCGGATCGCGTCGCACGGGCACGCCTCGACGCACAGCCCGCACACCACGCAGCGCAGCTCGTCGATCTCGAAGATCGCCGGGCGCTTCTCGATCGCTTTCGAGTTGCTCTCCTCGGGAACGATCGTGATGCAGTGAGCCGGGCACACGGTCGGGCAGCACATGCACGCGACGCAGCGCACCGCGCCGTCCTCGCGCAGCGTCAGGCGGTGCAGGCCGCGGAACCGCTCCGGATACGTGACCTTCTCCTCTGGATACTGGACGGTCTCGATCTCGTTCTTCCACGCCTCGTCGTCGGGCGCACCGGCGCGCGACCGCGACTTCGCGCTGCGTAGCGGGAGGAACAAGTTTCGCGCGAAGTGCTTGAGCGTGATGCCGAGGCCTTTCGCGGTCGCGGCGAGAAACGACGCGTCCTGCGGCGCCGGCCGCGCCACCTGCACCGTGCGCACCTTGCCATGCGTCGCGAGGACCTTGAGGCCTTCGTGCGCTGCTTCGTGATGGTCGTCGTGCGCGGTGGACATCAGGTTCCTTTCACGAACATGAACACGAGCTTGATCAGCGCGGTCACCATCACGTTCGCGAGCGAGAGCGGCAGCAGCACCTTCCAGCCCAGGTTCATCAGCTGATCGACGCGGAAGCGCGGCAGCGTCCACCGGACGAGCAGCTGGAACATGCACAGCAGCACGACCTTCACGCCGAACGCGACGAACTGCAGGCCCACGACCAGGCCGTGCGGCAGGTTGAAGTGGTACCAGCCGTAGCGGAAGCCGTCGGGATCGAGGAACGGCACTTGCCAGCCGCCGAAGAACACGGTCGCGATCACTGCGGAGATGAAGACGATCTCGATGAACTCGGCCAGGAAGAACATGCCCCAGCGAATGCCGGAGTACTCGACGAAGTAGCCGATGATCTCGGGCTCGCCCTCGGGGATGTCGAACGGGGCGCGCTTGGTCTCGGCGATCGCCGCCGTGAAGAACAGGATCAGGCCGACCGGCTGCCACAGCCACAGCCAGTTGAGCGGGTTCGCGGGCGACATGTCCGTCGTCGCGCCGTTGGAGGCGATCGCGCCGGGCTCGAGCGTGCCGGTGATGAGGAACACGCCCATCAGCGATAGCCCCATCGCGACCTCGTACGACATCATCTGCGACGAGCTGCGCAGGCCGCCGAGCAGCGCCCACTTGTTGTAGCTCG